>NZ_JBHYZP010000002.1:0-118270 GCF_042752355.1 Streptomyces sp. NPDC059255
TCCGGGGCCCGTGGTCCGGGGCCCGTGGTCCGGGGCCCGTGGTCCGGGGCCCGTGGTCCGGGGCCCGTGGTCCGGGGCCCGTGGTCCGGGGCCCGTGGTCCGGGGCCCGGGGCTCTCGCCCGGACCGGCCCGGCGGGGTCCGGGGCGAAAGGCCTCAGATTTCCGTGACGCGGCCCGCGGCCACATCGAGACGGCGGGTCGTGCGGACCGCGTTCAGCATTCTGCGGTCGTGCGTCACCAGCAGGAGCGTGCCGTCGTAGGAGTCGAGCGCCGACTCCAGCTGTTCGATCGCGGGCAGGTCCAGATGGTTCGTCGGCTCGTCCAGGACGAGGAGGTTCACGCCCCGGCCCTGGAGGAGCGCGAGGGCCGCGCGGGTGCGTTCGCCCGGGGAGAGGGTGGTCGCGGGGCGGAGCAGATGGTCCGACTTGAGGCCGAACTTGGCGAGGAGCGTACGCAGCTCGGCGGGCTCGGTGTCGGGGACGGCCGGGCGGAAGGCGTCCAGCAGGGTTTCCGGGCCGTGGAAGAGGGCCCGGGCCTGGTCGACCTCGCCGACGAGCACACCGGAGCCGAGGGTGGCGTGCCCCGTGTCCAGCGGGAGCCGGCCGAGGAGCGCGGCGAGCAGGGTGGACTTGCCGCTGCCGTTGGCGCCGGTGATGGCGACGCGGTCGGCGCGGTCGATCTGGAGCGTGACGGGGCCGAAGTGGAAACCGCCACGGGTGACTTCGGCGCCGTTCAGGGTCGCGACGACCGCGCCGGAACGATCCGCGGAGGCGATCTCCATCCGCAGTTCCCACTCCTTGCGCGGCTCCTCGACCACGTCGAGGCGTTCGATCATCCGCTGCGTCTGGCGCGCCTTGGCTGCCTGCTTCTCGGTGGACTCCGTACGGAGGTTGCGGCCGATCTTGTCGTTGTCGGTCGCCTTGCGCCGGGCGTTCTTGACGCCCTTCTCCATCCAGGAGCGCTGGGTGTGGGCCCGGGTCTCCAGGGCCGCCTTCTTGTCCGCGAACTCCTCGTACTCCTCGCGGGCGTGGCGCCGGGCCCGCTCGCGCTCCTCCAGATAGGCGTCGTAGCCGCCGCCGAAAAGGGTGATCTTCTGCTGCGCCAGGTCGAGTTCGAGGACCTTGGTGACCGTACGGACGAGGAATTCGCGGTCGTGGCTGACGACGACCGTGCCGGCGCGCAGTCCGGAGACGAACTTCTCCAGGCGTTCCAGACCGTCGAGGTCCAGGTCGTTGGTCGGTTCGTCCAGCAGGAAGACGTCGTACCGGGAGAGCAGCAGGGAGGCGAGGCTCGCGCGGGCCGCCTGGCCGCCGGAGAGGCTGGTCATGGGCTGGTCGAGGCCGACGGTCAGGCCCAGCGAGGCCGCGGTCTCCTCGGCGCGCTCGTCGAGGTCGGCGCCGCCGAGGGCGAGCCAGCGCTCCAGACCGGCGGCATAGGCGTCGTCCGCGCCCGGCGCGCCGTCGACGAGCGCCTGGGTGGCCTCGTCCAGGGCGGTCTGCGCGGCGGTGACCCCGGTCCTGCGGCCCAGGAAGTCCCGTACGGTCTCCCCCGCGCGGCGCTCCGGCTCCTGCGGGAGGTGGCCGACGGCGGCGGTGGGCGGCGAGAGACGCAGCGCCCCGTCCTCGGGTGTGTCGAGTCCGGCGAGCAGCCGGAGCAGGGTGGACTTCCCCGCGCCGTTGGCGCCCACGAGCCCGATCACGTCGCCGGGCGCGACGACGAGGTCGAGCCCGGAGAAGAGCGAGCGGTCGCCGTGTCCCGCGGCGAGGTCCTTGGCTACAAGTGTGGCAGTCATCAGAGCGTCCGATCGTAGCGGAGTGCCGGTCGCGGCAGGCCCGCCGGAGCGGCGCGTCCGGGGCCGTCCGGGGCCGTCCGCGTCCGTTGTCGGGGGAGGTCCGTCCCGCGGGTGAGGGCAGGAGAGCAGGGTCTCCTCCGCAACGCGGGGGCGTCCAGCGGATATTGAGGGGCGGAGGGCGCTCCTCCGGACTTATAGGGTCGGTGCATGAGCGGCGGAACGTGCGATGTGATCGTGGTCGGTGGTGGGGTCATCGGGCTGACGACGGCGGTGGTGCTGGCGGAGAGCGGTCAGCGGGTGGGGCTGTGGACGCGTGATCCGGTGGCCAGGACCACCTCGGCGGTGGCGGGGGCGCTCATCTGGCCGTACCGCATCGAGCCGGCCCGGCAGGTCGGTCCCTGGCTGGAGCTGTCGCTGGAGCGGTACGAGCGGCTCGCGGCGGACGCGGAGCGGACCGGGGTACGGATCGTCCCCGGTCTGATGGCGCACACCCGGATCGAGGGGCTGGGGAGCTGGGCCTCCCGGGTGCGGGGGCTGCGTGAGGCGCGCCCCGGTGAACTGCCCGAGGGGGTCGGCCAGGGGCTGCGGGCCGAGGTTCCGCTGATCGACATGCCGGTCTATCTGCGGTACCTGAAGGCACGGCTGCGGGCCGCGGGCGGCACGGTCGAACGGCACTCGGTCACGGGTTTCGGCGAGCCGGCCGCCGTGGCGCCCGCCGTGGTGGACTGCACGGGGCTGGGCGCCCGGGAGCTTGTGCCGGACGTGTCGGTCCATCCGGTGCGCGGGCAGGTGGTGGTCGTGGAGAACCCGGGCGTCGAGGAGTGGTTCGTGGGGGCGCTGCCCGGCGCGCACGAGATGACGTACGTGATGCCGCAGCCGTACGGGGTGCTGCTCGGCGGGACAGCGACCGAGGGCTCCTGGGATCTGGGCCCGGACCAGGAGGAGGCCGACGCGATCGTGGCGCTCTGCGCGCGGGTGGTGCCCGCGTTGGCGGGCGCGCGGGTGCTGGAGCACCGGGTGGGGCTGCGGCCGGCCCGCCCCCGGGTGCGGCTGGAGGCCGTACCCCTGCCCGGCGGCGGGCGGCTGGTGCACAACTACGGGCACGGCGGCGCGGGCGTCACCGTGGCCTGGGGGTGCGCCGAGGAGGCCGCGCGGCTGGCCGTCGGCTGAGCACCCCACGGGAGGCCGGGGGCCGGGGCGGCCCGGGTCGGGGCTCGGACCCGCGGGGTGCGTCGGGTCCGGCTCCCCGCTGTCGGCTCCGGACTCCGGCCACCCGGCTCCCGGGGGTCAGCAGGCGGCGGGGGTGGCCTCGGTCAGGTGGTAGTCGGCCCGCTCGTCGAGGAGCAGCGCCGCCAGTGCCCGCCGGGACTGGCGCAGCGGTACGAACGCGCCCTCCCCCACGGGGACGGACACCACGCCGTGCAGGGCGAGTTCGTCCTTGACCTCCGCGTACTGCGCGGCGTCGAGCCGGTAGCCGCAGGGCGGGTCCTGGATGATCCGGTCGGGGGCCGCGGGGTCGTTGTCGGCGCCGCCGAGATAGATCGGTCCCCGGTCCTTCAGTCCGGCCAGCCGGGCGGCGGCGGTGGCCGCCGCGATCCGGGTCCGGCGCTCGTCGGTGAAGGTGAACAGACCGCCCAGGGAGTCGAGCTGGCTGGTCACCCGGCGCCGGTGGTTGAGGGACGGGTCGGCCTTCTCGGCGTCGGTCAGCGCGTTGACGCGGCTCTCGATGAGCAGGCCGACGGAGTGCTTGACGCCCGCCGCGTTGCGCAGGATGCGTTCCTGGCCGTCGCCCGCGGTCTGCCGGATGGGGTCGCCGGTCACCGGGTCGGTCCAGATGCCGTACGTGCCGATGGAGTGGCCCGCGGCCGTGGCCGCGGGGCGTACGTACCGCTCGGACAGGCTCCGCGACGCGTCGTGCACGCCGGGGGCGGTGTTGAGGTTGCGCGGCCAGAGGTCGAAGAGGTCCTTGTCGTAGTAGGGCGGGGTGGCGCCGTACTCGTGGAGGTCGTAGATGACGTCCGGGCCCCGGTCGCGGATGACGGCGGCCATGGCGCGGGCCTCGGCGGTGGTGAGTTCGATGTGGTCGCGGTTGATGTCTACGCCGTCGGAGTTGCCGCGGGTGTCGGCGGCGCGGCCGTCCGGGTTGGCGGTGGGCACGACCAGGACGCTCGTACGGTCCAGGAAGCGCCGCGTCGCGCGGTCCTGGGCGTAGGCGAGGTCACGGACGGTGGAGAGGCACGCCTCGCGTCCCGACGGTTCGTTGCCGTGCTGGCTGCACACCAGCAGGACGGTGACGGGGGCGCGCCGCGCGCCGAGTTCGACGAGCTGGAGCGGGCGGCCCTGCCGGGTGGTGCCGATGGTGCGGAGGGAGACGCGGTCGCCGCCCCGGACGACGGCGGAGAGGAACTCCTGCTCCTGCGGCTGGCTGGTCCAGTCGGCGCCGTCACTGGTCTCGAAGCCCGTACGGGGCGCGTCGGACGCGACCGACGATGCCATGCCCGGGGCCGGTCCGGCAGCCGTGGGCGCGGCGTGCGCGGGGACCATGGCGGTCGGCAGGACAAGGGCCACCGAGCACGCGGCCAGGACCAAAGCGCGTATTCCTGCCGTCAGGGCCGGCTTCATTTCCGTCGTCGTCCTCATCGGATGCGGTCTCCCGGGATCGGAGGGGTCGGGCGGGGCTCGGTCACGCCGGCGGTGAGGGGCGTGCGGGGCGCGTCCTGCGGGGGCGCGGCGCCGGTCGTGGCGCGGGCGAACGCCCGGGCGCCGCCGACGAACGGGACGTGCGCGGCGGTGCGGGCGAGGTCGAGGGTGAGCGTGGGGGTGGTGGACGGCGGTTCGATGAGCCCCTGGTCCGTACCGGCGACGATCAGCGCAAGCCGGTGCCCGGCGGGGACGACATGGTCGGTCGCGGCGAGTTCGAGGGTGATCGTGTACCGCGTGCCGGGGGTGAGCGGGCGGCCCTGGTCCGGGGACGCGTAGGTGCCCAGATCGGCCCAGCCGCGGCTGACGATGTTGTACCCCACGTCCGCGGTGCGAGCCGCGGTCTCCCGGTAACAGGAGCTGTCGGCCGTGGTACTCGGGCCCCAGCAGGTGCGTTCGGTGAGGGTGGTGATGCCCTCGCCGGAGGCGCCGTAGTCCCGGATGGTGTCGGGGCCGAGATCGACCAGGACCGCGGAGAGATGGGCGGTCGAGGTGGACGGGGTGGCCGTGACGGTCACCCGGGAGGAGCCGGACAGCCGCAGGTCCTGGCTGAGGGCCCGGGTGACGAAGCCGGTCTTGCCGGGGGTGGACCGGTCGATGTCGGCGGCCCAGTCGTACTCGCCGAGGCTCCGGTCGTCGGTGAAGGTCTCGGTGGAGCCGGGCGCGGCAGGTGTACGGCCGAGCGTGCCGACGCCGGGCTGTGCGCCGCTCGCGGGGCGCAGGGTCGTGGCGGCGGTGGTGCGCGGGGGCCAGACCCGGTCGGTGGTCCACCGGTCGGGGGCGCGTTCGATGTCCGCCATGGGCTCGCGGTCGATGCCGTTCTCGTAACCGAGGAGGTAGTGGTCGAACCAGCGGTGCAGGGTGGTGACCCAGGTGGCGCGGCGGAAGTCGAACGGGTCGACGTGGCCGGTCTGGGAGAGCCAGATCTTGCGCTCCACGCCGGCGTCGGCGAGCGCGTCCCACCACTGGCCGAGGTGCTTCGTACGGACGTTGAGGTCCTGCATGCCGTGGACGGCGAAGACGCTGGCCTTCACCTTGGCCGCGTTCCGCACGTAGTCGCGCTCGGTCCACAGGGGGGTCCGGTCGCCGCTGCGGGGGGCGCCGTCGACAAGCCGTTGCTGGACCGCCTGGCAGCGGGCGCGGGCCTCGGGGCTCTCCACGTAGTCGGAGAGCCAGGCCGGGCTCGAACGGTTGAGGGGCGCGCCCTGCGCGAAGTAGTAGTCGTACCAGGAGGAGATGGCGGCGATCGGGACGATCGTCCTGAGTCCCTCGACGCCGGTGGCGGCCACGGCGTTGGCGATGGTGCCGTCGTAGCTCTTGCCGATCATGCCGGTGGCGCCGGTGGTCCACCCCGCCCGGACGGGGTCGGTGCCGGTGCGGCTGCCGTAGGCGCGGGCGCGGCCGTTGAGCCAGTCGACGACGGCTTTGGCGGACTGGACGTCGGAGCGCCCGCCGGTGTCCACGCAGCCGTCGGAGCGGTTGGTGCCGGTCAGGTCGACGGCGACGAAGGCGTAGCCCCGCGGGACGAAGTAGTTGTCGTAGTGCAGGGGGAAGCCCGCCGGGTCGCCGTTCGCGTCGTAGGTCTTGCGCTGGCTCTCGTTGCCCCGTCCGCAGCAGGAGTAGTAGGGGCTCGCGTCCATGATCACGGGGATCTTGCGGCCCTGGAGGGCCGGCTCGCGGGGGCGGACGATGTCGACGGCGACGCGGTCGGCCTCGCCGTCCTCGTCGGCGTCGAGTCCGGTGTCGACCCAGACGGACTCCCTGACCGCGTCCTCGTACGAGTAGACGGGCCGGCTCTCCTTGACCCGCTCGGCGCTCACGCCGGGCGGGGCGCCCGGCTCGGCGCCCTGGGCCAGGGACGGGGTGAGCAGGACCCCGAACAGCGCGACGGAGGCCGCCGCGGCGAGCACGCGGCGCGACCTTCGTCCGTACGACCTGCGGGCACCCCGCGACCGGATCTCCATGGGGCGGAAGCTACCCCGGTCAACTCCCGTTCAAAAGAGGGCAGTCCTGGGATCGGGGAGACATCAGGAGGACACCGGAGGCGGGACCGGGGGGAATGCCGGGGAAGGTCGGGGGAACGTCAGGGGCCGCGGGCGTATGGGAGCGCTCTCAGCGACCATGGTCAGCGGCTAGTCTGGTGGTCCGTCCGGCTGCCGCGCCGCGCCCCCGCGCGGGCGCCGCTGCCGCGCGGTCCGCCGTATCCACCGACGAGGAGCGCACGTCGTGTCCGAGCCGCCCCCTGGGGCACGCCCCACTCTGGAAGCCGTCGCGGCGCGCGCCGGTGTCTCCCGGGCCACGGCCTCCCGGGTCGTCAACGGCGGCGCGGGGGTACGCAGGCCGCTGGTCGACAAGGTGCGGCGGGCCGTCGACGAGCTGGGGTACGTCCCGAACCACGCGGCCCGCTCCCTGGTCACCCGGCGCACCGGCGCGGTCGCGGTGATCATCGCGGAGCCGGAGATCCGGATCTTCTCCGATCCGTTCTTCTCCCAGCAGATCCGCGGGATCAGCAAGGAGCTGACCGCGCACGACACCCAGTTGGTGCTCCTTCTGCTGGAGGGGCCCGGTGACTACGACCGGATCGCCCGCTATCTGGCGGGCGGCCATGTCGACGGCGCGCTCGCCTTCTCCCTGCACACCGACGACCCGATACCGGCGATCACCCGGCGGGCCGGGATCCCGACGGTGTACGGGGGCCGGCCGGGCTGGACGTCGGCCGCGGACCAGCAGGACGTGCCGTACGTGGACGCCGACAACCGCGGCGGTGCCCGGGAGGCCGTGCGCTATCTGCGGGAGCTGGGGCGGCGGCGGATCGCGCACATCGCGGGGCCGCTCGACCAGACCTCGGCCATGGACCGGCTCGACGGCTACCGGGACGTGCTGATGGACGAGGATCCGGCGCTGCTCGCGGAGGGCGCGTTCACCGAGGAGAGCGGGGCGCGGGCGATGGCGGAGCTGCTGGAGCGCCGCCCCGATCTGGACGCGGTGTTCGCCGCGAACGACCTGATGGCGGCGGGTGCGCTCCGGGTGCTGAAGGAGCGGGGCCGTTCGGTGCCCGGCGATGTGGCGGTGGTGGGTTTCGACGACATGGACGCGGTGGTGGGGACCACGGCCCCGGCGCTGACGACCGTGCAGCAGGACATCGAGGGGCAGGGGCGGCTGATGGCGCGGCTGCTGCTGCGCGGGCTGGACCGGGACCGGGAGGGCTCCACCGCGCCCGCCTCCGTGATCACACCGACCACGCTGGTGCGGCGGGACTCGGCCTGAGCCGTGCCCCGCCGCACCGGTGGATCCGTCGGCGGAACGTCCGCCGGTGGACCGGGAGCGTCCGCTACTTCGTCGCGGTGGACCGGGCCGGGACGTCGAGCGTCGTACCGTCCGAGAAGGTGACGGTGGTGGCGGTGGCGCCGAAGTTGTGCGCCGCGTAGACCCGTACCCCGTTCCTGCTGAAGACGGCCGAGGTGGGCAGGGAGCCGGTCACCGTCGCGTCGGGGGCGCCCAGCGCGTCCAGTGTGGCGATCCAGTGGTAGGTGTGGGCCCTGGACTCGCCGGCCTCCGGCGTGTAGCCCGCGCCGCCCGCGTCCCACTTGGCCTTGGCGGCCGCGGGGTCGGCGAGCGCCTCGAACTCCCAGAGGATGTCCCGCCATTCGACGGCGGGGCCGCCGTTCTCCCGCTGCATCTCGGCGAGATTGCGCCTGATGGCGTCCTTCTCGCGGGCCAGGTGGAGCGAACCACCGGTGACGGGGAGGACGTTGATGCCGTGGATCTCCTCGGGGTTGGCGGTCCACCAGGTGGAGTACGCGGCGCCGCTGCCCCAGACCATGCCGACGGTGTCATGGCCGTACGAGGAGGGGAAGACCTCCTGGTCGGCGTCGAACCAGTACTGGGCGATCGCCTCGGACTCGGTGGCCAGCAGATAGCTTCCCAGGTCGCGCAGTTGGGTGTCGCCGGTGGCGGAGCCCCACAGCACCAGGGCGGCGCTGAGGTTGGTGGACTCCGAGGACGACTCCTGGTTGTTGCCCGCGGCGAAGCCCTGGTGTCCGGAGGCCCAGCTGTGGCCCGCGTACACGTCGAAGCCGCGCAGGAAGGGGAAGTCGGCGTCGGTGCGGCTGGGGTTGGCCGCGTCGCGCACCAGCGTCTTCACCATCGAGCCCCAGTTGGCGTCGGCGGCCCACGCCTGGTCGTACTGGGCGACGATCGCCGCGGCGTAGACGTAGTAGCTGTAGTGGAAGTGGTGGTCGTTCAGTTCGGTGTCGCTGCCGTACGACGCCGGGTAGCCGATGAGTGTCTTCCACTGCTGGTCGTAGCTGAACTCGCTCGCGCCGCCCGCCGTGAACCACTCCTCCAGCCTGCCCTTGAGCAGGCCGAGCAGCTTGTCACGCGTCGCGCCCTCGCCGATCTGGTCGGCCACGGGGACCAGTTGGGCGAGGCGGCCCAGCGCCTTGCCGGTCCAGTACGTGTCGGTCGCGCCGGAGAACGGATCGGCCGCGTTCGCCGCCTCGTCCAGATACCCCTTGAGCCGCGCCCGGTCCACACCGCCGCCCGCGGGCAGCGCCGGCAGCACCCCGGAGGTCTGCTGGCTCGTGGTGAAGGAGGTGGCCTCGCGGACCTTCATCGTGCCGCGCGGTGAGACATAGGTGTACGGGGTGAGCGCGTCGGTGGTGTGCAGCCACTGGTGCCGGTAGAGGGCCTGGAGGGTGCCGGTCTCGGTGCCCTCCTGCGGCTGGGTGGTGAGCCGGTAGGTCGCCCTGACCGTACCGGCGTCGGTGCTCCAGCTCACCTCGGAGCCGGTGACGAAGCTGTACGCGTACTTCCGGTACGTCGCCAGCGCGTCGGTGGAGGGCAGGACGGCGAGGGAGAAGTAGTCCTTGGCGCCGAGCCCCGCGGTGACCGTGGAACCGGACACCGACCAGTCGCTGCCGGTGGGCGCGAACAGGGCGTAGTGGTGGCCCGCGACGGTGATGCCGAGGACGTTGCCGTCGTCGGCGAAGACGGTGGGCGCGCCGGCGGTGGTGATCCGCGCGTCGCCGCCGGAGCCCTTGGCGTAGACGAAGGGCAGTCCGTGGCCGATGGTGGTCCGCAGGGTGCGGGCGCCGTCGGACCAGTAGGGCGTGACCGTCCAGTCGGACCAGGAGTCGGCCTTGGTGTCGGGCGAGTTGAGCCCGGTCAGGCCCAGGGTGAGATCGGCCTTGTGGGCGTACTCGTACTGGCGGCCCTCGCCGACGATCGCCGGGGTGGTCGGGTAGCCGACCTCCAGACCGCCCGCGGTCGCCTGGTAGGTGAGGGGGTGGCCGTACATCGGCGTGGAGTACGGGTTGTCGCCGTACCGCTGGAATGCCAGGGAGGACCACCAGTCGTTGGTGGGCACCGGCTCGTTCCGGGCGGCCTCGGTCACCTTCGGGGTGACGGGGGTGCCGGTGTTGGTGGTCGGGCCGGACGTGCCGGCGGGCCGGCTGTCCGAGTAACTGCCCGCTCCGACCGGGATGTCGGCGGCCACGGCCGGGGAGGCGGCGGGGCCGAGGCCGAGCGCGGCCAGAGTGCTGACCAGGACCAGCGCGGCGGCTGGTCTGGCACGGGAGACGGACATGAACGGCACCTCGCGGGGGGAGTTGTGGGGGTGTGCGGGGGTCTGTGGGGGATCGCGCGGGGAGACACGCGGTAGGGGGTGACCGCCGGGGCGGCCGGGCTGCCGGGAGCGCCGACGGTGGCCGCCGGGGCGACCGAGAGAGCGCTCTCAGATCCCAGGCAACGTAAAACTCCTGAAACAGAAGTGTCAATACGTTGGACACGGAGGCGAGTTACCGCTCAACGGCATCTGTTATGCGTTCGAGTCTTGACGGGGTGGGGCGCCCCGGGGCACGCTCCACCCCAGATTCTGAGAGCGCTCTCAATCGGCTCTCGTGTGTACTCCGAAGCCAAGGGAGGCTTCTCATGCCCATCGCCCGAGCCGCCAGCAGGGCCGCGGTCCGTCTCGGTGCGGTCGTGCTCTCCGGGACACTGCTCGTCGCCTGCGGGTCCGGTTCCTCGGGGGGAACCTCCGACAGCGCGGGAGGCAAGGTCACGCTGACCGTCGACCTCTTCGGATCCTTCGGCTACCAGGAGGCCGGGCTCTACGCGGAGTACCAGAAGCTCCACCCGGACATCACGATCAAGCAGAGCGACACCCAGGAGGAGCCCGACTACTGGAAGTCGCTCCAGACCCGGCTGGCCGGCGGGGGCGGTCTCGCCGACGTGCAGGGCGTGGAGGTCGGGCGGATCGCCTCGGTCACCCAGCAGCAGTCCGACAAGTTCGAAGACTTGAAGCAGTACGGCGCGGACACGCTCAAGGACCAGTTCGCCGAGGCCAAGTGGTCGGCGGCGACGACCCAGGACGGCCGGATCCTGGGGCTCGGCACGGATGTCGGGCCCGAGGCGATGTGCTACCGGACGGATCTGTTCAAGAAGGCGGGGCTGCCGACCGACCGCGCCGAGCTGGCGCAGAAGTGGTCCACCTGGGAGGGGTACCTCGACCTGGGCAAGCAGTACATGGCCAAGGCACCGGCGAAGAGCGCCTGGCTGGACAGCGTGGGCAGCCTCTACTCGATCATGATCGGCCAGGAGAAGGAGCGGTACTACGACGCCTCCGGCAAGCTGGTCTACGAGCGGAACCCGGCGGTGAAGACCGCGTGGGACACCTCGGTCGGAGCCGCGGGCGCCGGGCTGAGCGCCAAGCTCGACCAGTGGTCGCCGCAGTGGAACCAGGCGTTCGCGGCGGGCTCGTTCGCCACCATTCCGTGCCCGGCGTGGATGCTCAGCTACATCAAGGGCCAGGCGGGTGACACCGGTTCGGGCAAGTGGGACATCGCCAAGCTGCCCGGCGGGGCCGGCAACTGGGGCGGCTCGTACCTCTCCGTACCGCGCGCGGCCGAGCACAAGAAGGAGGCGTACGAGCTGATCAAGTGGCTCACCGCGCCCGAGCAGCAGGCCAAGCTCTTCCGTGAGCAGGGCCTCTTCCCGTCGTCCACCGGCGCCATCGCACAGGTCGCCGACGCGAAGGACCCGTACTTCTCGGGCGCCCCGATCGGCCAGATCTTCGGTGACGCCGCCAAGGCCGCGCCCGTACAGGTCCTCGGCGTCCACGACGCCAATGTCGCCCAGCAGATCACCAACGCGCTGAGCGAGGTGGAACGTAAGGGCACCCCGTCCGCGAAGGCGTGGTCGACGGTGAAGAAGGGCGTCGACAACGTCATCGGCTGACCCGGCCCCCGGTCGGTCCCGGCCCGCACCGACCGGGGCCGGGACCGACCGGGACCGCGACCGGCCAGGCCCGTTCGCCCCGCACCCGGCGGGAGGCACGGGCCGGGAGCAGCCGACGCCGCTTTCCCTCGGACTCCGGCATGCTCCTCACCGGGCTCCGTCACTCCTCTCTCCTGGCTCCGGCGCCCTCCTCCCCCGACTCCGGCACTCTTCTCTCCTGGCTCCGGCGCCCTCCTCCCCCGACTCCGGGACTCCTCTCCCTCGACTCCGGCGCCCTCCTCCCCCGACTCCGGCACTCTTCTCTCCCCCCCCGCTTGCGAAGGCCGATCCATGACCCTCACCGCCACCGCGAAGGCGGCGCCCCCGCCCGCGCCGGGGCCCCCGGCGTCCCGGGTGTCCGCCGTCCGCCGCTCCTGGCGCGCGTTCTCGCCGTACGCCTATCTCGCCCCGTTCTTCACCCTGTTCGCCGCCTTCGGGCTCTTCCCGCTGCTCTACACGGCGTATGTCTCGCTCTACCGGGTGGAGTTGCAGACGCCGGGCGACATGGAGTGGCGCGGCCTCGGCAACTACGCGGCGATCTTCACCGACACGTACTTCTGGACCGCGCTGCGCAACACCTTCACCATCGGTGTGCTCTCGACCGTGCCGCAACTGGTGATGGCGCTGGGGCTGGCCCATCTCCTCAACTACAAGCTGCGCGGCCGCACTTTCATCCGTACGGCGATGCTGCTGCCCTACGCGACCTCGGTCGCCGCCGCGACCCTGGTCTTCGCCCAGCTCTTCGGCCGCGACTTCGGTCTGGTCAACTACGTGCTGGGGCTGGTCGGCATCTCGCCGGTGGACTGGCAGACCGGTACCGTCGCCTCGCAGATCGCCGTGTCGACCATCGTGATCTGGCGCTGGACCGGATACAACGCGCTGATCTACCTGGCGGGCATGCAGTCCATCCCGAACGAGCTGTACGAGGCCGCCGAGGTCGACGGCGCGTCGCGCTGGCGGCAGTTCCTCCACGTCACGCTGCCGGGGCTGCGCCCGACGATCGTCTTCACCGTCGTCGTCTCGACCATCGGCGCCACTCAGCTCTTCGGTGAGCCCCTGCTCTTCGAGGGGTCCATCTCGGGCGGCATCTCCCACCAGTACCAGACGCTCGGTCTCTACCTGTACGAGCAGGGCTGGGGCTTCTTCCACCTGGGGCGGGCCGCCGCGATCGCCTGGGTGATGTTCCTGGTCATCCTGGTCCTCGTCGGGGTCAACACCCTGGTCGCGCGCCGCCGTTCGCGTAAGGAGGCCGGCCGATGACCACCCTCACCGCGCCGCCGACCCCGCCGTCCCCGCCCGACGGGGAGGAGCGGCGGCCTGCGCCCGCCCGGCGCCGGCGCCGGGCCGGACGCACGATGCACGGCGGCAAGCTCTCGTACGCGATCCTGACCGTCGCGCTGCTCTTCTCCGCGTTCCCGTTCTACTGGACGATCGTCGCGGCCAGCCGCTCCAACGCCGATCTGGCGAAAGTGCCGCCGACCCTGCTGCCGGGGCCGCACCTCATCGACAACTTCCAGGCGGTGCTGGAGGAGGCCGACATCGGCCTGGCGCTCCTCAACTCGCTGATCGTCTCCGGATCGATCACGGTGGGGACGGTGCTGTGCTGCACACTGGCCGGCTTCGCCTTCGCCAAGCTGCGCTTCCGCGGGCGCGGCGCGCTGCTCGCCGTCACCGTCGGCACGATGATGATCCCGCCGCAGCTCGGGGTGATCCCGCTGTTCATGCTGATCGCGGAGCTCCAGTGGGTCAACCAGCTCCAGGCCGTCATCCTGCCCGGGCTCGTCTCCGCGTTCGGTGTGTTCTTCATGCGGCAGTATCTGGTGCAGTCGCTGCCCGACGAACTCATCGAGGCCGCCCGGGTCGACGGCGCCTCCACCGCGCGCATCTTCTGGTCGATCGTGGTGCCCATCGCCCGGCCGGGGATGGCGGTACTCGGGATGCTGACCTTCATGGCCGCGTGGAACGACTTCTTCTGGCCGATCATCGCGCTCTCCTCGCAGAACCCGACCGTCCAGGTGGCCCTGCGCCAGCTCGGCGGCGGCTATGTGCACGACCAGTCCGTGATCATGGCGGGCACCCTGCTCGGCACCCTGCCGGTGCTGCTGGTCTTCGGCCTGCTGGGCCGGCAGATCGTCGGCGGCATCATGCAGGGCGCCGTCAAGGGCTGAACCCGGGCGCCCCGGGCCCGGCCCCTGAGCCCGCGCGTAAGGCGCCCAGGTCCGGGCCCCCGCGCGCCGTCCCCCCACCACCCGCACCACCCCTACCCTCACTGTTCCGTCGCTCACTCACGGGAGCCCCTCTTCATGACCGCTGTCGACGCTCACCCCCAGACCGCCGTGACGGCCCGCTTCCCCGCCGGCTTCCGGTGGGGTACGGCCACCGCCGCGTACCAGATCGAGGGCGCCGCCGCCGAGGACGGCCGTACCCCGTCCATCTGGGACACCTTCAGCCGCACGCCCGGCCGGGTACGCAACGGCGACACCGGTGACATCGCCGCCGACCACTACCACCGGATGGAGGAGGACGTCGCCCTCCTCAAGGAGCTGGGCGTCACCGACTACCGCTTCTCGGTGTCCTGGTCGCGCGTCCAGCCCACGGGGCGCGGCCCGGCCGTACAGCGCGGCCTCGACTTCTACCGGCGGCTGGCCGACGCGCTGCTGGCGGCGGACATCAGGCCCGTCGCCACGCTCTACCACTGGGACCTGCCGCAGGAGCTGGAGGACGCGGGCGGCTGGCCGCAGCGGGACACGGCGGGGCGGTTCGCGGAGTACGCGCGCCTCGCCGGCGAGGCCCTCGGCGACCGGGTGGCCACCTGGACCACCCTCAACGAGCCGTGGTGCGCGGCCTTCCTCGGCTACTCCTCCGGGGTGCACGCCCCCGGCCGTACGGACCCGGCCGCCGCGCTGCGCGCCGCCCACCACTTCAATCTTGCCCACGGCCTGGCCACCCGGGCGCTGCGCGACACGACACCGCGCGGAACCGAGATCTCGCTGACGCTCAACCTGCATGCCCTGCGGCCGCTCACCGACACACCGGCCGACCGCGACGCGGTGCGCAGGATCGACGCCGTGGGGAACCGGATCTTCCTCGATCCGGTCTTCCACGGGCGGCTGCCGGAGGATCTCGTCGCCGACACGGCCGCTCTGACGGACTGGTCGTTCGTCCGGGACGGTGACCTGGCGACCGCCGCGGCGCCCATCGACTCACTGGGCATCAACTACTACTCCCCCACCGTCGTCGCCGCGGGCTCCTCGGAGACGCCCTCGCCGTGGCCGGGCGCCGAGGGCCGGGTGCGCTTCGTACCGGCTCCCGGGCCGCGTACGGCCATGGACTGGCCGGTCGACGCGGACGGGCTGTACGAACTGCTCACCCGGCTCCGCGACGAGCTGCCCGGCACGCCGCTGATGGTCACCGAGAACGGGGCGGCGTACGACGACTACGCGGACCCCTCCGGCGCCGTCCACGACCCCGAGCGCGTGGCCTACCTCCACTCCCACCTCGGCGCCGTCCACCGGGCGATCACGGACGGCGCACAGGTCCGCGGCTACTTCCTCTGGTCGCTGCTGGACAACTTCGAGTGGGCCTACGGCTACAGCAAGCGGTTCGGCGTCGTCCATGTCGACTTCGCGACCCAGCGCCGTACGGTCAAGGACAGCGCGCGCTGGTACGCACAGGTCATCGGGCGCGGCGGCCTCGGCTGAGGCTTCCTGCCGCCCCTTCACCACCCCCCATGGCGCTCACCCCCCGGATCTCCCCGTCCGGGGGGTGAGCGCGTTCCGGGGCCGGTCCAGGACGACGAGCAGTTTCCGCGCGGTGTCTTGACAGTTTCGTACGCCGGTCCCAGGATCCTCGACAGCGTAATTAACTACCTAGTGCGTTAATTAGCGCCCCGGCGGATCCGGCGAGCCGGCCTGCCGTCATCCCCGTCATCCCCATCCCCCCGCTGCCTCTGTCATCCCCGTCCCCCCTCTGCCGCTGTCATCCCCTCCCCCAGAGGAGCACGCGTGTCCGCTCACTCGCTCGACGCCTCGAAACCGTCCCCCACCCCGCAGGGCAAGCCCCGGAAGGCGGCCGTGGCCGCCTGGGTCGGCAGCGCGCTGGAGTACTACGACTTCTTCATCTACGGCAGCGCCGCGGCCCTGATCTTCCCCAGGGTCTTCTTCAACCCGGACCATGCCGCGACCGCGACCCTGATCTCCCTCGGCACCTTCGGGGTGGCGTACGCGACCCGGCCGCTCGGCGCGTTCTTCCTCGGGCACATCGGCGACCGGCTGGGCCGGCGCCGGGTCATGGTGCTGACGCTCGTCCTGATGGGCATCTCCACGTTCCTGATCGGGTGTCTGCCCACGTACGACCAGGTCGGGGCCGCCGCGCCGGTCCTGCTGGTCCTGATGCGCATGCTCCAGGGGATCTCGGCCGCGGGCGAGCAGGCCGGTGCCAGCTCGATGACGCTGGAACACGCGCCGGAGCACCGGCGCGGCTACTACTCCAGCTTCACCCTCAACGGGACGCAGGCCGGTCAGATCCTCGCCACGCTGGTCTTCATCCCGGTCGCCGCGCTCCCCGACGACCAGCTCTACACCTGGGGGTGGCGGATCCCCTTCCTGCTCAGCGCGCTCGTCGCGGTGGGCGGCTATCTGATCCGGCGCAACCTGGAGGAGACCCCCGTCTTCCAGCAGGAGTCCGCGCGCCGGGCCCCGGCCGGGCTGCCGCTCGTCCACCTGCTGCGCGACCACTGGGCCGATGTGCTGCGCGTCGTCGCGGCGGCCACCATCGCGACCGTCTCCACCATCTTCACCGTCTGGGCACTGTCGTACGCCACCAGCGACGCGGTCGGCATGGACAAGACGGCGATGCTGTGGGTCGGTGTCGCCGCCAACGCCGTGGCCCTGCTCGCCATCCCGCTGTGGGCGAGGCTCTCGGACCGGATCGGCCGCAAGCCGGTCTTCCTGATCGGTTCGCTCGGCTCCGGGGTGATGATCTTCGTCTATCTGTGGGCGATCTCCACCGGTTCCTACCCGCTGGTGCTCCTCGCCGGCATCGGCTTCTTCGGTGTGGTCTACAGCGCGGCGAACGGCATCTGGCCCTCCCTGTACGGGGAGATGTTCTCCACCCGGGTCCGGCTCTCCGGCATGGCGATCGGTACGCAGATCGGCTTCGCCGTCGCCGGGTTCGCCGTGAGCTTCGCGGCACAGATCGCGGGACCCGACGGGGACGACTGGGTCGGCGTGGCGATCTTCACGGCCGCCTTCTGCGTACTCAGCTCGCTCGCGGTGGTGACCGGCCGGGAGACGTTCAAGGTGCCCACGACGGAACTCGGCGCCCGGCGGGACGCGTCCGGCGAGCGCTCGCCGGCCACGGAGTCGGTCTCGGCCTGAGCACCGCCCCGCCCCGCCCCTCCCTCACCCCGGTCCGTCCCTCCCCTCCCCTCCCCTCCCCTCCCCGCCCGGACTCCTCCGGCCCGACCGAAATGATCACGATGCCGAACTCGTCCGACCGGACGCCGGAGAACCCCGTACTCGTCCTCAACGGCCCCAATCTCAATCTGCTCGGCCTGCGGGAGCCGGCGGTGTACGGCACCGACACGCTCGCCGACATCGAGGCGCTCTGCCACACCACCGCGGCTCCGCTCGGCCTGCGGGTCGACTTCCGGCAGAGCAACCACGAGGGTGTCCTCATCGACGCCGTGCAGGAGGCACGCACCACGCACCACGGCATCGTGATCAACCCGGCCGGCTACAGCCACACCTCGGTGGCGCTGCGCGACGCGCTCGCCGCCGTGGACCTCCCGGTCGTGGAGGTGCACCTGTCCAACATCCACCGGCGCGAGGCGTTCCGGCACCACTCGTACGTCTCGGCCGTCGCCGACACCGTCATCTGCGGGGCCGGGGCGCACGGTTACGCGCTGGGCCTCGCGCAGCTCGCCCGGCTCGTGGGGGTACCCCGATGATGATGCCGGTGCCGCCCACGCAGCCCACACCGCCGATGCCGCAATCCTCGTACCTCACCGGGCTGATCGGCGCGGGCATCGGCCCCTCGCTCAGCCCCGCGCTGCACGAGCGGGAGGCGGACCGGCACGGGCTGCGCCTGCTCTACCGCACCATCGACATCGAAGAGCTGGGGGTCGGTCCCGAGGCGGTCGGCCAACTGCTGCGGGCGGCGCGGGCGCTGGGCTTCGACGGGCTCAACATCACCCACCCCTGCAAGCAGTTGGTGATCGAGCACCTGGACGAGGTGGAACCGGCCGCGGCGGCGCTCGGCGCGGTCAACACCGTGGTCCTCCGTGACGGCCGGGCGATCGGCCACAACACGGACGCCACCGGGTTCGCCCGGTCCTTCGCCCGGGGCCTGCCAGGCGTGGCCACCCGGCATGTCGTACAGCTCGGCGCGGGCGGGGCGGGCGCCGCCGTCGCGCACGCGCTGCTCACGCTCGGCGCGGACCGGCTCTCCCTCGCGGACACCGACCCGGTGCGGGCCACCGCGCTCTCCGACGCGCTGAACAGCCGCTTCGGCGCCGGGCGGGCGAGCGCCGTCGCGATGGAGCGGCTCGCGGCGCGGCTCGCCGACGCCGACGGGCTCGTCCACGCCACCCCCACCGGCATGGCCGGGCATCCGGGGCTGCCGCTGCCCGCCGGGCTGCTCCGGCCCGGACTGTGGGTGGCCGAGGTCGTCTACCGGCCGCTCGACACCGAACTGCTGCGGCTGGCCCGGGAGATCGGCTGCCCGACGCTGGACGGCGGCGCCATGGCCGTCTTCCAGGCGGCGGACGCCTTCCGGCTCTTCACGGGACGGGAGCCGCACGCCGAGCGGATGCTCGCCGATCTCGCCGACCTCGTCGGCGCTCCCGCCGCACAGCGCACCGCGTGAGCCCACCGCGCGGGGCGGGCGGACGGGTGCGGTGGCGACCAGGCGGGGCAGAGGCGTCTCGATAGACTGGGACGCCCGCCGCGCCGCGCCCGACCCGGGCCCGACGCCGACGCCACGAGGAGCCGTATGGCAGCCGCTGTCCCCCCGCCGCCCCCGCCCGCCACACGGACCCGGGACGCGGCACGGACGCGCGAGGAGATCCTCGACGCGGCGACGCGGGAGTTCGCCCGGGTCGGCTTCGCGGGTGCCCGGGTGGACGAGATCGCCGCGCACATCCACACCACCAAGCGGATGATCTACTACTACTTCGGCAGCAAGGAGCAGCTCTTCACCACCGTCCTGGAGCGGGCGTACGGGGTGATCCGCACGATCGAGCAGCGCATCGACGTCGAGCATCTCGACCCGGAGTCCGCGATCAGGCGGCTCGCCGAGGTCACCTTCGACCACCACGAGGCGCACCCGGACTTCATCCGGCTGGTCAGCATCGAGAACATCCACGAGGCCGAGCACATCAAGGCCTCGGCCACGCTCGGCTCGCTCAACTCCCCGGCCATCGACGTCATCCGCCGGATCCTGGAGGAGGGCAGGGCGAAGGGCGTCTTCACCGCCGAGGTCGACGCTCTCGACCTGCACGCGATGATCAGCTCGTTCTGCTTCTTCCGGGTCTCCAACCGGCACACCTTCGGCACCCTCTTCGGCCGTGACCTCACCGCCCCGGACCGGCGCGAGCACTACCGCACCATGCTGGGCGACATGGTCATCGCCTACCTGACAGCTGACGCCTGACGGAAGGCGCCTGACGCCTCGCGCCTGACGCGTAGTCGGGCCTACGCGTCCCGGAACGTCTCGCCCCGCTCCGCCTTCGCGACCAGCGCCGCCGGCGGCGCGAACCGCTCCCCGTACAGCTCCGCCAGCTCGCGGGCGCGCGCGACAAAGCCGGGCAGCCCGCCCTCGTACCCGTTGACGTACTGGAGCACGCCCCCGGTCCAGCCCGGGAAGCCGATGCCCAGGAGGGAGCCGATGTTGGCGTCGGCGACCGAGGTCAGGACGTTCTCCTCCAGGCAGCGGACGGACTCCAGTGCCTCGGCGAAGAGCATGCGCTCCCGCATGTCGCGCAGCGGCACATCGGTGTCACCCGTGCCGAAGTGTGTCCGCAGCCCCGGCCAGAGTCCGAGGCGCGCGCCGTCCTCGCCGTACTCGTAGAAGCCCGCGCCACCCGCGCGTCCGGGGCGGCCGAACTCCTCCACCATCCGGTCGACGACCTCGTCGGCGGGGTGCCCGGTCCAGTCGCCCCCGGCCTCCTCGACGGCGCGCCGCGTCTCCGCGCGGATCCTGCGGGGCAGGGTGAGGGTCAGCTCGTCCATCAGGGCGAGGACCTTGGCCGGGTAGCCGGCCTGCGCGGCGGCCTGTTCGACGGAGGCGGGCTCCAGCCCCTCGCCGATCATCGCGACGCCCTCGTTGAGGAAGTGCCCGATGACACGGGAGGTGAAGAAGCCGCGCGAGTCGTTGACGACGATCGGGGTCTTGTCGATCCGGCGCACCAGGTCGAAGGCGCGGGCCAGTGCCTCGTCCCCGGTCCGTCCGCCCCTGACGATCTCGACCAGCGGCATCCTGTCGGCCGGCGAGAAGAAGTGCAGTCCGATGAAGTCGGCCGGGCGCGACACGCCTTCGGCGAGCACGCCGATGGGCAGGGTGGAGGTGTTGGAGCAGAGCAGCGCGCCGGGCCGGACGGTCTCCTGGAGCTCCTGGAACACCTGGTGCTTGAGCGCCGTGTCCTCGAACACGGCCTCGATCACCGCGTCGCAGCCGGACAGGTCCGCCAGGTCGGCGGTGGGGGTGATCCGGGCGAGCAGCGCGGCACGGTCGGCCTCGGTCGTACGGCCCCGTGCGAGCGCCTTGGCGAGCCGCTTCTCCGCGTACGCCTTGCCCCGGGCGGCGGCTTCCCCGGAGACGTCCTTGAGGACGACATCCAGACCGGCGCGCGCGCAGGAGTAGGCGATGCCCGCGCCCATCATCCCGGCGCCGACCACGGCGACCTTGCGGACCTCGCGGGGCGCGATGCCCCGGGGCCTGCTCGCACCGGAGTTGACGGCCTGGAGGTCGAAGAAGAACGCCTGCATCATGTTCTTCGCGGTCTGTCCGGTGACCAGTTCGGTGAAGTAGCGCGCCTCGATGGTCCCCGCGGTCGCGAAGTCGACCTGCGCGCCCTCGACGGCCGCCGCGAGGATGTTGCGCGGCGCCGGGTAGGGGGCGCCGGCCAGCTGCTTCCGCAGGTTCGCGGGGAACGCGGGGAGGTGGGCGGCCAGGCGCGGGGAGGCGGGCGTGCCGCCGGGGATCCGGTACCCCTTGACGTCCCAGGGCTGGTACGACTCGGGGTGCGCGTCGATGAAGGCGTGCGCGCGGGCCAGCATCTCCTCGGCGGTGGCGGCGACTTCATGGACCAGGCCGGCGTCCAGCGCGCGCCGCGGGGAGTACCGGGTGCCCTGGAGCAGGACCTTGAGGAGGGCGTCGGCGATACCCATGAGCCGTACGGTACGGACGACCCCGCCGGCCGCGGGCAGCAGTCCGAGAGTGACCTCGGGCAGCCCGATCCGGGATCCGGGGGTGTCGAGGGCGACGCGGTGGTGGCAGGCCAGCGCGATCTCGTAACCGCCGCCCAGGGCCGCGCCGTTGAGGGCGGCGACCACCGGTTTGCGGAGGGTCTCGATCCGGCGCAGGGCGTGCTTGACGGCCAGGGACTCCTCGAAGACCCGCTGGGCGTCGGCGGGCCCGAGCGTGATCATGTCCTTGAGGTCGCCGCCCGCGAAGAAGGTCTTCTTGGCGGAGGTGACGATGATGCCGCGGATGGTGTCCCGCTCGGCCTCCGCGCGGTCGGCGACGGCGGTGACGGAGTCCCGGAACGCCTGGTTCATGGTGTTGGCCGACTGGCCGGGGTCGTCCAGGGTGAGGGTGACGACGCCGGTGGCGTCCCGCTCCCAGCGGATGGCGGACGCGCCGGCGGTCGCGGGGGCGCTCGGCGTGGCGGGGGTGGGCTCGCTCATGCTGCTGCTCCGTAGGGGGAGAGAAGGGGGAAACGGCCGGTCAGAGACGCTCGATGACGGTGGCGACACCCATGCCCCCGCCGACGCAGAGCGTGGCGAGGCCGTACCGCTGGTCCCTGCGCTCCAGTTCGTCGACGAGGGTGCCGAGGATCATCGCGCCGGTGGCCCCGAGGGGATGGCCGAGCGCGATGGCGCCGCCGTTGACGTTGACCTTGTCCAGGGAGAGCCCCATGTCGTCGACGAAGCGCAGGACGACCGCGGCGAACGCCTCGTTGATCTCGACCAGGTCGATGTCGTCGATGGTCAGTCCGGCCTTGGCGAGGGCCTTGCGGGTGGCGGGCGCCGGGCCGGTCAGCATGATGGTCGGCTCGGATCCGGAGACCGCCGCGGAGACGATCCGGGCGCGCGGCGTGAGCCCGTACCGCTCCCCCGTCTCCCGGGATCCGACGGCGACGAGGGCCGCGCCGTCCACGATGCCGGAGGAGTTGCCCGCGTGGTGGACGTGGTCGATCCGCTCGACCCAGTGGTACTTCTGCAGGACGACGGCGTCGAAGCCGCCCTTCTCGCCGATCTCCGCGAAGGACGGCTTGAGCGCGGCGAGCGACTCGGCGGTGGTGCCGGGGCGCGGGTGTTCGTCCCGGTCGAGGACGGTGAGTCCGTTGCGGTCGCGTACGGGCACGACGGAGCGCGCGAAGCGGCCGTCCTTCCAGGCCGCGGCGGCCCGTTCCTGGGAGAGCGCGGCGAACTCGTCCACGTCGCGCCTGCTGTAGCCGCCGAGGGTGGCGATCAGGTCGGCGCCGATGCCCTGGGGCGCGAAGCCGGTGTCGAAGCTGGTCATCGGGTCCATCGCCCAGGCTCCGCCGTCGGAGCCCATCGGCACGCGGGACATCGACTCGACGCCGCCCGCGAGGACCAGGTCCTCCCAGCCGGAGCGGACCTTGGCGGCGGCCAGGTTGACGGCTTCGAGGCCGGAGGCGCAGAAGCGGTTCTCCTGGACGCCGGCGACCGTGTCGGGCAGTCCGGCGGCGATGGCCGCGATACGGGCGATGTCCGAGCCCTGGTCGCCGAGCGGGCTCACCACGCCGAGCACGATGTCGTCGACGGCGGCCGGGTCGAGTCCGGGCAGCCGGCGGCGCAGCTCGTGGATGAGGCCGACGACGAGGTCGATGGGCTTGGTGCCGTGCAGGGCCCCGTTGGCCTTGCCGCGGCCGCGCGGGGTGCGGATCGCTTCGTAGACGAACGCTTCGGTGGTCACGGCGGCTGCCTTCCGTTGCGGGTGGGCGGGAAGAGCGGGCTAGGAGAGCGGGCGGGAGGAGGCGGGTGGACTGGTGGACTGGTGGCTCAGGCCGGACCGGACCGTTCGGCCCCTCCGGGGCTTTCGGGCGCGCCGGACGGAGCGGACGGAGCGGACGGATCAGGCAGACCGGGCAGGCCCCAGTCGCGGGCGACCTCGGCGCTGTGCGCCCCCGGTCGCGCGGGCGGGCGGCGTACCGACCCCGGTGTGGCGGAGAAGCGGGGCGCCGGCGCGGGCTGGACGAGGCCCGCGTGGTCGGTGAAGGTGCCCCGGGCCGCGAGGTGGGGGTGGCCGGGCGCCTCGCGCAGGGAGAGCACGGGGGCGACGCAGGCGTCGGAGCCCGCGAAGACGGCGGTCCACTCCTGGCGCGTCCGCGTCCTGAACCGGGCGGCCACGGCGTCCCGCAGCTCGTCCCAGCGCGCGAAGTCCCTGCGGTCGGGGACCTCGCCGGTCAGCCCGAGCAGTTCGACGAACTCGTTGTAGAAGCGCTTCTCCAGCGCGCCGACCGCCATGTACTCGCCGTCGGAGGTCTCGTACGAGCCGTAGAAGGGGCTGCCTCCGTCCAGCAGGTTGGCGCCGCGCCGGTCCTGCCAGCCGCCGGCGCCCATCATGGCGTGGATCATGGTGGTGAGATGGGCGGTGCCGTCCACGATCGCCGCGTCCACGACCTGCCCGGCGCCGTCCGGGGTACGGGCGTGCTGGAGCGCCGCGAGGACACCGATGACGAGGTAGAGCGCGCCGCCCGCGTAGTCCCCGAGCAGGTTGGCGGGGAGCGCGGGCGGCTCCTCCGCCTTGCCGATCATGGAGAGGGCGCCGGAGACGGCGATGTAGCCGATGTCGTGTCCCGCGCGGTCGGCGAGCGGCCCCTCCTGGCCCCAGCCGGTCATCCGGCCGTACACCAGCCGCGGATTACGGCCGTGGCACTCCTCCGGGCCGATGCCCAGGCGTTCGGCGACACCGGGGCGGTACCCCTCGATCAGGATGTCGGCGCGCTCGACGAGATCGAGGACGCGGGCCGGGCCGTCCTCGGCCTTGAGGTCGATGAGTACGGAGCGCTTGTTGCGGTTGGTGAGGTCGTACGCCGGGTCGATACCGAGCCCCGCGCCGCCGGGCCGGTCGACCCGTACGACATCGGCGCCGAGGTCGGCGAGGGTCATCGCGGCGAAGGGGCCGGGCCCGATCCCGGCCAGCTCGACCACGCGTACACCGGTCAGCGGACCGTCCGTCGTGCCTGTCATCCGGCCCCCAGCGGTGTGGCACCACCGATGTGACACCGGTGATGGTGAGAGTTCGTGTCCACTCCGCCCATGGCGCTCGGCGGAGTACGGCAGAGCAAGCGCTTAGCCCTGTGCCGAGCCTATGCCGTACCCGGGGTGTTCGGCCAAGCGGGTGCCGCGCGGACACCAAGCGGGTGCCACGCCGATCAGGAGGCGGCGGGGCCGGGCGGCAGGTGGACGGTCATGACCAGGTGGCAGGTTCCGGTGCCGGCGCCACGGTAGGCGTGCGGGGCGTCGCCGCCGAAGGTGGCGGTCTGTCCGGCTTCGACGGCGTGCTCGGTGCCGTCGACGACCAGGATCATCCGGCCGGCGGTGACACTGACGGTCTCCACGACTCCGGCCTGGTGGGGGTGGCTGGGGTACTCCTCGTCCGGTTCCAGCCGCCAGCGCCAGACCTCGACGGGCGCCGGGCCCGAGGTCGTCAGCATGAGCCGGGCCTCGCCGCCCCGTTCCCCGGTCCACAGCGGCGCGACGGCGTCGGCGGCCACGACACGGACGCGGTCTTCGGCCGGCCCCTCCAGCAGGGCGGACACCGAGACGCCGAGGGTGTCGGCGAGCCGGACCAGGGTGGCGAAGTTGGGGTTGCCCTGGGCCTTCTCCAGCCCCACCAGGGCTCCCTTGCTGACCTGGGCGCGCCTGCCGAGCTCGTCGAGCGACAGGCCCGCGCGGGCGCGCGCCGTCCGGACGTTGTGCGCGAGCGTCCGCAGGGCCCCGGCCGTCTCGGCCATCTGATCACTTCCTCACTCACCGCCCGACCATTCGAATGCACCGTGCGGTCGGTTGATTGACACACCTCGGTCGACCTGTTGTACGGTTCGGTCGTTCCATTGGGATGATAGAGGGTGCGGCGACGCGGCCCGTCCGCCCGCACCGCGCACGCCATACGCCTACGCGCACCCAGCCCCGGCCACACGATGTACGCACGCACGAAGATGTACGCACGCACGAAACGGAAATCCCGCCCATGACCACCTTCCGCCTCACCCCCGCCGTCGCGGACGCCTTCCCCGGCGCCCTCATCGCCCTGGTGACCGCCACCGGCCTGCGCGGCCGGGAGCCGTGGCCCCACACCGCCGCCGCCCTGGCCGAACTGGAGCAGGAACTCGCCGACGGCACCTGGCACCCCGCCGACGAGACCGACCCCCGCATCGAGGCGTGGCACACCGCCTACCGCTCCTTCGGCACCAACCCGCGCCGCATCCGCCCGAGCGTCGACGCGCTCGGCCGCCGCCTCGCCAAGAAGGGCGCGCTGCCGCGCATCGGCCCGGCCGTCGACTCCTACAACGCCGTCTCCGTACGGCACGCCCTGCCCGCGGGCGCCTTCGACCTGGACCGGGTCACCGGCGACATCGAGATCCGGCACGCGGACGGCACCGAGTCCTTCACCCCGCTCGGCGAACCCGACACCACCGAGACCCCCAAGCCGGGCGAGGTCGTCTACGCGGACACCACCGGCGTCCTGACCCGTCACTGGAACCACCGCGACGCGCACCGCACCCGCGTCACCGAGGACTCCGCCCGCGTCGCGTTCCTCCTCGAAACCGTCGACGCCGACCGGGACGGCGACCTCCTCAAGGCCGCGGCCGAGGAGTTGCACGGACTGCTCGTCCCGCACAGCGACAAGACCGAGGTGTACTACCTCGGCCCGGCACAGCCGCGGGTCACCGTCTGAGACCGCCGTCCGGCGCCGCGACCGCCGCGCGCAGCGCCTCGCGGCAGAGCGCGTCGGCCCGCCGGGTGGTCTCCGGCAGGCGGTATTCGGGGGTCAGCCGCAGGGTGTGGGCGCAGGCGGTGCCGAGGTCGACGCGGTGGCCGACCGAGACGAACACCGGCTTCACGCCCGCCCGGGTCCGCAGCGCGCGGCCGACCTCCTCGCCGTCGTCGGCGAGGAGCGGCGCAAAGTCGCCGCGCCGGTCGCCGGGGTCCGCGTACGAGAACGTGAACGGGTTCTTCGCCACCCCGATCACCGGGTGTCCGGTGACCACGCCCAGATGGGAGGCGAGCCCGAACCGGCGCGGATGGGCCCGGCCGTACCCGTCGCAGACGATCAGCCCGGGCCCGGCGGTGAGCGAGCCGAGCGCGGCGAGCACGGTCGGGATCTCCCGGAAGGCCAGCAGGCCGGGGACGTACGGGAAGGCCACCCGGCCCACGGCGGTGGCCCGGTCGACCACGTCGAGGGTGGCGGCGTCGAGTACGACGGCCGCGGCGGCCACGATGTCCCGCTCGTCGTCGTAGGCCACGTCGACGCCGGTCACCAGCCCCGTGCCGGGCGGCGGGCCCGCCTCGTCGAGCACGACACGCCCGCGCAGTTCGTCCTGGACGGCGCGCGCCTCGGCCTCGTCGGCGGGTGTCCTGATCGTCGTCATGATGACCACACCTTATGCGGCGGCCACTTGACGCTCTCGGCACCCGGCGGCCGCCCGGACGGGCCGCCGGCGCGACGGCCACCGGCGCGGTGTGACGCAGATCACCGCACGGTGACACAGCTCACTCCGGATTCCGAGCACGTATTGAGCCGCTCCACCGTCTTTCCCTTTAGGGGAGTACCGAACCCGTAGGGATGAGCCCGGCGCAGTCCGGATCCGACGAAGGGGAGCAGACCATGTCGCCCGTCATCGAACAGGCCGTGCAGGCCCGGCTGGTCTCGCCCTCTCCGCGGATGGAGACCGTCCCCGCGATGCTCTGTTACGACCGGGCCGACCCGTTCGCCGTACGGATGGAGTTCCCGCCCCCGGCGACCCTCGAAGGCACCGAGGTCACCTGGGAGTTCTCCCGTGAGCTGCTGGCGAAGGGCATGACCGAGGCGGCGGGCGTCGGCGACGTGCGGGTGCGGCCCTTCGGCTACGGCCGTACGGTCCTGGAGTTCCACGCGCCCGAGGGCACCGCGATGGTGCATCTGCGTACCGCCGAGCTGCGCCGGTTCCTGGAGCGCTCGCAGTGCCTGGTCCCGGCCGGCCGGGAGCACCTCTATCTCGACCTGGACCACGATCTGACGGAACTGCTGCGCGACGCGCGCTGACGACGACGCCCGCCCCCGGCTCCTCCCCCGCGGCCTCCCCCGGTCCGGCCTCCATCCGGCTCCCCTGCGCCGCGATTAATCCTTTGACCGCCGCCGGACAGCCTCGTACCGTGTCCCGTGGTCCTGTTGTCGTCGATCGGAGTGGACCGTTGCGCATCTGAGGTCCTGAGACACCGTGCCGCACAGCCGTGCTTCCTTCCGGCTGTCCGCCTCGTGTGTGACCTCGGCTGCCGAGCCGTCCCCTCGACCTGGACTTCCCTCCTGCTCGCGGTGTCTCCATCCGTTGCCCTGCCCCCTGAACCCCGCAGCAACCGGAGACGTGTATGTCCGCCGCCCCCGCCCACATCACCTGCACCGCGCTCTCGTTCGCCTGGCCGGACGGGACGGAGGTGTTCCATGACTTCCAGCTCGCGATCGGCCCCGGCAGGACCGGGCTCATCGGTCTCAACGGGTCCGGGAAGTCCACCCTGTTGAAGCTGATCGCGGGCGAACTCACCCCGGCCGAGGGCCGGATCGCGATCAGCGGCGACATCGGCTTCCTCCCCCAGACCGTGACGCTCGACACCGCCCTGCGGGTGGACGAGGCGCTCGGTGTCGCCGCGGCCCGCGCCGCGCTGCACGCCATCGAGGCGGGCGACGCGAGCGAGGAGCACTTCACCGCGGTCGGCGACGACTGGGACGTGGAGGAACGCGCCCAGGCCACCCTCGATCACCTCGGACTCGGCCGGCTCGGCCTCGACCGTACGGTCGGCGAGATGTCGGGCGGCGAGTGCGTGCTGCTCGGCCTGGCCGCGCTGCTGCTCGCCCGGCCGGACGTGCTGCTGCTGGACGAGCCGACCAACAACCTCGATCTGCACGCCCGGCGGCGGCTGTACGACGCCGTCGACTCCTGGTCCGGCGCCCTGGTCGTGGTCAGCCACGACCGTGAACTCCTGGAGCGCGTCGACCAGATCGCCGATCTGCGGGACGGCGAGGTGCGCTGGTACGGCGGCGCCTTCTCCGCCTACGAGGAGGCGCTCGCGCAGGAACAGGAGGCGGCGGCCCGTATGGTGCGGGTCGCGGAGGCCGACGTACACCGCCAGAAGCGCGAACTCGCCGACGCCCAGGTCAAATTGGCCCGGCGCAAGCGATTCGGCCAGAAGATGTCGGACACCAAGCGCGAGCCGAAGATCGTCATGAACGGGCGCAAACAGGCGGCCCAGGAGTCCGCGGGCAAGCACCGGATCCTGCACACCGAGCGGCTCGCCGAGGCGAAGGAGCGGCTGGACGAGGCGGTGGAGGCGGTACGGGACGACGACGAGGTCCGGATCGACCTGCCGCACACCGTCGTCCACCCGGGACGCGGCGTACTGACCCTGCGCGATCTGCGGCTGCGGTACGGGGCCGAGGTCAGCGGCGAGTACGCGATCCACGGCCCCGAACGGATCGCGCTGGTCGGCCGGAACGGCGCGGGGAAGACGACGCTGCTGCGCACCGTCGCCGGGGAGTTGCCGCCGGAGTCCGGCGAGGCGCTGGCCCATGTCCCGCTGCGCTTCCTGCCGCAGCGGCTCGACGTGCTGGACGACTCGCTCACCGTGGCCGAGAACGTCGCCCGCTTCGCGCCCGCGGCGACCAACCAGCAGATCAGGTCCCGGCTGGCGCGCTTCCTCTTCCGGGGCGCGCGGGCCGACCAGCGGGCCGGGACCCTCTCGGGCGGCGAGCGGTTCCGGGCCTCGCTCGCCGCGCTGCTGCTCGCGGAACCGGCACCCCGGCTGCTGCTGCTCGACGAGCCGACGAACAACCTGGACATGGCGTCCGTCCGCCGGCTCACGGCGGCGCTGGAGTCGTACCGGGGCGCGGTGATCGTGGCCAGTCACGACGTGCCGTTCCTGGAGTCGATCGGCATCACGCGCTGGCTGCTGCTCGACGGCGAGCTGCGGGACACCGACGCGGAGGAGGTGCGGGCGGCGGAACGCGGGTGATGATGGGCGGGCCGGTACCGGCCCGGGCCCGCCGGCCCGTCCCCGTACCGGTGGCCGGACCGTCTCCGGTCCGGCCCCGTCGCACCGGACGATACGGAGGAACACCCGTGCCCCACGGAAAAGCTCTGATCCGACGCCCGAGCCCGCGCCTCACCGAAGGGCTGGTCACCCACCTCGAACGGACCCCGGTCGACTCCGCGCTCGCGGTCGAGCAGTGGGAGCGGTACGGCGCGACGCTGCGTGCGCACGGCTGGGAGACCGTCGAGGTGGCGCCGGCCGACGACTGCCCGGACGGGGTGTTCGTGGAGGACACCGTCGTGCTGTTCCGCGACGTCGCGCTGATCTGCCGCCCCGGCGCCCCTTCCCGCCGCCCCGAGACCGCCGCGGTCGAGGAGGAACTGGTCCGGCTCGGCCGCACGGTCATCCGGATACGGGAGCCCGGCACGCTGGACGGGGGCGATGTCCTCAGGACCGGCGACACCGTCTACGTGGGGCAGGGCGGCCGGACGAACGCGGCGGGGGTGGCGCAGCTCCGCGCCGCCTTCGAACCGCTCGGGGCGCGGGTGGTGGCCGTACCCGTCACGAAGGTGCTGCACCTCAAGTCGGCGGTGACGGCGCTGCCCGACTCCACGGTCATCGGTTTCGACCCGCTGGTGGACGACTGGTCGCCCTTCCCGCGCCGGCTCTCCGTACCGGAGGAGCCGGGCTCGCACGTCGTCCTGCTCGGCGGCGGGAAGCTGCTGATCGCGGCGAGCGCGCCGCGGACCGCCGAACTGCTGTCGGATCTGGGCCATGAACCGGTGCCGGTCGACATCAGCGAGTTCGAGAAGCTCGAAGGGTGTGTGACCTGCCTTTCCGTGCGGCTGCGGGAGCGGTGAGGGGGCGCGGGAACGTGGACGACCTGAGGTGATCGCGAGGTGATCCAGGGGCCGGGCTTGGCCCCTCGCTTATTCGGGCCTTAACCTACGGTGTCGTAACCTACGAACCCGTAGGTAAAACTCCCGTCCCCCTGGAGCACCCGTGTCGATCACCTCTCCCCACCTCGGCAGTTCGTCGGAAGCGTGGACCGACGCCCGGCTGCTGTACGCGCTGGAAGAGGTGGTGGAGAAGGAACTCAACCGCCATCTCAAGGTCGCCAAGGACTGGATGCCGCACGAGTACGTGCCCTGGTCGGACGGCCGCAACTTCCCCGGCATCTTCGACAACGGGGAGGCGTGGGAGCCGGCGCAGTCGAAGGTCACCGACATCGGCAAGATCGCGCTCGTCGTCAATCTGCTGACCGAGGACAACCTCCCCAGCTACCACCACGAGATCGCCAGCCTCTTCGGCCGCGACGGCGCCTGGGGCACCTGGGTGCACCGCTGGACCGCGGAGGAGGGCCGGCACGGCATCGTGATGCGCGACTACCTGCTCACCTCGCGCGCCGTCGACCCGGACAAGCTGGAGCAGTTCCGGATGGCGCACATGGCGGAGGGCTTCGAGTCCGACAACCGCCACTCGATGCTGCACTCCGTCGCGTACGTCGCCTTCCAGGAGCTGGCGACCCGCGTCTCGCACCGCAACACCGGCCACCAGTCGGGCGATCCGGTCTGCGACCGGATGCTGGCGCGCATCGCCACCGACGAGAACCTGCACATGGTCTTCTACCGGAATCTGCTGGGCGCGGCCTTCGAAATAGCACCGGATCTGACGATGCAGGCCGTGCGCGACGTGGTCGTCCAGTTCCGGATGCCCGGACACGGCATGCCCGGATTCGAGCGTGCCGCCGCGCAGATGGCCATCGGTGAGATCTACAACATGCGCATCCACCACGACGACGTGCTCCAGCCCGTGCTGCGCTTCCTGAAGGTCATGGAGATCGGCGGGCTCGGCCCCGAGGGCCTGAAGGCGCAGGAGGAACTGGGCCTGTACATGGGCGGGCTGGACTCCGAGGCGAGCAAGTTCGACGAGAAGCTCGCCGCCCGCAAGGCCCGGATGGCGGCGCGCGCGGCGGGCTGAGGACCCGCGGCCTGACCCTCACATGCCCGCGGGCGGGTACTGCCGCCCGCGGGCATGTGAGGGGGCGCACGGCGCGCGATGGGGCGTACGGCTGAAGGCGCGCGCCGGTGCGTCGTACCCTGTGCCGGATGAAGCCTGTTACGCGCCTCTTCCTCATAGGCGCCCCTCTCCTGGTCGCCGCCGTCGTGGTCTTCGGCGGCGGCGACGGCGGTTCGGCGGTGCTCGCCGACCATCCGCCGGAGTATCCCGAGCGGAGCACCGCCCCCGCTCCGCTCCTCTCGGCCGACGCGGACGAGCTGGAGAAGGCGGAGAAGCGGATCGAGAAGCTGCCGCCGGGCCTCGCCGCTCCCGCGAAGAAGGAGATCGCCGCGCGGCTCGTCGCCAGCGCGGAGAACTCCACGCTCGACTGGCGCGGCCAGTACGGCGCCATCGAGGACGTCGGGGACGGCAACGGCTACACGGCCGGGATCATCGGCTTCTGCTCCGGGACCAACGACATGCTGCACCTCGTGGAGTCGTACACGAAGTCCCATCCGGACAATCCGCTCGCCTCCTACCTCCCGGCGCTGCGCGCCGTGGACGGCAGCGACTCGCACGAGGGTCTCGACCCGGGTTTCCGGGACGCCTGGGCCCAGGCCGCGGAGTCGGCGGACTTCCGTACCGCGCAGGACAGGACCCGCGACACGCTGTACTTCGACCCGGCCGTCCGGCTGGCCAAGATGGACGGGCTCGGCACCCTCGGCCAGTTCGTCTACTACGACGCGATGGTCCTGCACGGCCCGGGCCTCGACGCGGAGGGCTTCTACGGCATCCGGGAGGCGGCCCTGAAGAAGGCGAGGACGGCGGCCGAGGGAGGCGACGAGAAGGCGTACCTCTCCACCTTCCTGGACGCGAGCCGGTCCGTGATCAAGACGAAGTCCGTCACGGCACAGCGCGACTCCTCACGGATCGACACCGCGCAGCGCCTCTTCCTGCGGGACGGCAACATGGATCTGCGGCTGCCGCTGCGCTGGCAGGTGTACGGGGAGACGTTCCGCATCGACGCGGTGTGAGCGGCCGGGTGCGGCCCGGCGCGCGTTCAGCCGCTGCGGCGCCGGAGGTTCTGCCGCTCCTTCTCGGAGAGCCCGCCCCAGACCCCGAACCGCTCGTCGTGGTTGAGCGCGTACTGCAGGCAGGCTATCCGCCCCTCGCAGGCGCCGCAGAGCCGCTTGGCCTCACGGGTGGAGGAGCCGGGGGCGGGGAAGAAGAACTCGGGCCCGGTCTGGGCGCACAACGCGCTCTCCTGCCAGGAGAGTTCGTCGGTCGTGGTGGTACTGGTGGTGATATTGATCGGCATGTCGCACAGGTTGCCCGCCCGCGATAAACGAATGATTGACGAACCGTCAACGCCCCGTCGGACGGGTCCTGTTCACCGCGCCCCGGCACCTCCGACGGTGACCGGTGCCGCGCGCACCGTGACGCCGGGCCCTCGGCCCGCCGTCACCGTAGGGTGGCATTCGGTGACCGAGAAGTACAGCGGCCGGCGCGGCGTGGCGCGCCGACCGCTCGCCCGGATCCGGGCCGGGCCTCACCACCGACCGTCAGCGCATCGCCTGTTCGGCGAACGCGCGGAAGGCACGGGGCGGGCGCCCGGTGACGCGCTCGACGGTGTCGGTGGTGCGGTCCTCCGCCCCCTCGGCGATGGAGAGATCGAGTCCGGCCAGCAGCGCGGCGAACTCCTCGGGCAGGTCGGCGGCCAGGCGGTCGCGCAACTGCTCGAAGCCGAGCGACCGGTGGGCCACGGGCCGGCCGGTGACCTCGGTGATGACGGCCGCGACATCGTCGTAACCCAGCGCCTCGGGGCCGGTGATGACCAGCTCGCCGCTGGGCGCGGGGTCGTCGGTGAGGGAGTGGACGGCGACCGCCGCGATGTCGTCGGCGTCGACGAAGCCGACCCGGCCCCGGCCGGTCGCGGAGAAGATGAGGCCCTGCTCGCGGATGCTCGTGACGTGCCTGGGCTGCCCCGTGAAGTTCTGCATGAACCACGACGGCCGCAGCACCGCCCACTCGCCGAAGAGGCCGGCGAGCTCGCGGTGCACCTGGCCGACCGCCGGGCCCCCGGCGGGTACGGCCGAGGAGCTGAGCAGGACGGCGCGCCGGACACCGGCGGCGCGCGCCTGCCGGAGGAAGGGCAGCATGACGCGGGCCGGGTCCGGTTCGCCGACGGGAGGGACCAGATAGACCCGGTCCGCGTCGCGCAGGGCGTCGGCGTGGGTCGCCGTGTCGTACCAGTCGAAGCGGACGGGCTCGGCGCCACCGGGCCGGGCGGGGCGGGCGGGGCGGCGGCTCGCGGCGCTGACCCGGTGGCCGAGCGCGGTGAGCCGGGACACGACACGGCTGCCGGTGGTGCCCGTGGCTCCGGTGACCAGGACGGTGCGGTCGGCCCCGTACGGGGAATGGCTCATCGCAGGCTCCATCTTCTACAATACGGACCGTAAGTCCGATTAAAGATATGGACCGTCGGTCCGCTTGGCAAGCGGAGCGCCGGGCTGCGGAAATGCCGGGCTGCCGGGACGCCGGGCGGGAGCGGGAACGGGAACGGAGAGAATGGGAGCGCGGCGGGTGGGCAGTGAAGACACACGGAGTCCGGAGGCCGGGGCGCCGCGCAAGGAGCGCACGGACGCGGCGCGCAACCGGGAGGCGGTCCTGGCCGCGGCCGACACCCTGTTCGCGCGCAGCGAGAGCCCGCGCAGCGTGTCCATGGACGAGATCGCGGCGGCGGCCGGCGTCGGCAAGGGCACGCTCTTCCGCCGCTTCGGCGACCGCACCGGGCTGATCCGGGTGCTGGCCGAGGCGCGGATCGCACCGCTGCGGCAGGCCGTCGAGGCCGGGCCGGGACCGCTCGGCCCCGACACCCCGCCGCGCGACCGGGTACTGGCGCTGCTCGACGCCGTACTGCGGTTCAAGCTGGACAACCGCCATCTGGCGCTGGCCCTGGAGGAGGCGGGCAGCGGCAGCCCGTACGACGCGGGCCACTACGCGTGGTGGCACGGCACCCTCGAACAGACGCTGCGCCGACTGCCCGCCGTCGCCGACAGCGGCTTCACCGCGCACGCCCTGCTGGCCGCCACGCGCGCGGATCTCGTCGAACACCTCGCCGGTCAGGAGGACATGACCGGCGAGGAGATGAGGGAGCGCCTGGCGGCCTACGCCGCGCGAGTCCTGGACGCCTGAGGGCGGCGCGCCCCGGAACCGCCGTCAGTGGCCCGAGTGGTCGGCCTTCGCGTCGCTCTTCGCGTCGGCCTTCGGATCGGACTCGGCATCGGCCTTCGCGCCGGCCTTCGCGCCGCTCTTCGGATCGGCCGACGCGGCCGGATGATGCGGTTCGTACCCCGGGATCGTGCCGTCCGCCTTGGCGACCAGCAGGAGGCCGGCCATGCCCATGTCGGAGTGGCTCTGGACATGGCAGTGGTACATCCAGGCGCCCGCGCCACCGCGTTCGCCCGCGATGACCTGGAAGCCGAAGGAGTCCGCCGGGCCCGTGATCTTGTTGTCGATCACCCGGCTGGGGTCGTCGGGGCCGGTGAGCAGGCCCGTTCTGTTGTCCGCCCAGCGGTGCCCGTGCATATGGAACGTGTGGTAGAACTCGCCGTGCGTGATCATGATGATCTCGACGCGATCGCCCACCGTCGCCTCGAAGTTGGGGCTCTCCGCGCCGGGCTTGTTGTTGATCGACATGTCGTTGAAGACGATCGTGAACTGCTTGTCCGGCAGGATGTCGCCCTTCCTGCGGACCACGACGGGACCGTACAGCCCCTTGCGGATGCCGCCCGTGCCGTGGTCCGTGCCCACGACATGGTCGTGGTAGTGCCAGTAGCCCGCGCTGCCCTGCTGCCAGGTGCCGTCCTTGCGCCTGCCGGGGGCGTGGGTGCGCCAGGTGTACGTACGGGTGCCGCCGGGCTCGACATGGCTCCGGCTCATCCGGGTGCCGTCGTTGGCGATGTCGTAGTCCACGCCGTGCGGGTGGAGACTGACGTCGACATCGCAGTTGTTCTCGAAGTCGATGTGGAGGGTGTCGCCCTCGTTCAGCTCGATGAGCGGCCCCGGGATGGTGGCCTTGCCCTTCTCGAAGCCGTACCCCATCTGGCCGTTCGGCAGGTTCTCGGCGTACAGGCTGATCCGGCGCACCTGGCCGCCCGCCGGAGCGGTTCTGGGCGGGGTGTCGGCCGCCGAGGCGGCCGGGGCCGAGGCGGCGGCGACCGACAGCGAGGTCGCCCCGGTCGCGGCGACCGCACCTCCCGCCAACAGCCGCCGGTTGAAGCTCCTTCGGTCCATGGCCATCGTGAACTCCCCAGTGCCGTAAGGACGTTTGCGGGGCACATGAGACCCCGGGGACGGCCACACGGTAGACCAGCGACCGCCGTTTATCCACACTCAGGACAAAGTTGGTGGGATTGCGGTCGTACCTATTGGCGTACCGACGAAAGAGGTCTAGTTTCAGGCGCTGTTGCTGTGCCCACAAGACCGTGTCCAAGACTGTGTCCAGAGAGGGGTGGGTGAACACATGCAGCCTGCACCGCATCACCGGTCGAGATTCCCGGGAACGACGAGAACCACGAGTCCGAAGAGGTCGAGAAGGGCGAGACGCGGCGTTGCCGCGGCCCTGGCGGCCGGTGCCCTGGCGGCGTCGCTGCTCGGCTCCAACGCCGCGACCGCGAGGCCGTATCCCGAACCGGCGCCGACAACGTTGTCCCTTCCGTCGCCGCCCGGCGGCGAGAACGTGAGGGTGCTCGTCTTCCACGCCTCGGCCACCGAGGAGTCGCCGGTCGTCAACGCCGGTATCGAGGCCGTCGAGTCGATCGGCCTGTCGGGGCCCGCGGGCGAGCGGTTCACGACCGTGGCCACGGACGACGCCTCGGTCTTCACCAACGCCACCAAGCTCGGCAGGTTCAACGCGGTCGTCTTCCTCACGGGCGGCGGCGATGTGCTCGACCCCGAGCAGGAGGCGGGCCTCGAGTCGTACATGAACGCGGGCGGCGGCTTCCTCGGGATCCACGACGCGGCCCGTACCGAGCCGTACTCCGACTGGTTCACGGGGCTCATCGGGGCCCGGCCGACGGGCGCCCCGAGCAGCGTGCAGCGGGCCACCGTCGAGGTCGGCGACCGGATCAATCCGGCCACCAAGAACCTTCCGCTGGAGTGGAAGCGGCCCGACAAGTGGTTCAACTGGTCGGCGAACCCGAGCGGCAAGGTGCACACGGTGGCCCGGGTCAGGGAGGCCAGCTTCAAGCCGGCCACCGGGGCCAACGGCGCCGACCATCCGATCTCCTGGTGCCGTGACTACGCCGGCGGGCGGTCCTTCTACACCGGCATGGGCGGTACGGCCGAGTCGTACGCCGAGACGGACTTCCGCGACCACCTGCGCGGCGCCCTCAACTGGACGACGCGGATCTCCCGCGCCGACTGCAAGGCGACGATCGACTCCAACTACACGGCGGAGCGCGTCACCCAGCCGAACCAGCCCGGTCAGCAGGACCAGATCGGCGAGCCGCACGGCATGGTCACCACGCCCGACGGGCGCGTGCTGTACATCGGCCGCGGCGGCGGCGACAACGCGGCCCCCGTGGTCACCGACTGGAACAACCCGGAGATCGGCAAGGGCCTCGGACAGGTCCACGTCTACGACCCGAAGACGAAGAAGGTGACCCTCGCGGGCGCCCTCACCGTCTTCGGCAACAAGGGCGGCGGCGGCGAGCTGATCAAGGTCGAGGAGGGGCTGCTCGGGATCGAGCTGGACCCCGCCTTCGCGACCAACGGCTGGGTGTATCTGCACTACACACCGCACTCGCAGCTCAACCGGGACACCCGGATGGCCGAGCGGCGCGTCTCCCGCTTCACCCTGGACAGCACCACGAACAAGCTGGACCTCGCCTCCGAGAAGGTCCTGCTGAAGTGGCCGGTGCAGGTCAACAGCTGCTGCCATTCCGGCGGCGGGATGGCCTGGGACTCCAAGGGCAACCTCTACATCGCGACCGGTGACAACAACTCCTCCGGTTTCACCGACGGTTACTCCGGCAACAACCCGCAGCCCGCGTACAAGGGCGTCTCCTTCGCCGACGCGCGCCGCACCGCGGGCAACACCAACAACCTCAACGGGAAGATCCTGCGGATCCACCCAGAGCCGGACGGCACCTACACCCTGCCCGAGGGAAACCTCTTCACCGGCAAGGAGCAGGCCGAGGGCGGCGGCAAGACCCGCGGCGAGATCTATGTGATGGGTGTACGCAACCCCTCCCGGATCTCGATCGACCGGAAGACCGACACCCTGTACGCCGGCTGGGTCGGCCCGGACGCCGGTGCGCCGAGCACCACGTGGGGTCCGGCCAAGTACGACACGTTCTCCGCGATCACCAAGGCGGGCAACCACGGCTGGCCGTTCTGCATGGGCAACAACCAGCCCTACCGGGACCGTAACCTGCCCGACCCGTCCAAGCCGCTGGGGTGGTACAACTGCGCCGCCCCGAAGAACGAGTCCCCCAACAACGACGGCCTGGTGAATCTGCCGCCCGTCACCGGCAACACCATCTGGTACTCGCCCCAGGGCGGCGGCCCCGACTTCCCGCGCGACGCCAACGGCATCCCCAGCTACAAGGCCGAGGAGAGCACCTACCTGCTGCCGTGGCTCAAGGGCGGTGGCCAGGCGACCATGAACGGCCCGGTCTACCGGTACGACGCGCAGAGCACGAGCGCGGCGAAGTGGCCGGAGTACTGGGACGGCAAGTGGTTCGTCGGCGACTTCTACGACGCGACGGACAGCCCGCGCCACGCGGTGGTGACCGATCCGAAGACCGTGGGCAAGGGCGGGCTCCCGGTGCACGCCGAGACCCTGAAGAAGATCATCCCGGTCGGTCAGGGCGGCATCCGCAACCTGATGGACTGGAAGTTCGCCCCGGACGGCTCGCTCTACGTCCTCGACTACGGGCGCGGCTTCTTCACCTCCGACTCCCAGTCCGCGCTGTGGCGCGTGACGTACAAGGGCGGCGAGCCGACCCCGGCCGCCGGTGACCTGGCCAGGAAGGCGGCGCAGTGAGACGCGAGTTGAGACACCGGCCGGGGCGCCGGGCGGCCCACCGGTCGCGGCGCCTGTGGACAGCCCTCCTGGGCGCGTTGCTGATGGTGCTGGGGCTGACCTCGACGGCGGCCGTCGGGCAGCCGTCGAGCGGCGCCGGCGACGACCGGCGCCCGGGCGCGAGCACGGCGGCGGCCCAGGTGCTCACCTGGACCGCGGGCAACGCCATCGACAAGTACCTGAGCTTCCCGACCACCGCGGTGGCCGGGCCGACCACGATCGTCTTCGAGAACAGCGCGGCCACCGGCAACACCACCGGCATGCCGCACACCCTCACCTTCGACGTGTCGGATCCCGAGTACAACAACGACGTACCGCTGAACATCCTGGCCAACCCGAGTGACGCCAACGGCGGCAAGTACACCACCGAGGTCAACCTGACCCCGGGCAAGTACCGCTTCCACTGCGTCATCCCCGGGCACGGCACGATGACCGGCATTCTCACCGTGACCGAGGCGGGCGGCGGTGACGACACCACCGCTCCCACCACCTCGGCCAAGGTCGAGGGCCAGCAGAACGCCGACGGCGCGTACGTCGGTTCGGCGACGGTCGCCGTGACGGCGACCGACGACGGATCCGGGGTGGCGACCACCGAGTACGCGGTCGGCGCGGACGGCCCGTGGCAGCCGTACACCGCCCCGGTCGTGGTCGACCAGGTCGGCGAGCACACCATCAGGTACCGCGCCACGGACAAGGCGGGCAACGCGTCCGAGGCGAAGTCCGTCGCGTTCACCGTGGTCGCCCCGCCGACCGACGACACCACGGCCCCGGAGACCTCGGCGACCGTGAGCGGTGACCAGGACGAGGCGGGCGACTACCTGTCGATGGCCACGGTCACCGTCACCGCCTCCGACACCGGTTCGGGCGTCAACACCATCGAGTACGCGCTCGGTGCCGACGGCGCCTGGCAGCCGTACACCGCCCCGGTGATGGTCCACGAGGTCGGTACGCACACGGTCCGCTACCGCGCCACCGACAAGGCGGGCAACGCGGCGGCGGTCAAGTCGGTGTCGTTCACGGTGGTGGAGCCGCCGGTCAAGGACACCACCGCGCCGGTGACCGGAGCGGTGGTGACCGGCGACAAGAACTCCAACGGCGCCTACATCACCAGCGCGAAGGTGACCCTCACGGCGACCGACTCCGAGTCGGGTGTGGACCGGATCGAGTACTCCCTCGACAGCGGCCCCTACCTGGCGTACACCACCCCGGTCATCGTCGACCGGGTCGGCTACCACGCGCTCTCCTACCGGGCGACCGACAAGGCGGGCAACACCGCGCAGGCCAAGCAGGTCTCGTTCACCGTCGCGCAGGGCGGCGGCGTACCGGCCCCCAACTGCCCGGAGTTCGACGAGCGGCTGACGGTCATCGTGGGCACGGTCGACTCGGGCGTGCCGAACCGGCTGACCCGTAACCGGTGCACGATCAACGAGCTGATCGAGGACGAGAAGGAGTGGACCTCGGCGGCCCTCTTCCTCAAGCATGTCGACAGCGTGCTCGACAAGCTCCTGACCGACAACGTCATCGACGACCGGGAGTTCAGGAAGATCACCAAGGCCGCCAAGCAGTCGAAGATCGGCACCCCCGGGCAGACCGAGGGCTACCGTCCGCTCTTCGACGGCACGGCCGAGTCCCTGGCCAAGTGGGAGCAGGTCGGCGGCGGCAAGTTCGCGCTGAGCGGCGACGGTGCCATCACCAGCAGCACCACCGTCGAGGGCATGGGCATGCTGTGGTTCCCGCAGCGCACCTACGGCGACTTCTCGCTGAAGCTCCAGTTCCGTGACGACGCCCCGGGCAACGGCAACGCCAACGGCGGTGTGTTCGTACGGTTCCCGAACGTCCGCAACCACCCGGAGGAGTCCCGCCCCGAGTGGGTCGCCATCAACTACGGGCACGAGATCCAGATCCTGGACCGCCCGGACGGCGACATGTACAAGACCGGCTCGATCTACGGCTTCGACCGCGTGGGTCTGGGCGGCGCGGGCGTCACCCCGAAGGGCACCTGGAACGACTACGAGATCCGGGTGGAGGGTCAGCACTACACGATCCTGCGCAACGGGGTGCTGATCAACGAGTTCGACAACGTGGGCGGGCAGACGTTCTACCCCGAACGCGCCGGTGACCCGGGCACGGACGGCCGGCGGTACGCCACCGGTTATGTCGGGCTCCAGGTCCACGGCACGACGGACGTCATCTCGTACCGCGACATCCGCATCAAGGAGCTGTGACCGCGACCGCGGTCCGCTGACGGTGTGTCCCCTCTCGGCGGAGAGGGGACACACTGCTGTTACGGGCTTCCGCCGCGTTCACGAACTCTCGCGCTTCGCGCGGCTCGGCTGCACCCGCTTCGGCTCCCCCGGCATCTTCGGGTAGTCCGGCGGGTACGGCATGTCCCCCAGCCCGTGGTCGCGTTCGTACCGGTCGGCCAGTTCGAGCAGCCCGTCGAGCCGGTGCGGCCGGTCCGCCATCTCGGCGTGCACGTCACCCACCTCGGCGTAGCGCACCGGCATCGTCGCCAGGTCGAAGTCGTCCGGCGCCACGTCGTCCAGCTCCTCCCAGCGCAGCGGCGCGGAGACCGGGGCGTGCGGGCGGGGGCGTACGGAGTAGGCGGAGGCGATGGTGCGGTCGCGCGCGGTCTGGTTGTAGTCGACGAAGATCCGCTCGCCGCGCTCCTCCTTCCACCACGCGGTGGTCACCCGGCCCGGCATCCGCCGCTCCAGCTCGTGGCCGACGGCGATGGCACACCGCCGTACCTCGGTGAACGTCCAGCGTGGCTCGATCGGCACGAAGACGTGCAGCCCCCGGCCGCCGGAGGTCTTGGGCCAGCCGCGCAGCCCCTGTTCCGAGAGGAACGCGTGGAGTTCGTGGGCGGCCCTGACCGCGTCGGCGAAATCGGTGCCGGGCTGCGGATCGAGGTCGATGCGCAGCTCGTCGGGGTGGTCGGTGGCGTCCCGCCGTACCGGCCAGGGGTGGAAGGTGAGGCAGCCCAGATTGGCCGCCCAGAGGACGGCGGCCGGCTCCGTCGGGCAGATCTCGTCGGCCGAGCGCCCGCTGGGGAACTCGATCCGGGCGGTGGGGATCCAGTCGGGGAGGTTCTTCGGGGCGCGCTTCTGGAAGAAGGACTCGCCGTCGACGCCCTCGGGGAAGCGCTGCAGGGTGGTCGGACGGTCGTGGAGCGCGCGGGTGATGCCCGGCGCCACGGCCAGGAAGTAGCGCGCGACGTCCAGCTTGGTGTAGCCGCGCTCGGGGAAGTAGACCTTGCCGGGGCTGGACAGCCGTACCGTCCTGTCGCCCGCCTCCAGCTCCACCGCCGCACCCGCGCCTGCGCCCATGGGGACCACGGTAGGCGGGGCCCGCGCGGAGCGCATCACTGGACGGGGCCGCGCACCGGCCGCCGCGCGGGCGCACACCGGGCGGTACGGGCGGACACACGCCGGGCGGCACGGGAGGTTCTGTCCGACAATCGGTCCATGGACCTGCCGGTGATGCCGCCCGTGAGACCGATGCTCGCCAAGTCCGTGGCCCGTATCCCGCCCGGCATGCTGTACGAGGCCAAATGGGACGGCTTCCGGGCGATCGTGCACCGGGACGGCGCCGAGCTGGTGATCGGCAGCAGGACCGGGAAGTCGCTCACCCGCTACTTCCCCGAGCTGGTCACGGCGCTCCTCGCCGAGCTGCCCGAGCGCTGTGTCGTCGACGGCGAGATCGTGATCGTGCACGGCGACCGGCTCGACTTCGAACTGCTGACGGAACGGATCCATCCGGCGAAGTCCCGGGTGGACCTGCTCGCCGAGCGCACCCCGGCCAGCTTCGTCGCCTTCGACGTGCTCGCGCTCGGCGACGCCTCGCTGCTCGGCGTGGACCAGGCACGCCGCAGGGAGGCGCTGGAGGCGGCGCTCTCCCCCGCCCGTCCCCCCGTCCATGTCGCGCCCGCCACCACCGACGTCGAGGTGGCACGGGAGTGGTTCGAGCGGTACGAGGGGGCCGGTCTCGACGGGGTGGTGGCCAAGCCGCTCGATCTGCCGTACCGCCCGGACGTCCGGTCCATGTACAAGATCAAGCACGAGCGGACCGCCGACGCCGTGGTGGCCGGCTACCGGGAGCACAGGAGCGGGCCGGTGGTCGGTTCGCTCCTCCTCGGCCTGTACGACACGGCGGGCGTCCTCCAGCACGTCGGGGTCTGCGCCGCGTTCCCCATGCGGCGCCGCGCCGAGCTGGCGGCGGAGCTGGCGCCGCTGCGCATGGCGAGCGCCGAGGGCCATCCGTGGGCGGCCTGGACGGAGGAGGCCGCGCACGAGAGCGCCCGGCTGCCGGGCGGCCCGAGCCGCTGGTCCGGGAAGAAGGACCTGTCCTGGCTGCCGCTGCGGCCCGAGCGGGTCTGTGAGGTGGCGTACGACCACATGGAGGGCGACCGCTTCCGGCACACCACGCAGTTCCGCCGCTGGCGGCCGGACCGTACCCCCGCGAGCTGTACGTACGCGCAGCTGGAGGAGCCGGTGCGGTACGACCTGTCGGAGGTGCTGACGGGGCGGTGAGCCCAGGAGCTGCCGTCAGTCCAGGAACGTGCCGTCCACGTAGACCCAGGCCCCGGCGTGCCGGGCGAAGCGGCTGCGCTCGTGCAGCTCGCCGGGGCGGCCGCCGTCGGTGAAGCGGGCGCGGAAGGTGACCGTACCGGTGGTGTGGAAGGCGCTGCCTTCGGTGGTCGCCAGGATCTCCAGGCCCTGCCAGAGCGTTTCGGGGTCGAGGTCCAGGCGGGCCGGCCGGGTCGCCGGATCCCAGGTCCTGAGCAGGTACGCGGCGTCGAGCACGACGAAGGCGCTGTAGCGGGAGCGCATCAGCAGCTCGGCGGTGGGCGGGGTGGCACCGGCGCCCACCGCCTCGGACCCGGTGTGGAACCGCCCGCAGCACGAGCCGTACGGAGCGCTCCCTCCGCAGGGGCAGGGCGACCCGCCGGTGACGGGCCGCCCCGCCCCCGCGGACCGGCCGGTCCGGACGGTTCGGCCGGTCCGGCCGGGACGGCGGCTGGGTGCGGGGCGTCGGGCCATGGGATCGGTGCTCCAGGACGGGTTACGGGTACGGGGACGAGGACGGGCGGACACCCAGCCTAGGGGCTCTCGTGCCACGGGTCACCCGGTGCCGGTTCCGGCCTCGGTCCCGGCCTCGGTCCCGGCCTCGGTCCCGGTCCCGGCCGCGGCCGCTTCGGGGAGCTTCGCCACGTCCACCCCGGTGACCTGCGCCAACTCATGCTTGAGCGCGGCGAGTTCGGCGCCACCGGCCATGTGGTTGGTGAGGGCTTCGAGGCTGACCTCGCTGCGCGCGGAGCTGAGTTCGAGGGTGCCGAGGCGCAGCACCGTGAAGTGGTCGCCGACCATGTAGGCGTGGTGCGGGTTGTGGGTGATGAAGATGACGCCCAGACCGCGTTCCCGGGCGGCGGCGATGTACTTGAGCACCACCCCGGACTGTTTGACGCCGAGCGCGGCGGTCGGCTCGTCCAGGATCAGCACCCGGGCGCCGAAGTACACCGCGCGGGCGATGGCCACGGACTGCCGCTGACCGCCGGAGAGCGAGCCGACGGGCTGGTCGAGATCGTCGAGCACGATGCCCATGTTGCGCAGTTCCTGGTCGGTGACGCTCTTCATACGCGGGATGTCGAGCATCCTGGCCGGCCAGCGGCCCCGGGTCAGCTCGGAGCCGAGGAAGAAGTTCCGCCACACCGGCATCATCGGTACGGTGGCGAGGTCCTGGTAGACGGTGGCGATGCCGTGGCCCAGCGCCTCGCGCGGCGTGGTCAGCCGGACCGGCTCGCCGTCGATGAGGAACTCGCCCTCGGTGTGCTGGTGCAGCCCGGATATGATCTTGATCAGGGTGGACTTGCCGGCGCCGTTGTCGCCCAGCACGCAGCTCACCCGGCCCGGACCGACGGCCAGGTCGACGCCGTGCAGGGCGCGGATGTTGCCGTACTGCTTGCCGACTCCGCGCAGTTCGACGACCGGCGCTCCGCCGCCGCGGCCGGTGCTCCCGCCCTGGGCGGTCGTGGTGGTTGCCATGGGGTTCACCTCCGGGTCGCCTGCTTGCGTACCCACAGATTGAGGAGGACGGCGACGAGCAGCATCGCGCCGAGGAAGAACGTGAACCAGTCGGGGTTCCAGTTGGCGTAGACGATGCCCTGGGTGACCATGCCGAACATGAATGCGCCGACCATCGGGCCGAAGGCCGACCCGTACCCGCCGGTCAGTACGCAGCCGCCGATCACCGCGGCGGCGATGTAGAGCAGTTCGTTGCCGATGCCCTCGCCCGACTGGACGGTGTTGAAGGCGAAGAGCTGGTGCATGCCGACGAACCAGGCCGCGAAGCCGACGATCATGAACAGGGCGATCTTGGTGAAGGTCACGGGGACGCCGACGGCGCGGGCGCTGTCCTGGTTGCCGCCGACCGCGAAGATCCAGTTGCCGTACTTGGTGCGCAGCAGCACCCAGGTGGCCAGGACGCCGAAGACCACCCACCACACCACGGTGATCCGGACGCTGGTCCCGCCGACCGCGAGCTCCGAGGAGAAGATCTTGCGGGCCTGGTCGAAACCGTCCATGTCACGGATGGAGTCGGTGGCGACATTGCCAGTGATCAGTTTGGTGACCGCGAGGTTGGCGCCCTGGAGCATCAGGAAGGTGCCGAGGGTGACCAGGAAGCTGGGCAGACCGGTCCTGACGAGCAGGAATCCGTTGAAGGCCCCGACGGCGAGGGAGACCACCAGCGCGAAGACCACGCCCACCCAGACGTTCATGGAGAGCTGGAAGGCGACCATGGAGGCGGTGAGCGCGGAGGTGACCACGGCGACACCGGCCGACAGGTCGAACTCACCGCCGATCATCAGCAGCGCCACGGCCAGCGCCATGATCCCGATGGTCGACGCCTGGTAGAGCATGGTGTTGAGCGAGTCGAACTGCCGGAAGGTGGGGGCGACGGAGAAGAAGAAGACGTAGACGGCCACGGCGCCGATCAGCGCGCCGATCTCCGGCCGGGCGAGCAGCCGGTGCACCGGCGAGCGCCGCGCGGTGCGGCCGTCCCGGCCACCGGCCCCGGCGGATCCCGGCGGCTCCGGCGCCGCCGGGGCGGGACCGGCCGCCGGACTCACGGCGGACCCCACGCTCATCACCGGGTTCCCTTCTCGGCGAACCGCGCGATCCTGTCGACGTTCGTCTCGTCCACGAACGCCGGGCCGGTCAGGACCGGTTCCGCGCCGCCACCGCTGAAGTTGCCGTTGTTCTTGTACAGCCAGAGGTTGTCGACCGCCAGATAGCCCTGGAGGTACGGCTGCTGGTCCACCGCGAACTTCACGTCGCCGTCCTTGACCGCGCCGGCCAGTTCCTTGTTGAGGTCGAACGTGGCCACCGCCGCCTTGCTGCCGGCGTCCTTCGCGGACTGGATCGCGGTGAGCGCGAACGGGGCGCCGAGGGTGACGATGTAGTCGATCGACGAGTCCTGCTGAAGCTTGGCCTCGATGGTCGACTTCACCGACGGCATGTCCTTGCCGTTGACGTAGAGGATCTCGGTCTTGCCCTGGAACGTCTTCTTCACGCCCGCGCAGCGCGCCTCCAGGGCGACATGCCCCTGGTCCTGGATGACACAGATGCTGTGCTTGGCGCCCACCTCGTTGAGCCGGTCGCCGAACGCCTCGCCCGCCACGCCCTCGTCCTGGCCGAAGTAGGACTGGAGCCCGAGCTCCTTCCAGTCGTCGAGACCGGCGTTGAAGCCGACGACGGGGATGCCGGCCTGCTCCGCCTTGGCGAGCACGGCCTTCATGGCCTCGGGTTTGGCCGCGGTGACCGCGATGCCGTCGACCTTCTGGTCGATGGCGTTCTGGACCAGGTTGGCCTGGTCGGCGGCGCGCTCGTCGCTGGAGTAGACGAGGTCGACGTTGTCCTTGTCCGCCGCGGCCTGGGCGCCCTTGCGGATGATGTCCCAGAAGGTGTCCCCGGGCGGCGCGTGGGTGACCATCGCGATCTTCATGCGCGGGGTGGTCGCCTTGCCGGTCGTCGCGGAGTCCTGGTTCTCCTGGGCCTTCTTGCCACCGGACTCGCTGGAGCAGCCCGCGGCCAGGAGGACCGCCGCCATGCCGACGGCCGCGGCGGCGAGGGTTCTGCGGGAGCGGGGGGAGTGGATCGTGCGGTTCATCGTCCTGCACCTCACGGAGTGAGTGGGCGGAGAGGGGGCCTGAGCCCACCGGACCGCAACGGAGGGACGCGACGTCGCCGTTGCAGGACTGGAGCAAACTCCAGCCGGGGCCCGGTGTCAATGGTTTGTCAGGACAACACTTCATCTGGACGTCACAGCACGATAACGTCGCGGATACCCGGGAGAGCCGCCGCCCGCCGTCCGCGCCGGATTCCCCGACACCCGGACTCATGGATCGATCCAGATCCGCACGGTGCCGCTGTGTCACCATCGGTGTCAAGAGCAGGGTGACAGGTGGCAGCAGGAGTCGGGAGGCCGTGTGGAGCGGACCGGGGGCGGCCGGGACAGGCGCGCCACGATGCGGGACGTGGCCGCGCGGGCTGGAGTGTCGCGCTCGCTGGTGTCCCTGGTCTTCCGTGACGAGCCGGGGGCCAGCCCCGAGACCCGGGACAAGGTGCTGCGGGCGGCGGACGAGATCGGCTACCGCCTCGACCCCACCGCGCGTCTGCTCCGCAGCAGCCGCAGCCGGCTGCTCGGCGTCGTCCTCGACACCCGTAACGCCTTCCACGCCGATCTGGTGGACGGGATCTACGCGTCGGCGGAGGAGGCCGGTTACGAGGTCTCGCTCAGCGCCCTGGCCCCCACCCGCGACGAACACAAGGCCGTGGAGCGGCTGATCGCCTACCGGAGCGAGGCGCTCATCCTGCTCGGCCCCGAGTCCACCCCGGAGGCGCTGTCGGAGCTGGGCCGGCGGATCCCGGTGGTCACGGTCGGCCGCGGGGCCACCGCGGAGACCGTGGACTCCGTCCACATCGCGGAGGCGGACGGCGCGCGGCAGTCCGTCGACCATCTCGTCGGTCTCGGTCACCGCGCCGTCGTCCACGTGGACGGCGGCCGGGCGTCGATGGCCGACGAGCGCCGCAGGGGGTACCGCCAGGCCATGCGGCGGCGCGGGCTGGCCGACGAGATCCGGGTGGTCCCCGGCGACCACGACGAGACCGCGGGCGCCGACGCGGCCCGGGCGCTGCTGGCCGGGGACACCCTGCCCACCGCCGTGATCGCCTACAACGACCGCTGCGCCGCCGGTCTTCTCGACGTCTTCCTGCGGGCGGGCGTACGGGTGCCGGCCGATGTCTCCGTCGTCGGCTGCGACGACAGCTCACTGGCCCGCCTGGCCCACATCAGCCTCACCACCCTCTCCCAGGACGCCGAGCGGATGGCCGAACTCGCCGTCCAGGCCGCCGTGGAGCGGCTGGACGGCGGACGGAGCAAGCCCCGGGACGTGGTGATCGGTCCGCATCTCGTGGTGCGGGCGAGCACCGCGCACCCCCGTTCGGCCGGCTGACCCGGCACCTGCCCCCGGACACACTCCGTGTGCGACGGCTTCTTGACAGGGGCCGAGGCACCGCCACATAGTCGCTACTGGATCGATCCAGTGCAGCCGCCACTCCCCCACTTCGGCTCTCCCAACTCCCGTGCTCCGCACCCCTCCACCGATACGGAGAACGCCCATGAAGCTCGGCGCCTACACCGCCTGCCTGCACGACAAGACGCTGGACGAGGCCCTCGAAGTGGTCCGCGAGCTGGGGCTGACCGCCGTCGAGCTGAACGCCGGCGGCTTCCTGCCCGCCCCGCACCTCCCCGTCGACGCCCTGCTCGCCAGTTCGCGGGCCCGTACGGAGTTCCTGGCCCGCCTCGACGCGGCGGGCGTGGAGCTCACCGCGCTGAACGTCAACGGCAACCCCCTGCACCCGGACCCGGAGGTCGGCGGCAAGCACGCCCGCGACCTGCGCACCGCGATCGAGCTGGCCGGACTGCTGGGCGTACGTCACGTGATCACCATGTCCGGCCAGCCGCAGGCACACCCGGGCGGGCTCACCCCCGCCTGGACGGTGGAGCCGTGGCACAGCGGGGCCACCGAGGTCCTCGACTACCAGTGGAACGAGGTGGCCGTGCCGTTCTGGAAGCAGATCGAGGAGCCGGCCCGGCGCGCGGACGTACGGGTGGCCATCGAGATGCACCCCCACAACCTGGTCTACAACCCCGTCACCCTGATGCGGCTGATCGAGCGGGTGGGATCCACCCAGATCGGCGCGGAGATGGACCCGAGCCATCTCTTCTGGCAGGGCATGGAGCCGCTGGTCGCCATCGAGTACCTCGGGGACCGTGTCTTCCACGCGGCGGCCAAGGACGTACGGATCAACGAGGACCACGTCAAGCTGCACGGCGTCCTCGACGACCGGTTCCGCACCCCGACACGGGAGGAGCCGGGGGCGCTCGGCCTGATCGGACTCGGGGGGCGTTATCTGCTCAACGAGTTCCCCGTGGACGCCCCGTGGCAGTTCGTCGCGGTCGGGCGGGGCCACGACACCGCGTACTGGACGGAGTTCCTCGCCGCGCTGCGCCGGATCGACCCGGACATGGCGGTCAACATCGAGCACGAGGATCTGGAACTGGGCCAGTTCGAAGGGCTCCGGGTCGCCGCCGACACCCTGCGCGCGGCCGTGGCGGAGCTGCCGGCCGGCTGACGCACCGGCTCACCGCCCGGCCGCCGTCGCCGTCGTTGTCGCCGTCACCGCCGGTGCCGGGACCAAGGCGGTCAGGACTGGACGAGGAGCCGGAACTCGAAGGCGTACCGCGAGGCCCGGTAGATGTGGGTGCCGAACTCGACGGCGCGGCCGGTGTCGTCGTACGTCGTGCGCTCCATCGTCAGCAGCGCGGCGCCCTCGGCCTCGTCCAGGCTCTCGCCCTCCCGTGCGGTGGCATTGCGCGCGCCGACCGTCTGGCGGGCGCTGTGCAGGGTGATCCCGACGGCCCGCATCAGCCGGTAGAGGCCGGTCTCCTCCAACTCCTCGGTGTCCAGGCGCAGCAGGCCCGGCGGCAGGAAGTTGCGCATGTACGCCATCGGTTCCGCGTGGCTCAGCCGCAGCCGCTCCAGGGCGACGACCTCGCTGCCCTCGGCGACGCCGAGCGCGGCGGCCACCTCGGCGGAGGCGGGCTCCGTCGTGTTGCGCAGGACGCGGGTGGTGGGGCTCTGTCCGGCCTCCCGCAGGTCGTCGTAGAGGCTGCTCAGCTCCAGCGGGCGCTTGACCTGGCTGTGCACGACCTGGGTCCCGATGCCCCGGCGGCGGACCAGCAGCCCCTTGTCGACCAGCGACTGGATGGCGTGCCGGACGGTGGGGCGCGACAGCCCGAGCCGTCCGGCCAGTTCGATCTCGTTGCCGAGCAGGCTCCCGGGGGCGAGCTGGCCGTGCTCGATGGCGCTCTCCAGCTGCTGGGCGAGCTGGTAGTAGAGCGGCACCGGACTCGACCGGTTCACCGAGAGTTTGAGGGCCGTGGGATCAGGGGTGTTCACGGGGCGAGAATATCCGCCGTAAGGATGACAGGCACCTTCGACGTCAGATTGTTGTGACAATAGGGGATTTCCCCCGTGCTGCCCTCACCCAGGGCACACCCACGACACCCCTGCCCCCCCTTCGCACCCCGGACACCCCTGGCACCCCTGCCCCCGGGCCCCGCCCTCAGGGCCGGGGGCGGTGTCCGAGGCGTATGGAGAGCGCGCTCGCGCCCTTGACCGCGAGCTGGGACAGCTCCGTCTCGCGCTCGTCGCTCCAGCGGATCATCGGTACGGAAATGGACAGCGCGGCGACGACCCGGCCCGCCCGGTCCCGTACCGGCGCGGCCACACAGCTCACGTCGGGGTTCGACTCGCGGTGCTCGACGGCGACGCCGTGCTCCCTGATCCCCGCCAGCTCCGCGTGCAGCACCTCGGGGTCGGTGATGCTGTCGGGCGTCATCGCGATGAACTCGTGGCCGTCGATACGGGCCGCCAGCTCGCTCTCGGAGAGCGAGGCGAGCAGCATCTTGCCGACCGAGGTGCAGTGGGCGGGCAGTCTGCGCCCGGCGGCGGACACCATCCGGACCGCGTGCGTGGAGTCCACCTTCGCGATGTAGATGACGTCGGTCCCCTCCAGGATCGCGACATGGACGGTCTCGTCGCAGGTCTCGGCGACCTCGCGGGCGACCTGCCGCCCCTCGGCCGCGAGGTCGAGCTGCTCGGCGTACCGGCTGCCGAGCTGGTAGGAGCGCACGCCGAGCCGGTAGCGGCCGGGCTGTCCGGGCACCGGCGCCAGGTACGAGCGCGCGGCGAGCGTGGTGATCAGCTCGTGCACGGTGGTGCGCGGCAGTTGCAGTTTGCGGATGACATCGGGCGCGGAGAGCGTCCCGTCGCCCTCCAGGAACAGTTCGAGAATGTCCAGGGCCCGCGTCACCGCGGGGACGAGCCGTCCCATGGCCGACCACCCACCCGTCTCGTTCGGTACTTCGGCCATCGGCCGGAATGACGAACACAGGCTAACCGCCGCGCTACCCATTGACACCCCTCGGAGCGTCTGAATACCGTCACGCCACGATTTCGAACGTGTGACGAAATACCGAACACACCCTGGGGACCAGTCTTGCGCATCACGGGAATCAGCACACACGTCGTCGGTACGCCCTGGCGTAACCTCACCTACGTCCTCGTCCATACCGACGAAGGCCTCACCGGCGTCGGTGAGACGAGGATGCTCGGCAGGACGGACGCGCTCGTCGGTTATCTGCGCGAAGCCGAGGCCAACCATCTTCGTGGATCGGATCCCTTCGCGGTAGAGGACCTCGTACGCCGGATGAAGTACGGCGACTACGGACGCGCCGGCGAGATCGTCATGTCGGGCATCGCGGTCGTCGAGATGGCCTGCTGGGACATCAAGGGCAAGGCGCTGGGCGTGCCGGTGTGGCAGCTCCTCGGCGGGAAGGTCACCGACCGCGTCAAGGCGTACGCGAACGGCTGGTACACCACCGAGCGCACCCCCGACGCCTACCACAAGGCGGCCCAGACCGTGATGGCGCGCGGCTACCGGGCCCTGAAGATCGACCCGTTCGGCACCGGCCACTTCGAGCTGGACCGGGCGGCGAGCAACGAGGCCGTGGCGCTGATCGAGGCGGTACGGGACGCGATCGGGCCCGAGTCCGAGCTGATGCTGGAGATGCACGGCCGGTTCAGCCCGTCGACCGCCGTACGGCTGGCGCGCGAGCTGGCGCCGTTCGCCCCGGCCTGGCTGGAGGAGCCGGTGCCGCCGGAGAACCTGAAGGCGCTGAGCAAGGTCGCCGACAAGGTCGACCTGCCGATCGCGACCGGTGAACGCATCCACGACCGGATCGAGTTCCGGGAGCTCTTCGAGTCGCAGGCCGCCGACATCATCCAGCCGGACGTCGGCCACATCGGCGGCATCCTGGAGACGCGGAAGCTGGCGGCGACCGCCGAGACGCACTACACGCTGATCGCACCGCACAATGTCGGTGGCTCGGTGCTGACCGCCGCGAGCCTCCAAGTGGCCGCCTGTACACCGAACTTCAAGATCCTTGAGCACTTCAACGACTTCGCCGACGCGGAGATCAAGAAGGTGGTCAAGGGCGCCCCGCAGGTCGACCCGGAGACGGGCTGCTTCGAGATCTCGCACGCGCCGGGGCTCGGTGTCGAGTTCGACGTGGAGGCAGCGGCGGAATTCCCGCAGCAGCAGGCGCGGTTCGACCTGTGGGCCGAGGGCTGGGAGAAGCGCGACCCGAAGGAGAAGCGATGAGCGACCGGCCCGGTGCGGCGGTGACCGGCAGATCGGTCGTCGTCGAACGGCCCGGCACGCACCGCCTGGTGACCGGCGAGGTGCCCGCGCCGGGCCCCGGTGAGGTACGGGTACGGGTCGCCGCGGCCGGTATCTGCATGAGCGACCGGGAGGTGTACGACGGCCACCGCGACCCGGCCTATGTGCGCTACCCGGTGACACCGGGCCACGAGTGGTCGGGGACCGTCGAGGCGGCCGGCCCCGGCGTGGCGCCGGAGCTGGTCGGGCGCAGGACCGTCGCCGAGGGGTTCCGCGCCTGCGGGACCTGTGCGCGCTGCCGCACCGGCGAGACCTCGCTGTGCACGGGCGGGTACGAGGAGACGGGCTTCACCGTTCCGGGCGCCTTCGCCGACCATGTCGTGGTCCCCGCACGGTTGTTGCACCTGCTGGACGACGACGCCGACCTGCGGGCGGCCGCCCTGCTGGAGCCGGCCGCGGTGGTCTCCGCGGCGGTACGGGCCGGCCGCCCCGAGCCGGGCGAGCGGATCGCCGTGGTCGGGGCGGGCACGCTGGGGCTGCTCGCGGTCCAGTTGCTGGCCGCGACCTCCCCCGCCGAGCTGACGGTCATCGACCCGCGCGCCGAACGCGGCGCCGCGGCACGGCAGTTCGGGGCGACGGACGCCGGCAACCCGGAGGAGGCCAAGGAAGCGCACGGGCGCTACGACCTGGTCGTGGAGACCGCCGGGGCGCCGACGAGCGCCGCCGCGGCGTGTCAACTGGCCCGGCGTGGCGGCCGGGTGGTGCTGACCGGTATGTTCGCCCCCGGCGCCACCGGGATCGACCCGGCGGTGCTGACGCTCGGTCAACTCGCCGTGCACGGAGTCTTCGGCGCGCCGTCCGCCGCCTGGGCCTTCGCCGTACGGGCCTTCACCTCGGGGGTGCTGAACCCGGGGCCGCTGATCACCCACGCGTTCCCGCTGGAGCGGTTCGGCGAGGCCGTGGCGCTGGTGGGCGGCGGGGATCCGGGTACGGGAAAGGTGCTGCTGCTCCCGTGACCGCCGCTCCCGTGAGCCGATGTCCGGCACCACCCGCGCACCACCGCCACCACCGCGCCACCGCACCGCCCGTACCGCACGGAACGCCCGCACCGCCCGTACTGCCCGTATCGCCCGCACCACCGGGCACACCGCCCACGACCGACGCGTACGACGCCCCGTGCGTAGGACCGAACCGAAGGACTCGTCCGTGACCGACGCATCAGCCCCCGCCCCCCGCCGTCCCGGCGAGCAGGCGCTCGCCACGCTCGGCCTCGCCGCGCCCGCCCTCAGCCCCGCGGACGCCTCCGCCCACGCCTTCCCCGACGGGGGACTGTGGCGGACCGAGATCCCCTCCGTGGAGGGCCCGGAGAGCCTGGCCGAGGTCCTCAAGGAGTCCGCCCGGCTCGATGTGCCCATCCACCGCATCAGCCAGGGCAGCGGCGTGTGGATGCTCTCCGACGCCGACATCACCGAGATGGTCGACGCCTGCGCCTCCCGCGACATCGAACTGTGCCTGTTCACCGGACCGCGCGGCACCTGGGACATCGGCGGCTCGACCCGTACGGACTCCGGGGGAGCGGGACTGCGCGCCCGCGGCCACGACGCGCTGGCCGGCTGTGTCGAGGACGCCCTGCGCGCCACCGCGCTCGGCGTGAAGTGCCTGCTCGTCGCCGACGAGGGCGTGCTGTGGACGCTGCACCGGCTGCGCGTCCAGGGTGTGCTGCCGGCCGACACCACGTTCAAGGTCTCGGCGCTGATCGGCCCCGTCAACCCGGCCTCGTACGCCGTCTTCGAGCACCTCGGCGCCGACTCGATCAACATCCCCTCGGACCTGGCGCTCGCACACTTCACCGAGATCCGCCGGGTCAGCCGCGCCCCCATGGACCTCTACATCGAGGCCCCCGACGACCTCGGGGGCTACGTCCGGATGTACGAGGCGGCGGAGCTGATCCGGCGCGGCGCCCCGCTCTACCTCAAGTTCGGACTGTCGAAGTCCCCGGGCATCTACCCTTTCGGTGCCCAACTCCGCGAGACCGCCCTCAGCAGCGCCCGGGAACGGGTGCGGCGCGGCAGGCTCGTCCTCGATCTGCTCGGCCGCCACGGCGCCGACGGCGGCATGTCGCCGCTCGGCTCCCGGCTGCCGGGTCCGCTCAGCCGCTTCCCTCTGAACGAAGACAAGGACTGATGTACCCATGCGAACTCGCCGAGCCGCACTCGCCGTTACCTCGCTCTCCCTGGTGCTCTCACTCGCCGCCTGCGGGCAGAGCAGCGAGGGGGGCGGCAAGGACGACACCAAGGGCGGCAAGGGTTCCACCGTCGGCATCGCGATGCCGACGAAGTCGTCCGAGCGCTGGATCGCGGACGGCAACAACGTCGTCTCCGAACTGAAGAAGCTCGGCTACAAGACCGACCTCCAGTACGGCGAAGACAACGTTGCCCAACAGGTCGCGCAGATCGAGAACATGATCACCAAGGGCGTGGACGTCCTGATCGTCGCGGCCATCGACGGCAGCGCCCTGAGCGATGTGCTCCAGCAGGCCGCCGACCAGAAGATCAAGGTCATCTCGTACGACCGGCTCATCCTCGGCACCAAGAACGTCGACTACTACGCGTCGTTCGACAACGAGAAGGTCGGTGTCCTCCAGGCCACCTACCTGATCGAGAAGCTGGGGCTGGAGGAGGGCGGCAAGCAGGGCCCGTTCAACATCGAGCTGTTCGCCGGTTCCCCCGACGACAACAACACCCAGTACTTCTTCAACGGCGCGATGAAGACCCTCAAGCCGTACCTCGACGACAAGCAGCTCGTCGTGCGCAGCGGGCAGACCAAGCTGAACCAGGTCACCACCCTGCGCTGGGACGGCGGCACGGCCCAGAAGCGCATGGACGACCTGCTCACCAGGGCGTACGGCTCGGAGGACGTGGACGCGGTGCTCTCGCCGTACGACGGGATCTCCATCGGCATCCTGTCGTCCCTCAGGTCCGACGGCTACGGGACAAAGGCGAAGCCGTATCCGCTGGTCACCGGGCAGGACGCCGAGGTCGCCTCGGTGAAGTCGATCATCGCCGGCCGGCAGACCATGACCGTCTACAAGGACATCCGCCTGCTGGCGAAGACCGCCGCCCAGATGACGGACGCGATGCTGAACGACAAGAAGGTCGAGGTCAACGACGAGAAGTCGTACGACAACAAGTCCAAGGTCGTCCCGGCGTTCCTGCTGACGCCGGTCGGCGTCGACAAGTCCAACTACCAGAAGGAACTGGTGGACTCCGGCTACCTCAAGGCTGAGGACCTGAAGTGACCCTTCCAGCAGGTACGGCGGGGGCCGCCGGTGCGGCGGCCCCCGTCCTGGAGATGCGCTCCATCGTCAAGACCTTCCCCGGGGTCAAGGCGCTCTCCGATGTCACCCTGACCGTGGCCCCGGGTGAAGTGCACGCGATCTGCGGCGAGAACGGGGCCGGCAAGTCGACCCTGATGAAGGTGCTCAGCGGGGTCCACCCGCACGGGAGTTACGAGGGCGAGATCCTCTTCGAGGGCGCCGCCTGCGCCTTCAAGGACATCCGGGCCAGCGAGGCCCAGGGCATCGTCATCATCCACCAGGAACTCGCCCTCATCCCCTATCTGTCGATCGCCGAGAACATCTTCCTGGGCAACGAGCACGCCAACCGGGGCTTCATCAGCTGGAACGACACGCTCCGGCACGCCGCCGAGCTGCTCAAGCGGGTCGGTCTGGACGAGCATCCGGGGACCCGGGTCGCCGACATCGGCGTGGGCAAGCAGCAGCTCGTGGAGATCGCCAAGGCGCTCGCCAAGCGGGTCAAGCTGCTGATCCTGGACGAGCCGACGGCCGCGCTCAACGACAGCGACAGTGCCCAGCTCCTGCGGCTCATCAAGGAGTTGAGGGATCAGGGCATCACCTCGATCATCATCTCGCACAAGCTGAACGAGATCTCGGAGGTGGCGGACTCCGTCACCATCCTGCGGGACGGCAGGACCATCGAGACGCTCGACGTGCGCGCGGAGTCGACCACCGAGGACCGGATCATCCGGGGCATGGTCGGCCGCGATCTCGACCACCGCTTCCCCGAACGCACCCCGTACGAGGGCGATCCGGCGGCCCGGCCCGCGCTGGAGGTGCGGGACTGGACCGTGCACCACCCCATCGACCAGCAGCGCAAGGTCGTGGACGGGGTCTCCGTCGAGGTCCGCAGGGGCGAGATCGTCGGGATCGCGGGGCTGATGGGCGCCGGCCGCACCGAGCTGGCGATGAGCGTGTTCGGCCGCAGTTACGGCCGCAACATCAGCGGGACGGTCCTCAAGAACGGCACGGAGATCCGGACCAGGACGGTGCCGGAGGCCGTCGGCCACGGGATCGCGTACGTCACTGAGGACCGCAAGCAGTACGGGCTCAACCTCATCGACACCGTCGGCCGCAACATCACCCTGGGCGCGCTGTCCCGGGTGGCCAGGCGCGGGATCGTCGACGAGCACGAGGAGAGCCGGGTCGCCGAGTCGTACCGCAAGAGCATGAACATCAAGACGCCGACGGTGTTCGAGCAGGTCGGACGGCTCTCCGGCGGCAACCAGCAGAAGGTCGTGCTCAGCAAATGGATCTTCGCGGGTCCCGATGTGCTGATCCTCGACGAGCCCACCCGCGGGATCGACGTCGGCGCCAAGTACGAGATCTACACCGTCATCGACCAGCTCGCCGCGGAGGGCAAGGCGGTCGTCTTCATCTCCTCGGAACTCCCCGAGCTGCTCGGCATGTGCGACCGCATCTACACGATGGCGGCCGGCCGACTCACCGGTGAGATCCCGCGCGCGGAAGCGACCCAGGAAGTACTGATGCGCCACATGACCAAGAACACGAGGTAGTCGACATGGGTCCCGTCACCACCGACACGCCGAAGGGCGACACACCGAAGGGCGCCCCACCGGCACCTCCGTCCGGGCGCTCCTCCACGGGGGCGCTGCTCATGGAGGCCGCGCGCCGTAACATGCGGCAGTACGGCATGCTCGTCGCGCTGGGCCTGATCGTCGTCCTGTTCCAGATATGGACGGACGGCGTCCTCCTCAAGCCGAACAACGTCACCAACCTGGTCCTCCAGAACAGCTACATCCTGGTCCTGGCCATCGGCATGATGATCGTGATCATCGCGGGCCACATCGACCTGTCGGTCGGCTCGCTCGCCGCGTTCGTCTCCGCGGCCTGCGCGGTGATGATGGTCGAACACGACATGCCCTGGGTCCCCGCGCTGATCCTGGGGCTGCTGATCGGCGCGGTCGCCGGCGCCTGGCAGGGCTTCTGGATCGCGTACGTCGGCATCCCGTCGTTCATCGTCACCCTCGCCGGGATGCTGATCTTCCGCGGCGCCACGCAGATCTTCCTGGGATCGCGCTCGCTCGGACCGTTCCCCGAGGGCTTCCAGAAGATCTCGACCGGCTATCTCCCGGAGGTCGGTCCTGCCACCAACTACCACAACCTGACGCTGCTGCTGGGGCTGGCGCTGCTGGCGTTCGCCCTCTTCCAGGAGTTCCGGGACCGGCGCCGGCAGCAGGCGTACGACCTGGAGGTCCTGCCCCTCAACCTGTTCGTCGTCAAGCTGGTGGCGCTGGCGGCCGCGGTGCTGGCCTTCACGATGACGCTGGCCAGCTACCGGGGTGTGCCGGTCGTCCTGCTGCTGCTGGCGGCGCTGCTGATCGGCTTCGGCTACGTCATGCGCAACGCCGTCGTGGGGCGCCACGTGTACGCGCTCGGCGGCAACCAGGCGGCGGCGAAGCTGTCCGGCGTCAAGGACAAGCGGGTCACCTTCCTGGTCTTCGTCAACATGGGCGTCCTGGCGGCGCTCGCCGGTGTCGTCTACGCGGCGCGGCTCAACGCGGGTGTGCCGCAGGCCGGTATCAACTTCGAACTGGAGGCCATCGCCGCGGCGTTCATCGGCGGCGCGTCGATGAGCGGCGGGGTCGGCACGGTCTTCGGCGCGATCATCGGCGGTCTGGTGCTGGGCGTGCTGAACAACGGGATGTCGCTGGTCGGCATCGGCACCGACTACCAGCAGGTCATCAAGGGGCTGGTGCTGCTGGCCGCGGTGGGCTTCGACGTCTGGAACAAGCGCAGGGTGGGTGCCTGACCGGCGCGGCACAGCTGTACAGCCGGCCACACAGCCGGACAACGACATGGCGCGGCGCCGCAGCACACCTGAAAGTGCTGCGACGCCGCGTTCCCCGTGATTCAGTTACAGCTTGCGTACCGCCCCCGTGCCTCTCCCGGTACCAGGGCGGATCAGGTGAGCAGGAAGTCCGCCTGTCCCGACTTGGCGCCCTGGATGAAAGCGGCGATCTCACTCATGGTGTAGATCAGTGCCGGCCCGCCGGGGTCGGCGGACTGGCGCACGGCGACCCTGCCGTCGGCCAGCTTCATGGCCTCGACGCAGTTGCCGCCGTTGCCGCCACTCCACGGCTTGTGCCAGCCTTCCGTGCCGAGGTCGGCGGCGGGCATGCCGTTGTATATGGGGTCCATTCACAGCTCCTTGCGGACATCCTTGAGGATCTCCTTCGTGCGTTGTGCAGTTGCGGCCTGGGCCGCCATCCGGTCCATGACCTCAAGGTGGGTGGCCACTTCTGGACGTGCGTCAAGGTAGACGGCACCGGTCAGGTACTCGCTGTAAACCATGTCGGGCAGCTCAGGTACGGCAAAGCGGAAGAGGACGAACGGCCCGTAGGTACCCGGGTGATGTCCACTGGAGAACTCCGCGATCTGGATGGTCACATTGGTCAGCTCGGAGGCTTCGAGAAGCCTGTCGATCTGTGCCCGCATGACCTGCGGGTCCTCCCCGACCGGGCGTCGCAGCACGGTCTCGTCCATGATCACCCAGAATCTGGGTGCGTCGGCACGCGTCAGGAGCGACTGTCTTTCCATGCGGAGCGCCACATGGCGTTCGATCTCCTCCGGCTGGGCCTGTCCCACGGCCCCCGCGTGCATGACCGCACGGGCGTACTCCTCGGTCTGGAGCAGCCCTGGCACGAAATGCGGCTCGTAGGCCCTCAGGAGGGCCGCCGCGCCCTCCAGGGAGACGTACATGCTGAACCAGTCCGGCAGGATGTCGTGGAACCGCTGCCACCAGCCGGGCTTGTTCGCCTCCTCCGTCAGTTCGACGAAGGCGGCCGCCTCTTCCTCGGGCACGCCGTACGCCCTGAGCAGTAACTGTACGTAAGGAATTTTGAGCGCGACTTCGGCCGTCTCCATCCGGCGGATCGTGGCCGGAGCCACCCGCAGGAGCTTGGCGGCCTCCTCCCGTCTCAGGCCACGGCGCTCGCGCAGATCCTGCAGGCGTCTGCCGAGTACGACCTGGCCCACGGTCGGGGCGGACCGCGGTTCGCTCACTTTTTGGGTCCTTCCCACGCACGGTTACCAGCAGTCTGCCACGCCGCCCCGACGAAGAACATGGCACTCTGAATTTTTCAGAGTGCCACTTGCCAAGTGTCCTCGGCGGGTGGAGAGTGATTCGGTGAACCAGTTCACGCGGCTGTCGCGCTCTGCCATGGGAGAGGTCTTGCTCGCATCCGCTGCTCCCCCACCGTTAGGAATCGGTCGTGGCACCTGGTAACGCGCTCACCCCCCAGCTCAAAGCCCTGTGCCCTGGCAACGCCGTCCGCCGCTACGGGTTCCAGTTGCCGGCCCACGCGGAGTCCGTCGGACGCGCCAGACAGCTCACGCGGGACCGCCTGGTCCTCTGGGGCCTGGACGAGGAGATCCGCGACACCGCGGTCCTGGTCGTCTCCGAACTCGTGACGAACGCGATCGTGCATGCCGCGGGAAACCGTGTCATCTGCGAGATACGCGAAGGCGGCGGACGTCTGCGGATAGCGGTGGAGGACCAGGGATACGGGCCGACGGGGCCCCAGCTCCACCGCACGGCCGAAGGGGAGACAGAGGGCGAGGGCGGGCGTGGTCTCTTCCTCGTCGACTCGATGTGCAGCGGCTGGGGAGCCCACGACACATCGGGTTACGGCCCCGGGCGTGTCGTGTGGGCCGAACTGCCGCACCCCGCGACGGCCCCGCACGGAGCCGGTCTGCCCCTGCAGAGCGCCGCGCAGCGGCCGCACGGGGCCGAGCTGCCGCGCGGAGCGGTGGCACCGCGGGGAACGGAGCCGCCGTGCTGAGGACGGCGTTCCAGCGGCTGGCCCGCGGCCTGCGTGACGACACCCCGCGCGGGACCGAGCTGCCCCTGCCGGCCACCCTGCCGGCCGTCCTGGGGTGCGACGCGGTGGGGGTGCCGGCGGAGCACGGATTCCGGCTGATGGCCCGGCTGCCGAGGACGGGCTGTGTCTTCGCGGACACCGACTGGTGGTGGTGGATCGTCCCGGCGGGCTCCGACCTCGATCTGACCTGGCCGTCCCCGGCGCGCTACGTCGCCGGTACGACGGTGCCCGCGGCCCACCCCAAGCTGATCCACTGGCCGCAGTCGGACACGCCGTACACTCCGCCGATCCCCTTCTACCTGATGGTCTGCCAGCTCAGCGGGACGGCCCCGGCGTGGGCCGACGGCGGTACCCGAACGTTCCCGGGAACGGGCGGACCAGGCACGGGTACCGGTACGGGCGCGGGTACGGGTACGGGTAGCGGTACGGGTACGGTGCCCGCGCAGCGCCCGGCGCGGCAGCGCGGGTAACCGCCGGGAGCCGGGGCCGCCGCCGGGCCGGGAGCCGGTTCCGCCGGCCGAAGCCCCGTCAGCGCGTGCCGCCGTCCGGGGCACGGCTCACCCGGTCCAGGTCCCGTACCGACTGGTCGAGGAGGGCGCGCATCGCCCGCTCGGCCGCGTCCCGGTCCCGCGCCCGTACGGCGTCGAGGACGGCCCGGTGGCTGGGCACCGGGTCGGCGCGGTGCGGGGAGCTGTGCACGATCGTGTCGCGGTGGGCGAGACCCGGCTCGATGACCACCTCCATCCGCTCCAGCAGTTCGTTGTGGGTGGCCGCGAGGAGCCCCCGGTGGAACGCCAGGTCGGCCGCGACGGCGCGGGCCGGGCCCTCGGGGCCGTCGGCGCCGCCGGGGCTCGCCGCCATCGCGGCGAGCGCGGTCTCCAGCGCGGCGAGGTCGGCCTCCGTACGGCGCTCGGCGGCCAGCCGGGCCGCGGCCGGCTCGACGACGACCCGGACCTCGCCCAGGTCGCGCAGGAGGGCCCGGTCGGCCGGTGCGCCGACGCCGGCCGCGAGCCGCCAGCGCAGCACGTCCGCGTCGAGCAGGTGCCAGTCGGCGCGGGGCCGGACGAAGGTGCCGCGCTTCTGCCGCGCGTCGACCATGCCCTTGGCCGCGAGCACCTTCAGCGACTCGCGCAGGGCGGTCAGACTGACGTCCAACTCCCGCCGCAGCGCCGCGAGATCGAGCGTGGCGCCCTCGGGGATCTCACCGCCGAGCACCCGGCGCGCCAGCGTCTCCACCGTCCGGCCGTGCACTCCGCGGCGTGCGTAGGGCGCCATAGGGGTCAGCCTCTCTCCTCAGGCGGATGCCTTCACGACGCTCCAGCCGCCGTCCACGACCAGGCTCGCCCCGGTGATGTACGAGGCTTCGGGGGCCGCGAGGAAGGCGATGGCCGCGGCGGCCTCCTCCGGGGTGCCGAAGCGGCGCGCCGCGGTCCCGGCGACGCTGCGGGCCCGCTCATCCTCCGGGACCCGGTCCCAGGCGGCGGTGCGGATCGGCCCCGGCAGGACCGCGTTGACCCGTACCTCAGGACCGTACTCCACGGCGAGCTGGGCGCAGAGCGAGAGCAGGGCGCCCTTGGCGGCGGCGTAGGCGGGGTGGCCCGGGATGCCGTGGTGCGCGTGGACGGACGAGGTGAGCACCACGGCGCCGTGCCGCGCGCGCAGGTCGGGCAGGACGGCCTTGAAGCCGAGGAACCCGCCGGTGAGGTTGACGGCGAGCTGCCGTTCCCAGGAGGCGAGGGTCGTCTCGTGCGCCGGGGAGACCTCCACGGTGTACGCGTTGGAGACCAGGACGTCCACCGGGCCGAAGGTGTGGGCGGCGGTGACGATATTGTTCCAGCCGTCCTCCTCGGAGACGTCCGCCAGGACGAACGCGGCCCGCCCGCCGTCCTCGCGGATCCGGGCGGCGGTGGGCACGCCGCGCTCCGCGTCGCTGTCGGCGATCACCACCGAGGCGCCCTCGGCGGCGAGGCGCTCCGCCGTGGCGGCGCCGATGCCCGAGGCGGCGCCGGTGACGACGGCGACCCGGTCGGTGAAGCGGACGGTTCCGTTCATGGGACGCATGGGACGGTACGACTCCTTGGCCTTCGAGGACGTGCACTGCTGACTGAGCACCGAGGTTACGACCTGGTGTCCGGTGCCCGGTGCCTCCCGGCCGCCTACTGCCGTACCAGCACGACGAGTTCGGCGTCGTACTCCGCGCTCCACGCGAACGGCAGCCCGTAGTGCGTCAGATGGGCCCCGCTGTACGTCTCGCCCGACGCGGCGTCGGTGTACCGGGCCGCCGGGTCCACGCCGCGCAGCCGGAGCCTGGCCGGGCGGCCGGGGACCAGCGGCGCCCCGTCGAGCCGGCCGGTGCTGAGGGCGGTGACGACGATCCGGCCGCCGCCGGGCTCTTCGTACTGGACCCCGCAGGTGGCGTCGGCGGGGGTGTTCAGGAGCCGTGCCTCGCCGTGGTGGACGACCTCGCGGACCTCCTTGTAGCGGGCGACCCAGCGCGCGGCCTCGGCGCGCCGCTCCGCGCTCCAGGTGCGGATGTCGGCGCCGATCCCGAGGACACCGGCGCTCGCGTTGACGAAGCGGAAGCCGAGCGAGCGGGGGCGCGGGTCGAAGAGGCCGGGCGAGTCGGTGACCCAGGAGCTCATGGTGTGCGGGGCGTGGGCGTGCAGATAGCCGTACTGGATGGCGAGCCGGTCGAGCGGGGCGGTGTTGTCGCTGGGCCACACCACGTCCGTACGGGCGAGGGTGGCGTGCTCGATCCGGCCGCCGCCCGCCGAGCAGCCCTCCACGGTGACGTGCGGGTGGTGGGCGCGGAGGTGGTCGAGGACGCGCAGATACCCGGCGACGTGCGCGGCGTCGAGGTCGAGGTGCTCGGCGGGGCCCGCGCCGGGCCGGCCGCGTTCGGTCGGCGGGCGGTTCATGTCCCACTTGAGGTAGCTGATCGCGTGGTCGCCGAGGAGCCGGTCGAAGGTGGCGAGCACGAACTCCTGGACGTCCGCGCGGCCGAGGTCGAGCAGGAGCTGGTTGCGGACGAGCCGGGCGGGCCGGCCCTCGACCCGGTAGACCCACTCGGGGTGGCGGGCGTACAGCTCGGACCGGGGGCTGACGCACTCGGGCTCCACCCAGAGGCCGAAGTCCATCCCGAGGGCGCGGACCTGTCCGACGAAGTCGTCGAACCCGGCGGGGAAGGACGCCGGGTCGGGGTGCCAGTCGCCGAGGCCGCCGGTGTCGTCGGCCCGGCCGGGGAACCAGCCGTCGTCGACGACGAAGAGCTCGGCGCCCATGTCCGCGGCGATCCGCGCCAGTTCGAGCTGGCTCTCCGCGTCGACGTCGAACCCGGTGGCCTCCCACGAGTTGTAGAGGACCTTGCGGGTGCGGTGCGTCCGCTCGCCGGTGAGCCCGCGCTCGTAGCGGTGCCAGACCCGGGCGAGGCCGTCGAGGCCGTCCGGGCTGAAGGCGCAGGCGAGCTTCGGGGTGGTGAGGGCGGCGCCGGGGGCGAGCCGTACCGCGCCCTCGTGGGGCAGCCGTCCGGCGCGGACGCGGACCGCGCCGCCGGGCTCGGCGTCGGTGGTGATGTGCCAGTTCCCCGGCCATTCCAGGGCGACGCCGTACGTGGGGACGCCGGTGGTCCCGTCGGGCAGCGCGGCGTCCTGGACGGCGAGCCAGGGCGCGTACGCGTGGCCGGGGACGGCCTGGGTGCCGGCCATCTCGAAGCGGCCGCGGGTCAGTTCGAGCTGGGTGCGCTGGAACTCCTGGGCCCACTGGCCGGTGAGGTAGGTGAGCCGGGCGCCGCCCGTCACGGGGATGTTCACGGCGGCGGAGTCGAAGCGCTCCAGGCGCAGCTCGTCCTCGCCGGTGCAGGCCAGTTCGGCCCAGCGCAGGATGACGTCCGTGCCGGGGACGCTCTCGTAGTGGAGCGTCACCGCCAGCCCCAGGGTCTCGTCCGTGAAGCCGAGCCGCAGCGCCCGGTCCCCGTCCTGGGCGGCTCCGGTGAAGCGCCACCACACGCCGCGGTCCTCGCCGGGGCGCTGGGCGATCAGGTCGGCGCCGGTGAACGGCCGCAGCCCGGACGGGATGTACTCGGCGGGCGCCAGGTCGGCCGGGGTGACGAAGTGCGTACGGCGCGACCAGTCGAGCGGCGAGGGGCCGCTCTCCACGCCGTGCGGCCCCCAGGCCGTCAGCTCGGCCCACTGTCCCTCCGGGGCGAGCGCGACGGCGTAGACCGTGTTCTCCGTCCGCAGGATCCACCGGCCGGACGGGGTACGGTCGGGCTCGCTCGTGGTGTCGGGCTCGCTCGTGGTGTCGGGCTCGTGCGGGGTGTCGGGCGCGTGCGTGGTCACGTGGCTGCTCCTCTTTCGGCCGCCCCAGCGTGCCGGGAGACCGGATAATCGTCAAGATTAATTACTAATTAATCGGACCGTCGACCGGAATGAGTCATCCCGCTTGTCCGGTGACCCGTTCCGGCCGATTCCGATCACATAGGCTCGTCCGCGAGATGAACAGCAATCACACCCCACTCGGGCCCAAAGCCGACAAAGAATCGGTTCGCCGGCACAATCTGAGCCTTGTGCTGAGGGCCGTACGGGACGAGGGCGAGACGACCCGGGCGGGGGTGGCGGCGCGGGTCGGGCTGACCCGGGCGGCGGTCTCGTCACTCGTCGAGCAGTTGCTGGAGAACGGATTCCTCTCCGAATCCGGCAAAACCTTCAGCGGACAGGCGGGGCGGCCTGGCACCGTACTAAAGGTGACGCGTTCGGGACCCGCCGGTATCGGCGTGGAGATCAATATCGACTATGTGTCGGTGTGCGTGGTCGATCTGTCCGGCACCGACCGGGTACGGCTGACCGAGCACCTCGACAACCGGGGGACGGAGCCCGCCGAGGTGCTGGCCCGCGGCGCGCGGATAGCCGCGCGCACCCTGGAATCCGCGGCCGAGCAGGAGTTGCACCCCGTCGGCGTCCAACTCGCCCTGCCGGGGCTGGTGTCGGGGGGCACGGTGCGCCAGGCGCCGAACCTCGGCTGGAACCGGGTGCCGGCGCGGGCGCTGTTCGCGCGCGCCCTGGCCGGGCTGCGCCCCACGGCGCCCGGGCTGCCGGTGAGTTCGGAGAACGAGGCCAATCTGGCGGCGCTGGCCGAGCTGTGGTTCGGCGGCCCCGGACCGCTCCGTACGTTCCTCTACCTGACCGGTGAGATCGGCGTCGGCGGCGCCCTGGTCCTCGACGGTGAACTGCTGCGCGGGGCGCACGGGTTCGCCGGGGAGATCGGCCATGTGGTGGCCGACGCGGACGGACCGCTGTGCCGGTGCGGCGCCCGGGGGTGCCTGGAGCAGTACGCGGGCCAGTCGGCGCTGCTGCGGGCGGCGGGCATCGACGAGGACGCCGGGGTGCCGGGCGTGGCCGAGCTGGAGCGCCGGGCGCGCCACGGCGACGCGACGGCCGTGGCGGCGGTCGAGCGGGCCGGCACGATGCTCGGCCGGGTGCTGTCGGGCGCGGTGAACCTCGTCGACCCGGACGCGGTCGTGCTCGGCGGGATCTACCGCGAGCTGATGCCCTGGCTCTCCCCCGCGGCGGACCGGGAACTGACGGCCCGCGTGGTGTCGGGCCTGTGGCCGCCCGGCAGCGGACGGCTGCGCGCGTCCTCCTCGGCGGGCGACGCGGCGCGCGGCGGGGCGGCCCTGGTGGTACGCGAGGTCCTGGCCGACCCGGTGGCGTACATACGGCGCGACCGTCCGGGCGACACGGGGCGCGATGGAGCGACCGGGACGGCCGGCACGGGCCGGGCGCCGCGGATGCCCCACGGGACCGACGGGGCCCACGGGACCGACAGGGCCGACGGGGCCCACGACGCCGTCAACGGCCCCGGGAACGGCTGACGCCGGACGGCCCCCGCGGGGATCCGCCCGGCGTCCGAGCGCCCCGGTCGTCCTCCGGGTCCGCGGACCCTGGTCCTCAGGGTCCGCGCGCCCTGGTCCCTCGGTCAGCGCGCCCCGAGCAGGTGGTCCATGGCGAGCTGGTCCAGGTGCTCGAACGCCATCCCGCGCGCCGCGGCCGCATCGACGTCGAACTCCTCGTACGCGGCGCGGTCCGCCAGCAGTCCGGCCACCCCGTCGGCGGCCGAGGGCTGCGCCAGCTCGTCCACGCGCGAGGCGCGCAGCGCCTCCTGGACCAGCGGGTCGGCGCGGAAGGCGGCGGCGCGCTCCTTGAGGATCAGGTAGTTGCGCATGCAGCCCGCGGCGGAGGCCCAGACCCCGTCGAAGTCCTCGGTGCGCGGCGGCTTGAAGTCGAAGTGCCGGGTGCCGTCCCAGCCCGCGCTCTCCAGCAGGTCCACCAGCCAGAAGGCGGACCGCACATCACCGGCGCCGAAGCGCAGGTCCTGGTCGTACTTGATGCCGTTCTGGCCGTTGAGGTCGATGTGGTAGAGCTTGTCCGCCCACAGGGCCTGGGCGATGGAGTGCGGGAAGTTCAGCCCCGCCATCTGCTCGTGGCCGACCTCCGGGTTCACCCCGAACAGCTCGGGGCGCTCCAGCTGTTCGATGAAGGCCAGGGCGTGGCCGACGGTGGGCAGCAGGATGTCGCCGCGCGGCTCGTTCGGCTTGGGCTCGATGGCGAAGCGCAGGTCGTAGCCCTGCTCCGTGACGTACGCGCCGAACAGGTCGAAGGCCTCCTTCATCCGGTCGAGCGCGGCCCGTACGTCCTTGGCGCCGCCCGACTCGGCGCCCTCACGCCCGCCCCAGGCCACGAAGGTCCTGGCCCCCAGCTCGGCGGCGAGGTCGATGTTGCGCAGGGTCTTGCGCAGCGCGTAGCGGCGGACGTCGCGGTCGTTCGCGGTGAAGGCGCCGTCCTTGAAGACGGGGTGGGTGAAGAGGTTGGTGGTGACCATGGAGGTCACGATCCCGGTGGCGTCCAGCGCCTGCCGGAAGCGCTTGACGTGCGACTCGCGCTTCGTGTCGGAGGAGCCGAACGGGATCAGGTCGTCGTCGTGGAACGTCACGCCGTACGCGCCGAGATCGGCCAGGCGCTGGACCGACTCGACGGGGTCGAGGGCCGGGCGCGTCGCCTCCCCGAACGGGTCCCTGCCCTGCCAGCCCACCGTCCAGAGGCCGAAGCTGAACTTGTCCTCGGGGGTGGGGGTGAAGCGTTCCGTCATGCTCTGGCCGCCTTCGATACCTCAGGTACGGCGCGCGCCGTAACCTTTTTGTTTCCTGACATGACTAATAATGCATGCCGGTCGCCGCGCGGAGAACCCCCACGCCGCAACCCCGCACACTGCCCACCGAGAGCCCCGGCTCCCGGCCGGGGCGATGATCGGCGGGACGGTTCCCGTGCGCGGCACCATCGCGTAATTTGTTCTCCCAACGTCCAAAACTGCTGCTCGGAAGAGGTACACCCATGTCGCAGAGCCCGGTCGTGATCGGCGTGGACAGCTCCACCCAGTCCACGAAAGCGGCCTTCACCGACGCCGCCACCGGCCGGCTGCTCGCCGTGGGCCGCGCGCCGCACCGGGTGACCGGCGAGGGCGGGGCGCGCGAGACCGACCCCGAGGTGTGGTGGGACGCGCTGCGCGAGGCGGTCGCGGCCGGGCTGAAGGAGTCCGGTACGGACCCGGCGGCCGTGACCGGGATCGCGGTCGCGGGACAGCAGCACGGCCTGGTGGTGCTGGACCGCGGTGGCCGGCCGCTGCGCCCGGCTCTGCTGTGGAACGACACCCGCTCGGCCCCGCAGGCCGCCGCGCTCACCGAGACGCTGGGCGGCCCGGAGGCCTGGACGGCGCGTACGGGCTCGGTGCCGGTGGCCTCGATGACCGCCTCGAAGTGGCAGTGGCTGCGGGAGAACGACGCCGCGGTCGCCCGGGCCACCGCCGCCGTCAGGCTCCCCCACGACTTCCTCACCGAGCGCCTCTCGGGGACCGCGGCGACGGATCCGGGCGACGCCTCGGGGACCTGCTGGTACTCGACGGCGACCGGCGGGTACGACGAGGAGCTGCTGGCGCTGCTCGGTCTCGACCCCGCCCTGCTGCCCGCCGTCGCGGCCACCGGGGCCACCCGGGTCGGCTCGCTGACGGCCGGGGCGGCGGCCGAACTCGGCCTGCCCGCCGGGGTCGCGGTCGCCGCGGGCACCGGCGACAACATGAGCGCGGCCGTCGGCCTGGGCCTCGGGGGCGCGGGCCTGCTCGACCACCCGGTGCTCTCCCTGGGCACCTCGGGCACGGTCTTCGCCGCCACCCGCACCCGCCCCGCCTCCCCCGCGCTCGCGGGGTTCGCCGCGGCCGACGGCACGTATCTGCCGCTGGCCTGCACCCTCAACTGCACCCTGGCCGTGGACAAGATGGCCGCGCTGTTCCGGCTCGACCGGGAGGACGCGGTGCCGGGCGGCGAGGCCGTCGTCCTGCCGTACCTCGACGGGGAGCGCACCCCGGACCTGCCGAACGCGTCGGGGCTGCTGACCGGGATCCGCCACGACACCACGCCGCAGCAGCTCCTGGGCGCCGCGTACGAGGGCGCGGCCGTCACGGTGCTGCGCGCGCTGGACGAGGTGCTGCGCGCGTGCGGGCTCGATCCGGCGGACCCCGCGGTGGCGGGCCGCCCGATGCGACTGGTCGGCGGCGGCGCGCAGGGCCGGATGTGGGTGGAGACCGTACAGCGCCTCTCGGGCCGGCCGCTGATCGTGCCGGCCGACGCCGAACTCGTCGCCCTCGGCGCCGCGGCGCTGGCGGCGGGCGCGGCGACGGGCGAGGACCCGGTGGCGGTCGCGACCTCCTGGACCTCCGGCGCGGGGACCGAACTGGAGCCGGTGGAGCGGGACATGGAGACCTGGGAGCGGGTGGGCGCGGTGCTGGACAAGGCGGCGCCGAGCCTGCTGTCCTGAGAGCCCGTCGTACGGGAGAGGCCCGCGTCCCGCGCCCCCGTACGACAGGCATGACGCGGCCCCCGTACGACGGACGGTACGCGCCCCGGTGCGCGCCGACGAGCGCCCCCGCACGCCCCTTGAGGGGGCCCCGGCCGCCCCTCTACGCTGCGGTCTGTGCGGGCGCGGCCCGCGTCGGGGAGGGGGACCGGCCATGTCCGACGCACCGTCCGGGGAAGGGCCGTACGAGAAGGCGGAGTCCGGCGCCGATCCGCCGCACTCCACCGGGGAACCGTCCGAGGAAGCGCTCCTCGAAGCCGTCCTCGCGTACGGCGGCGGCAACCGCCGGACGCGCCATCCGCACCGCGAACTGGCCGAGCGCGTCCGGAAGATCGAACGTCACCAGCTCCTGCGCGCCCGGACCGTCCGGTGCGTCGAGACCCGCGAGCAGGAGGACGCCGAGCATCACGGACCGCTCGATCTGTCCGGCCGCCCCCGCTACCAGGACGACGTGCGGAGCTATGTCCTCGCGCCGCCGCAGGACGCCCACGAGACGCTGACGCTGGAACTGGTGCGCGAGGGCTCCGACAAGGAGATCATCTGCAGCTGCGACAACGGCCGCATCACCTGCCCCGGCTGCCAGGGCAAGGGCAGGCGACCGTGCCCCGATCCGGAGACGGTCGTCTGCCCGGACTGCCTGGGCGTCGGTTCCTGCACCCACTGTCCTGACCCGCCGCGCCGCGAGGGCCCGGCGCGGCGCACGGGCACCGGGAAGCCAGCGACGGGCGGGAAGTCCCCGGCGGGCGGGAAGCCCCCGGCGGACACCGCGGCGCGGCCCCGCCGGAGCGAACGGGGCGAGGCACCGCCCAGGACCACCTGTGCCCGCTGCCGCGGCAAGGAGGCGGCCTGCGCCGGCTGCAAGGGCCGGGGCGTCGTCACCTGCGCCACGTGCGGCGGCAGCAACGTCATACGCTGCGAGGAGTGCGACGGCTCCCGCCGTATCGACCACGCGCAGTGCGGCGGCAAGGGCAGCCTCGTGCGCTGGGTCCGGGGCGTCGTCCGGCGCAGGCCGTCCGTCCGCACCCTGACGCTGCCGAAGCAGAGCTGGCCCCGCGCGGTCCGTCACCGGCTGGACGGGCGCACGGCCGGCTGGACCGAGCTGACCACCGCCGGGAGCGACCCGTTCGCCGTGCCGGACGGCGTCGACCGGATCCACCGCCGCTCCCTCGAAGGCCATCTCGCGCGCGAGCCCAGGGAGATCGCGCGCGAGGTGAGCGTCCGGAGTCTGCGGCTGGCCCGGCTGAAGCTGCTGAACCAGCCGAACTGGGTCTTCTACGTACTCCCCGGTGACCGCGGTCTCACCGTCACCCGCGTACCGTCCCGGCTGTTGCTGCTGCGCGCGTCGGGGGCCACGGCGGGCGCCGTGGCCGTCCTGGTGCTCCTGCTGATCCTGCTCGGCTGAACCCCCGCGGGGCCCCTCACCCCGTCGCCACCCCGGCCGCCGCCAGCGACAGCGCCGCCAGCACCGGCCGGATCAGCGGATGCTCCTCCGCTCCCCGGCGTACGGCGGCGAAGACGCGCCGGGTCGCGGCCGGGCCCGCCACGGGGCGTACGACGGTGCCCTTCAGCTCCATGCCGCGCAGCGCCGAGCGCGGCACCAGCGCGACCCCGGCGCCCGCGCCCGCGAGCGCGACCACCGCGCGGAAGTCGTCCGAGGAGTGCGCCAGGCGGGGCTGGAAGCCGGCCAGTTCGCAGGCGAGCTGTATGACGTCGTGGCAGGGGTTGCCCGGGTAGGGGCCGATCCAGTCGCTGTCGGCGAGACCGTCGAGGGTGACCTCCGCGCCGAGGCTCAGCGGATGGGCGGCGGGGAGCACCGCGTCGAAGGGCTCCGCGTACAGTGCCACGCGCGAGAGCCGGAGATCGTCCTCGCGCGGGGCGCCCCGGTACTCGACCGCCACGGCGACGTCCGCCTCCCCGTCGAGCACCAGCGGCAGGCTCTCGTCGCCCTCGGCGTCCCGGACCCGGACCCGGATGTCGGGATGGTCCCCGGCGAGCTGCCGCAGCGCCGGGGCGAGCACCTCCGCGATGCCGGTGGCGAACGCGGCGACCGTGACCTCACCGGCCGTGCCGCCCGCGTACGCGGCCAGTTCCGCCTCGGCGCGTTCGAGCTGCGCGAGGACCTGGTGGGCGTGGGCGAGCAGGATGTCCCCGGCGGCGGTCAGCCGCACGCCCCGGCCGCTGCGGGTCAGCAGGGCGTGGCCGGTCTCCTGCTCCAGCGCGGCGAGCTGCTGGGAGACGGCCGAGGGCGTGAGGTAGAGGGCGGCGGCCGCGGCGGTCACCGTACGGTGCTCCGCGACGGCCCGCAGGACGCGCAGCCGGCGGGGGTCGATCACCCTCGCCATCCTGCCAGGTCGCCCGGGCACCGTCAGTTCTCGTTCCCCGTCTCGCTCCCCGTCTCGTTCGCCATGGCCTCCCGCGCGTCCACGAACGCCCGGACCGCCCGCTCCACGTCCTCGGTGGAGTGCGCGGCGGAGAGCTGCACCCTGATCCGGGCGCGGTCCATCGGCACCACGGGGTACGAGAAGCCGATCACGTACACGCCGCGCTCCAGCAGCAGCTCCGCCATCCGGCCGGCCGCCGCGGCGTCACCGATCATCACCGGGGCGATGGCGTGGTCGCCGGGCAGTACCTCGAAACCGGCCTCGGTCATCTTCGTACGGAAGAGCCGGGTGTTGGCGTTCAGCCGCTCCCGCAGCCCGCCCGCGCTCTCCAGCAGGTCGAGCACCTTGACGGAGGCGGCGGCGATGACCGGGGCGAGGGAGTTGGAGAAGAGATACGGCCGGGAGCGCTGGCGCAGCAGTGCGACGATCTCGGCGCGCGCGGCGACATAGCCGCCGGAGGCACCGCCGAGCGCCTTGCCGAGCGTGCCGGTGAGGATGTCGACGCGGTCCAGCACGCCGTGCAGCTCGGGCGTGCCGCGGCCACCGGGGCCGACGAACCCCACGGCGTGCGAGTCGTCGACCATGACCAGCGCGTCGTAGCGGTCGGCGAGGTCGCAGATCTCGTCGAGCGGGGCGACGTACCCGTCCATGGAGAAGACGCCGTCCGTGACGATCAGCCGGCGCCTGGCGTCCTGCGTCTCCTTGAGCCGGGTCTCCAGCTCGGCGAGGTCGCGGTTGGCGTAGCGCAGGCGGCGGGCCTTGGAGAGCCGGATGCCGTCGATGATGCTGGCGTGGTTGAGGGCGTCGGAGATGACGGCGTCCTCCGGGCCGAGCAGGGTCTCGAAGACGCCGCCGTTGGCGTCGAAGCAGGAGGAGTAGAGGATCGTGTCCTCCTGGCCGAGGAACGCGGACAGCCGCCGCTCCAGTTCCTTGTGGATCTCCTGGGTGCCGCAGATGAACCGTACGGAGGCCATGCCGTAGCCCCAGCGGTCGAGCGCGTCCTTGGCGGCGGCGACGACCTCGGGGTGGTCGGCGAGGCCGAGGTAGTTGTTGGCGCAGAAGTTGAGTACGCCGCCGGGCGCGCCGCCCTCGGCGACGGCGACGGAGGCGCTCTGCGGGGTGGAGATCACACGCTCGGGCTTGAAGAGGCCGGCGGCGCGGATGTCGTCGAGGGTGGCGGACAGATCGTCCCGGACGGACCCGTACATGGGGGCTCCCTGTGCGTTCGTTCTGTGGGCTGCTGCGGCTGCTGCGGCTGCGGGCGGGGCGAGGACCGGGGTTCAGCGGGTCCAGTCGAGGATGATCTTGCCGCTGCGGGCGGTCGCCGCCTCGTCGAACGCGGCGTCGAACTCCTCGTATCCGTAACTGCCGGTGATGACGGGGGTGAGGTCGAGCCCGCCTTCGAGCAGCACGGTCATCGCGTACCAGGTCTCGAACATCTCGCGGCCGTAGATGCCCTTGACCGTGATCATCGAGGTGACGATCTTCGACCAGTCGATCGCGAACTCCTCGGCGGGCAGGCCCAGCATCGCGATCCGGCCGCCGTGCGTCATGTTGTCGACCATGTCGCGCAGTGCCTCGGGCCGGCCGGACATCTCCAGGCCGATGTCGAAGCCCTCCTTGAGGCCGAGACGGCGCTGCGCCTCGGCGATGCCGGTGCCGGGGGCGGAGACGTCGAGGGCGAGGGTGGCGCCGGCCTTGCGGGCCAGTTCGAGGCGGTACGGGCTGACGTCGGTGATGGCGACATTGCGCGCCCCGGCGTGCCGGGCGACCGCGGCGGCCATGATCCCGATGGGGCCCGCGCCGGTGATGAGCACGTCCTCGCCGACGAGCGGGAAGGAGAGCGCGGTGTGCACGGCGTTGCCGAAGGGGTCGAAGATCGCGGCGATGTCGAGGTCCACGTCGGAGCGGTGGACCCAGACGTTCGAGGCGGGCAGCGCGACGTACTCCGCGAACGCGCCGTCCCGGCCGACGCCGAGGCCGACCGTGCTGCGGCAGAGGTGACGCCGGCCCGCGAGGCAGTTGCGGCAGGTGCCGCAGACCAGATGGCCCTCGCCGCTGACGAGATCCCCGACGGCGATCTCCCGTACGGCGGTACCGACGGCGACCACCTCACCGACGAACTCGTGGCCGAGGACGCGGGGCGCCGTGACGGCCCCGCGGGCCCAGCCGTCCCAGGACCGGATGTGCAGATCGGTGCCGCAGATGCCGGTACGGGCGACCTTGATCAGCACGTCGCCGTCGCCGGTCTCCGGCTCGGGTACGTCCATGAGCCACAACCCCGGCTCGGCCTTCTGTTTCACAAGTGCCTTCATGGGGCGCCGCTCCCGGGGGTGATGGTGCTGAACGGTGATCGACTCCAATGTGCCGACCCCGGCCGCTCCGGTCCATCGAGGATTTCTTAAGCGGGTCCACAGCGCAGCTTCACACGGACGTCACGCGGCGGCCCTGGAGCGCCGTAGCAGTCGCCGTTGGCGTGGCACGCGCCCGTTGTCAGCGCTGACCTCGGCTTCTTCCAGGTCGGCCGGTGCGGGGACGGGCGCGGTGTACGGCTCGGAGCGCGGGGGCGTGCGCGGGGGTACGGGACAGACGGCGCGCCGGGACACGGCCGTTCGGGTGGTGCCGCCCCTTACGAGCGCGTCCGGTTCGAGAGCATCCGGTTCGAACGCGCCTGGTTCGAGGGCGTCCAGTTCGAGGGCATCCGGTGCGAGGGCATCCGGTGCGAAGGCATCCGCCGTGGGTCCGCCCACCGCGGCCGTCCGCGTGAGCAGGACCACTCCGCGCGCCGCGACCACGGCGCCCACGAGCGCCGCGGCGATCCCGGGCGGGCCGCCCTGGAGCCCTTCGCCCAGCAGCACCAGCCCTATGACGGACGCGGCGACCGGATTGGCCAGGGTCAGCACCGCGAGCGGCGCTCCCAGGCCGCCCCGGTAGGCCGTCTGCGAGAGCAGCAGCCCGGCCGAGGCGAAGGCCGCGACGACCAGGGCCACCGCGCCCACCTGCCAGAGCGGCAGCGCGCCGGTGGCCTCGTCGAGCTCCGTGGCGGCGACGGTGACCGTCTGGGTGAGGGCGGAGGCGACGCCGGAGATGATCCCGGAGGCCGCCGCGTGACGGAGCCCCGGCCGGGCCCCCGGCCTGGTCAGCACGGCGACCAGGGCCATCGCGACGCCGGCGACGCCCAGCGCCTGCGGCAGGGTCAGCGTCCGCTCGGGGGCCGCGCCCGCGGCCGTCAGCAGGATCACCGCGAGACCGGCCGGGGTGAGCGCCGTACCGCGCCACTCACCCCGGCTGACCTGCCGCCCCGCACGGCGGGCGCCCAGCGGTACGGCGGCGACGAGGGTGAGCGCCCCCAGCGGCTGGACCACCGTGAGCGGGCCGTACGTCAGCGCCACGACATGGAGCAGCGCGCCGGTCGCGTTCAGCCCGACGGCCGTCCACCAGGCGCCCCGGCGCAACAGCGTGACCAGGGGTGTCCCCGGCTCCGTACGGGCGGCGAGTCGTTCCTGCGCGACGGCCGCGCAGGCGTAGGCGACGGCGGAGACGAGGGAGAGCGCCACCGCGACGGTCATCTCGGCGCTCATCGGGCCCCCTTGCGTGGACGGCACGGCGCCCTGGGACGACGTGGTGGCAGGCGGCGGGTTCGGTACCCCGCCGTATCGATACGCCAGTGTACCGATACGCATCCGTTTCGGTACACTGGCGTATCGGTACACTGCGGTACCGACGCCGAGCATGAGAGCCGAGGAGAGACGATGACGACGCCGCAGCGCCGCTCCAAAATCACCCCGGAACGCGAACTGGAGTTGTACGAGGCGGCTCTCGACGTACTCAGGGAGAGCGGCTACGACGCACTGACCATGGAGGGCGTCGCCGCCCGCTCCCGCTGCGGCAAGTCCACGCTCTACCGGCAGTGGCGCACCAAGCCGCAGCTCGTCGCCGCCGCACTGCGCGGTACGCGCTGCGTCAAGCTCGCCGATGTCGACACCGGTACGCTGGAGGGGGACTTGAGGGCGGCGGCCCGCGTGGCGGCGGTCGGCGCGGGACGCGACACGGCGCTGCTGCACGCACTGAGCCATGCCGCGTCCCAGAACCCGGAACTGCTGCTGGCGCTGCGGGAAGCCCTCATCGAACCGGAGATCGCGGCCATCGACGCCATGCTGGAGCGCGCCGTGGCCCGGGGTGAGCTGACGGCGGACAACCCCGCCGCCGAGTTCGTGGCCGCCCAGCTCATCGGCGTGACGCGCGCGCGGCCGACGATGGAGGGGCAGTACGCGGATGAGGCGTATCTCACGCGCTTCCTGGAGGCCTCGGTCTTTCCGGCGCTCGGTCTGCGGACCGGCGCACACCCCTGACCGGCGGACCGTCGTTCCGAGCGGATGACGACGGTCCGCCCGCGCCGCACCGTGGGGACGGGCGCGGCGCACCCTATGACGGTGGGCCCCTTCCATGAGAGGGGCCCACCGTCATGTCCGGGTCCTCGCCTCCGGCCATCGCCCTCCAGCCTCCGGCCACCGACCTCCAGCCACCGACCTCCGGCCACCGGCGGCGTCCCGGCGCGGACACGCCGTCAAGAAGCCTTGACGTCAAGCCGCCCTGACGGAAGACTCGGCCCATGTCCACCCCGGAGGAGCTGGAGAGCCGCTTCACCCTGCGCACCGCCGTCACACGCTACGACGAGCTGCGCACCCGCGAGTCGCTGTACGCCCCCGACACGGATGACACCGCCGCACTGACCCGCGACGAGACGCTGGAGCTGCTGGCGCTGAGCGAGCTGATCGCCCGCAAGGCGGCGTACGGACGCCAGCTCTCCGTCCGGTCGGCGCGCCGCGCCGGCGCGTCCTGGTCCCGGATCGGAGCGGCTCTGGGCACCAGCAAACAGGCCGCCTGGGAGGCGCACAGCCGCTGGATCGACGAGCAGGACGGCCGCCGGCACCACGCCCGGGACGACGACGGGAACCGCGCATGACCGCCCCCGCCTCCCCCGGTCCCGGGGCGCTCACCCCCTTCACCCTCGCCGTACCGCAGCGGGAGCTGGACGATCTCGCCGCCCGGCTGGCGGCGACCCGCTGGCCCGCCGCGGCCACCGGCGCCGGCTGGTCGCAGGGCGTCCCGCTCCCCTACCTCCGGGAACTGGCCGCGTACTGGGCCGACGGCTACGACTGGCGCGCCCAGGAGGCCGAGCTCAACGGCTTCCCGCAGTTCACCACCACGATCGACGGCGCCACCGTCCACTTCCTGCACATCCGCTCACCCCGGCCCGACGCGCTCCCGCTGCTGCTCACCCACGGCTGGCCGGGCTCTGTCGTCGAGTTCCTCGATGTGATCGGCCCGCTGACCGACCCGCCGGCACCGGCCCCCGGCGACGCCTTCCATCTCGTGATCCCCTCCCTCCCCGGCTACGGGCTGTCCGGTCCCACCACCGGCCCCGGGTGGGAGGTGCGCCGCATCGCCCGGGCGTGGGCCGAGCTGATGCGGCGACTCGGTTATGACCGGTACGGCGCACAGGGCGGTGACTGGGGGCATGCGATCACCCTCGAACTGGGCCGTGCCGACGCGGCCCATGTGGTCGGCGTCCACGTCAACACCCTGCTGACCCCGCCGCCCGACGACCCGGCCGTGGCCGCCGCGCTCGGCGACGACGACCGGGAACGACTGCGCCGTACGTCCGCCGCGTACGCCGAGATGTCGGGGTACGCGCAGCTCCAGAGCACCCGGCCGCAGACCCTCGGTTACGCGCTCACCGACTCGCCGGTCGGCCAGCTCGCCTGGATCGTGGAGAAGTTCGGGGAGTGGACGGACTCGGCGGAAGCGCCGGAGGAGGCTGTGCCGCGCGACCGGCTGCTGACCAATGTGATGCTCTACTGGCTCTCCCGTACGGCAAGTTCATCGGCGCGGCTGTACTGGAAACACGCCCACGCCCCGCACACCCGCACCCCGTCCGGTTCCGCGCGCGAGCCGTATCCCACGCCGACCGGGGTCGCGGTCTTCGGCGGGGATCTCGCGCGTCCGGTCCGGCGGCTCGCCGAGCGGCACCGTCCCGTCGTCCACTGGACGGAGTTCGAACGCGGCGGCCACTTCGCCGCGCTGGAGCAGCCCGGGCTCTTCGTCGACGACGTCCGGGCCTTCTTCCGCCGCTTCCGCGCGCGGTGCTGAACCCGACCCGGGGGTACGGAGACGGATCGGGTGCGTTCGTCTCCCCGCAGGACCGTTCATTGACGTACTGTCCCCGATCCGGAAGCCTCCGGATTCGGTACGGTCCGGACACGGGCCGTGACGAAATCACCGCCGGGGACCGCGCCACGGGCGCCGGCCGGGGTGGGGTGAGGAGGCGGGTGAAGGCGCGTGACGGCGCGGGGAAGTCCGTATCAGGGGGGCGTGAACCGCTTCCCCGACGGGCTTACCGGAACCCGGACCAGCTTGATCAGGACAGCTCACAATCAGTCAATTCCAGCCAGGCGCCGGGCACTTGCGCCGCTGTTGACGATCCGACATGGCCCTATACGCTCCCCTACGCCCCTGTCCCCACGGCATCCCGCCTCGTCAGCGCACCGCGCTCCGCCCGTCCCGCATCTGGAGGCCGATCGTGACCTGTGTCTCGGAACAGCACCTGACCCAGCAGCTTCCGGCCGTACCGTTCTACTGTCCGGTTCCGCCCGCCCGGCACCGCGCGGGCGGGGTACTCAACGACCGGACCGTGCGGTGGATGCGCAGTCGGCGGCTCGACGAGGACGAGCGGCAGCTCAAACGCCTCGCCGTCTGCGACTTCGGCGGTCTCGCCGCGGCGACGATGCCGTACGGACAGCTCGGTCCCCTCGCCCTGATGGCCAAGTTGCACGCCGTGCTCTTCTCCCTGGACGACGCGGTGTGCGACGAGTCCGGGGCGACGGCGGACCGGCTGGCCCAGGAGACCTCGCGCATCATGCGCGCACTGGAGGCGCCGGACACCGGTTCGGCGGGCGACTCGCCGCACACCGCCGCACTGCGCCTGCTCCGGCTGGAGTTGGAGCAGTACGCCTCGGCCCGCCAGCTCCGCCGGTTCACGGAGGCGATGCGCGTCTACACCTCGGGGCTGGTGTGGGAGGCGTCCTGGCGCAGCGATGCCCGGCTGCCGTCGCTCGACGACTACGTCACGCTGTGGATGCGGGCCATCGGCATGGCGCCGTCCACCGCCATGATCGAGATCGTCGGCGGCTTCTCCGTGCCGGACGAGGACCTGCAGGACGCGCGCGTACGGGCCCTTACCGAGATCACCTGGACGCTGGTGAGCTGGGACAACGACCTCTACTCCCGCAACAAGGAGCTGGAGCGGGTGGGCGACGACCTCAATCTGATCGATGTGGTCTGCCAGGAACAGGGGTGCGATCCGCAGCGCGCGCTCGTCCGGGTGGTGGCGATGCGGGACCGGATGATGGTCCTCTTCGACCGGCTGGCCGCGCAGGTCGCCGAGGAGGCGGACGAGGGCCTGCGGCGCTACGTGCGGGGACTCGCCCAGTTCGTCCGGGGCCACCTCGACTGGGCGTCGCTCTGCCCCCGTTACACCGTGGCCTCGGGTCCGCGGACCCCGACCGGCGGATGGTGGAAGCAGCAGCCGGCCGACAACAGCCCGGAGCCGCTGCCGATCCCGACGATCGCCTGGTGGTGGGATCAGCTCGCCCCGGCGCACTGACCCCTCCCCCTCCCCCTCCCCTTCCCCGCGGCCCGGCACCCCGCTCGTGCCCGCGCGGCCGTGCGGTCAGTACCCGCGCCACCAGCGGGCGACGGCCTGCCAGGCTCGCCGGGGGGCGCTGGTGCCCGGGCGCTGCTCCGGAACGGGAACGGCAACCGCCACCGGCACGGGGGAGGGAGCCGAAGCCGGAGACGGCATCGCCGGGCCACCGTCCGGGTCCCCGCCCCCGGGAGCCGCCGACGGCACCGCCGCGGCCGGGGGTGCGGAGGGCGTGCCCGGCGCGGCACCGGGCACGGGCGAGTCGACCTGCCACCGCGGACGCGGTACGGAGGCCGTCGCACTCGGCGGTCCGGTGACGTCCTGGGGCGGCCGGGGCGAGAACGTCACCGGCAGTTCCTGCAGCTGCCGCGACATCAACGCGGCCGACCAGCGCAGTTCGTGCTCCTCCACGGCGAGCTGCAGATCCGGCAGGCGCAGCAGCAGCGCGTCGATCCCGGTGTCGGCGATGGCACGGCCGATGTCCTGGCCCGGGCACTCGTGCGGGCCGCCGCTGAAGGCGAGATGCGCGCGGTTGCCCCGCATGGAGGCGTTGACGTCGGGCCGTACCACCGGGTCCACATTGGCCGCGGCGATCCCGACGACCAGTGCGTCGCCCGCCTTGATGGACTGCCCGCCGAGTTCGGTGTCGCCGACCGCCCAGCGGCCGAAGATGGTGGTGAACGGCGGCTCGTCCCACAGCGTCTGCTCGACCGCCTCCGGCAGGGTCATGTGGCCGCCGCTCAACTGGGCCCGGAACCGCGGGTCGGTGAGCACCATCCGCAGCGCATTGGCGATCAGGTTGGCGGTGGTCTCGTACGCGGCGATGAGCACGAGCCGCAGATGCTGGCTCACCTCGTCGTCGGTCAGCCCCGCCGGATGCTGGGTGAGCCAGGTCGCGAAGTCCTCCTCCGGCGCGGTCCGGCGCCGCTCGACCAGCCGGGTCAGGACGGCCATCACGTACATGTTGCTCTCGTTGGCGGTGGCGGTGCCCTTGATCATGTCGCGGGCCGCCTGCACCAGCCGCTCGTTGTACTCCTCCGGCATCCCGATGATCTGCGCCATCACCATCATGGGCAGGTGCTCGGCGAAACTGCTGACGAGATCGGCCTGCCCGGCCTGGCAGAAATCGTTGACCAGCCGGTTGCTGTAGCGGTTGATGTAGCGGCGTACGCCCCGGTGGTCGATGCGCGCGATCGAGTCGGTGACCGCGCCCCGCAGCCTTTCGTGGTCCGCGCCGTCGGCGAAGACGCAGATGGGCTGCCAGGTGAAGATCGGCGCGAGCGGGTGGTCGGGGGGCGCGCTGCCGTCGTGGAGCGCGCGCCAGCGCCGGGAGTCCCGGGAGAACTGCGAGGGCGTGCGCGTCATGTGGAGGTTCTCGCTGTGGCCGAGGACCAGCCAGGCGGGGACGTCCCCCTGGAGGAGCACGGGCGCCACGGAACCGTGTTCGGCGCGCAGTTTCTCGTACAGGCCCATCGGGTCGTTCTCGGCCTCGGGCCCGTACAACCGGCGCAGTCCGGCCGGGGCGGGACCGTGCGGGGCGGGACCGTGCGGGGCGAAGCCGTCCGGGCCGAAGCCGTACGGGGACGGGGCCACGCCGTTCACCGGCCCGGCGGGCAGGCCGGTGGGGAGCAGGCCGCCGGCGTTCAGGCCGTGGGCCGGGCAGCCGGGGGGCGGCACGGCATGGCCGTCGGGACCGGGTCGCTGGGGGAAGGGGGTGGTCACGGTCGCTCCAGAGTCGGGGAAAGTACGGGAGGGAGAGGGAGTACGAGAGGGGGAGGGAGTACAGAGGGAGTACGGGAGGGGCGCGGGTGCGGGGAGGGGTACGGCGAGGGCGCCGTGCGCGTCACCCGGGCGGCGCGGAGAGCGTGTGCAGGTAGCTCATCAGCGTCAGCAGCACATCCCGGCTCGACGCCCGCAGCCGCGCGTCGCAGTCGACCATCGGCACCTCCTCCGGCAGGTCGAGCGCGGCCCGCAGCGCCTCGACGGGGTGGTACGGGGCGTCCGGGAAGGTGTTGACGGCGACGACGAACGGTACGCCGCGTTCCTCCAGGCGTCCGATCACGTCGAAGCTGACTTCGAGCCGGCGGGTGTCGACCAGGACCACCGCACCCAGTGCGCCTTCGAAAAGGCCGTTCCACAGGAACCAGAAGCGTTCCTGGCCCGGGGTGCCGAAGAGGTAGAGCACCAGGTGTTCGGTGAGGGTGATCCGGCCGAAGTCCATGGCGACGGTGGTGGCGGTCTTGCTCTCCACCCCGCGGTTGTCGTCCACCCCCACCCCGGCCTGCGTCATGGTCTCCTCGGTGGTGAGGGGCCTGATCTCGCTGACCGAGCCGACCATGGTCGTCTTGCCGACCCCGAAACCACCCACGATCACGATCTTCACCGCCGAGGTGGCCGTGGTGGGGAGGATGTCCTCGGCCCGCGGGCCGGTGATCGTGTCAGAGTTTCTGGAGTCCATGCATCACCGCTTCGAGAAGGGACCGGTCGGGAAGCGCGGCGCGGACGACGGGTGCGCGCGATTCGACCAGCTCGGTCGCGAGGAGTTCGGTCAGCAGCGCGGTCACCACGCTGAAGGGGAGGCTGAGATACGCGGAGATCTCGGCCACGGAGAGCGGCCGGTGGCAGAGCCGCAGGATGGCGGCCTGTTCCGGCTGGACGGTCGGTGACGGTTCCACCTGTGCCACGATCATGGTGACCAGGTCGAGCGGGGCCCGTTCGGCGCCGTCCGGGCCGCCGGTGATCACATAGAGCCGTTCCGGGTCTCCTACGTCCACTTCCGGCGCTTCCGGCTGCCGGCGTTCACGTCGGGGAGGCGGGGTCATCCGGCCTGCCCGTCATGGCGCGGCGGACTGGTGAGATGGGCTCCGATCCGGACCACCATGTCCCGCATCCGGGCGCCGACGAGCCCCGCGTCCACCGTGTCGTCGGCGAGGACCGCGAGATACGCGCCCGCGCCGGCCTCCATCAGATAGAAGAAGCCGCCCCCGACCTCGATGACGACGAGCCGCATCCGGCCGTCGCTCAGCGGGATCTCGGCGGCGACGGCGGCGGCCAGGCTCTGGAGCCCGGCGCAGGCCGCCGCGAGCCGGTCGGCCACGTCCGGGTCGCCGCCGTGCCGGGCGATCCTGAGCCCGTCGGCGGAGAGCACCACGATCTGCTGGATCTGCGGCACGCCGTCGGCGAGTTCCTTGAGCATCCAGTCCATGTTCGCCCGCTGCTGGATCACTTCAGATCTCCCTTGCCCCGCACATCGTCGGATTCACCGTGGTCGCCGGTCCGGCCCGGCGACTCTCCTGTTCCGGCCGCGGGCTCCCCGGGGGTGCCGTTGACCGCTTTCGTGAACGCTTCGAGCCAGATGCCGGGTCCGGGCTTCTGCTCCGGCGTACGGTCACCGGCTGCGGCGGCTCCGGCGCCTCCGGCTCCCGGGCTGTTCGCGGCTCCAGGGCCGAACCCGTTTCCGGGGCCGATTCCGCCGTGATCGTGGGCGCGGCCGTTCGCGGCACCGTTCGCCGTGCCGTTGGCGCCGCCGTTCAGCGGGCCGTACGGCTGGTCGCCCGCCCGGCCGCCGCCCCCGTACCCGGCCCCCTGGAGACCGAGGTTGTGCGAGCCGAGCGGGGCGCGGCCCCGGCTGCGGCGCTGGGGCAGACCGTTCTCCGTCCACTCCGTCACCACCGGCACGTCGTCCTCCCCCACCGCCGCGACCGGGGCCGGGCGCCGGGGGCCGGTGACCGGCCGCGGCACCCGGTTGGCGGGGCGCAGCACATCCGTCGTGGGCAGGTCCGACACGCTGCCGCGGGGCAGCGCCGAGGCGCCGATGCCGTGGGCGATCCCGGGTGCGGGCCCGGTGGTCACGATGGAGCGCGGCACGATGAGGACGGCGCGGACGCCGCCGTACGCCGACTGCCGCAGCGAGACCTGGAGGTGGTACATCTGGCAGAGCCGCCCGACCACGGCCATGCCGAGCCGGGGGGTCTCGCCGAGGTCGTTGAGGTCGATACCGGCCTGGGCGCGCGCGAGCATGCGCTCGGCGCGGGCCCGCGCCTCCTCGCTGAGGCTGACGCCACCGTCCTCGATCTCGATGGCGATCCCCGTCTGCACCTCGACCGCGGTGACATGGACGCGGGTCTGCGGCGGCGAGTAGCGGGTGGCGTTGTCGAGGAGTTCGGCGCAGGCGTGGATGAGCGGTTCGACGGCGGTGCCGATGATCGCGACCTTGGAGATCGAGTGCAGGTCGACGCGCTGGTACTCCAGGATCCGCGACATCGCCCCGCGCAACACGCTGAACAGCGGTACGGGACGGGGCCATTGGCGTCCGGGCCGGGCCTTTCCGAGCACGGTGATCGAGTCGGCGAGCCGGCCGATCAGCGCGGTGCCGTGGTCGATCCGCAGCAGATCGTCGAAGACCTCGGGGTTGCGGCCGTGCGCGTCCTCCATCTCCCGCAGTTCACTGGCCTGTTGGTGTACGAGGGACTGGACGCGGCGGGCGATGTTCACGAAGGAGCGCTGCGCGGACTCGCGCATGGCCTCCTCGTCGTCGACGATCTGGAGCACGTACTTGAGCAAGGCCCGCTGGGCGGCGGGCAGTTCGCGGTAGCGCTCGTCGCCGTCGACGACGACGCGGATCACCTCGTCGGGCGATTCGCCCTGGCGGAGCCGGTGGATCGCGGCGGGCACCAGCTCCTTGCCGAGCCGGACGCTCTCTTCGTCGTGCTGGGCGAGGCGGCCCTCCAGCAGGGAGATCCGGTGCGCGTAGTGCTCGTGGAGCACGCTGACAGCCCGCCGCCTGCGCGCCAGTTCCCCCGCGCACCAGCCGATGACGACCAGGGCCCCGGCCCCGTACAGCGCGAGCGGTATCCGGGCGGCGTCCTCCACGAGCACCACCATGAGGGTGGTCGCCGCGGTGACGAGGAGGACGGGGAGGACCAGCGCGCGGAATCCCGGTGATGTCTGTTCCTTGGGTGGTGACTGTTCCTTGGGTGGTGCTTCAAGACGAACCATGTAAGCCCTCTGGCGGTCGATTCAGGTCGGTTTTCGAACAATCAAGGAACCTGGGAACAAGTGCCTGATTACGTATCAACTCGGCGCGTAACGCGAGAGCCTAACCCGGCCCGTTCGGCACTTCGGCGTATTCACGCAACCTCATGCACAGGCGTCCCACGGAGGCATAGACTTCGCCGATTTGCACGCTGCGCACCCTTGGCGGCACAAAGGGTGACCACATCAGTGCGCGCGACGAACACCCGCCCGAAGGCGCGGTGTTGGCAGGCTTCCTGTCAGAGCGCCCTGTCGCCACGCTTGGCGAGCTGGATCTGTTCGTACACCCGTGTGCGCAACTCCGCGAAGCGCGGGGCGACCCGCGTCCGGAGCTGGTCCCGCTCCGCCGGCAGGTCGATCTTCACCTGTTCCTGGACGACGGTCGGCGAGGCGGAGAGGATCAGCACCCGCTCTCCCAGATAGACGGCCTCGTCGATGTCGTGGGTGACGAACAGGATGGTCATGCCGCGCTCGCGCCAGAGCCCGCGCACCAGGTCCTCCAGCTCGGCCCGGGTCTGCGCGTCGACCGCCGCGAACGGCTCGTCCATCAGCAGCACTTCGGGCCCGTACGCCACGGCGCGGGCGATGGCCACCCGCTGCTGCATGCCGCCGGAGAGCTGCCACGGATAGGCGCCGCCCGCGTCGGCCAGGCCGACGGCGGCGAGGGCGTCCTCGACCAGTTCGCCGCGCCGCCTCCGGTCGAGCGACTTCCGTCGGCGCAGGGGCAGTTCGACGTTCTCCCGCACCCGCATCCAGGGGAAGAGGCTGCGCCCGTACTCCTGGAAGACGACAGCCATTCCGGGCGGTGGCGCGGTGATCCGCCGCCCCGCCAGCCGGACTTCACCGGCGGTCGGGGCGAGCAGCCCGGCGACACACTTGAGCAGGGTCGTCTTGCCGCACCCCGAGGGGCCCACCAGGCAGGCCAGTTCGCCCGCGCCGAGGGTGAAGGTGAGGTCGCGGACGGCCTCGACCCGGCGGCCCTGCCCCTCGTAGACCTTCCGCAGCCCCCGTACGTCGAGCATCCTGTCCCCTTCCGTGACGGTCACGACGACCGCCTCGCCCTGCGCAGACCGTGGTACCAGCCGAGAGCCCGTCGCTCGGCCGCGCGGAACAGCACCGAGAGCAGGAAGCCGAGGACGCCGAGCAGCAGGATGCCGCTCCACATCTCGGGGATGGCGAAGCCGCGCTGGAACTGGACGATGGCGAAGCCGAGGCCGTTGCCGGCCGCGAACATCTCGCTGATGACCATCAGGATGATGCCGATGGACAGGGCCTGGCGCAGCCCCGCGAAGATCTGCGGGCTCGCCGAGCGCAGCACCAGATGGCGCAGCCGCGCGGTGCCGCCGATGCCGTACGACCGCGCGGTCTCGGCCAGTACGGGGTCCACGGCCCGTACGCCTTCCACGGTGTTGAGGAGAACGGGCCAGACGCAGCCGGTGGCGATGACCACGATCTTCATGGTGTCCCCGATGCCCGCGAAGAGCATGACGACGGGCACGAGCACGGGCGGCGGCACCGCCCGCAGGAACTCCAGGACGGGCTCGGTCGCGGCGCGCACCCGGCGGTACGAGCCGATGACGACGCCGAGCGCCACTCCGGCGACGGCGGCCAGGGCGTATCCGGCCGTGAGGCGCAGCAGGCTCGGCAGTACGTCGTCCACGAGCCGCTCGCCCGTCCACACCTCGCCGAAGGCGCCGACGACGGTGCGCAGCGGCGGCGCGTAGACACTCGTGCTGGAGTCCGAGGCGATCCACCAGCCGGCCACGAGCAGCGCGGGCAGCGCGAGGACGAAGAACACCTGGCGCAGCGCGCGAAGCGGCGCGGTGGGCACTCGCGTGGCGGGCGCTTCGGTGGCCCGGGCCGCGGGTGTCTCCTTCACGGGGCCACCTCCCCGCGTACGGACTGGTGCCAGGCGAGCGCGCGCCGTTCGACGGCCCGGACACCGGTGTTGATGAGCAGGCCGAGCCCTCCGGTGACCACCACCAGCGCGTACATCTCCGGCACCGCCTGCGAGGTCTGGGCGACCGCGATCCGGGCGCCGATCCCCGGTGCCCCGATGACGAGTTCGGCGGTGACGGCGAGGACGAGCGCGACGGCGGCGGCCAGGCGTACGCCGGTCATGATGTACGGGAGGGCGGTCGGCCAGAGTACGTAGCGGATCCGGGCCCAGGCGCCGAGTCCGTACGAGCGCGCTGTCTCGTCCGCGACCGGGTCGACGTCGCCGACTCCGTACAGCACCTGCACGAGAACCTGCCAGAACGCCGCGTAGACGACGAGCAGCAGGGTGGAGCGCAGGTCGGTGCCGTAGAGCAGGACGGCGAGCGGGATGAGCGCCACCGAGGGGATGGGGCGCAGGAATTCGACGGTGGAGGCGGTCGCCTCGCGCAGATACGGCACGACGGCGAGGACGATCCCCACGGTGACCCCCGCGACGACGGCGATCAGCAGGCCGAGCGCCCAGCCGGTGAGCGTGTCGCCGAGCGCCGTCCAGAACGTGGCGTCGGACAGCTCGGCGCCAAGCGCGGCGGCCACCCGGCCGACGGGCGGGAGGTAGTCGGCGGAGACCAGTCCGATGCGCGGGACCAGCTCCCACAGGGCGAGGAACACGGCCAGACCTCCGGCCCCCAGTGCGGCGTCGACCAGCCCGTTTCCGCCTCCGCGGGTCATGGGAGGAGCTGGTCCAGATCGGGTGCGGAGCGGAAGATGCCGTCCTGCTCGCCGAGTTTCGCCAGCGTCTCGATCGATGCCCGGTCGGGCTGGGCCGGCCAGCGGGGCAGGATCAGGTCCGGCAGTATCGCCTCGGGGATCTTGGTGTAGGTGGTGAGGATCCGGCGGACCTCGTCGGGGTGGCTGTTGGCGTACTCCAGCGACTCGGCGGTGGCCTCCTGGAACTTCTTCACCGTCTCCGGATTCCGCTCCGCGAATTGGGTGGAGGTGAAGTACATCGCGACGGTGAGATCCGGCGACACGTCGGCGTACTGGGAGGCGATGACGGTGCCGCCCTGGCTCTTGACCGTGGCCAGCGCGGGTTCGACCACCAGGGCCGCGTCGACCCGGCCGCCGGCCAGGGCCGCCGGCATCTGGTCGAAGGGCAGCTCGACGAAGTCGACCTCGGCCGGGTCGCCGCCCGCCTTGCGCACCGATTCCCGTACGGACGTGTCGCCGATGTTCTTCAGCGTGTTGATCGCGACCTTCTTGCCCGCCAGGTCCTTGGCCGACGTGATCGGGCTGCCCTTCTTCACGGCGATGCCGCCGAAGTCGGCGCCCTGTTCACCGGTGGTCGCGACGCCGTTGGCCACCGCCTTCACGGGGATGTCGTTGGTCTGGGCGATCATCAGGGAGGTCATGTTGGAGAAGCCGAACTGGAACTGTCCACTGATCACGGCAGGGACGATCGCGGCGCCGCCCTGGCCGGTCTCCAGGGTGAGTTCGAGGCCGCGCGAGGAGTAGAACCCCTTCTCCTTGCCCAGATATATGGGGGCGACATCCACGATGGGGATGACCCCGACCTTGACGCGGGCCGTGCCGCCCGACGCCTCCGCGCCCGAACCGCCCGAACCGTTCGAATCGCTCCCGCCGCAGGCGGTGGCGGTGACCAGGAACGCGGCCGCGATGACCGCGACGGACAGTCGGCGCATGAACCCTCCTTCGACGGACGGCACTTCCGGCGGACTGTGCGCAGCCCGCACAACAGTTCCCAGCGGGAACATAGGGGCAGCCGCCGTCACGGGTCAACGGTCGTGCAGCGTCCTCACCGACTGTGGCGTACAAGGGAGTTGGGGCTCAGAGGTGGAAACGGCCGCTCGTCCGGGGCGTTGTTGACAGCCGTCGGACGCGGCTCCTAGCGTGCGCATCACGCACACAGGTACGCGGATCACCCCTGACCCACGGCGGATCGCCCATGACACACATCAGGGTCGACGGAGGCAACTGATGAGTGCTGCCCAGGCACGTGAACCCCACTTCGTCCAGTCCTTCGAACGGGGACTGTCGGTGATCCGCGCCTTCGACGCGCACCATCCGGAGCTCACGCTCAGCGAGGTGGCCCGGCTCTGCGGCCTCACCCGGGCCGCCGCGCGCCGGTTCCTGCTGACGCTCGCCGATCTCGGCTATGTCCACACGGACGGGCGGCTGTTCCGGCTCAGCCCCCGCGTCCTCGAACTGGGGTACTCCTACCTCTCCAGCTTCTCCCTGCCCGAGATCGCCGAGCCGCACCTCGAACGGCTGGTCGCCGAGGTACGCGAGTCGTCCTCGCTCTGTGTGCTGGACGGCGACGCCATCGTCTACGTGGCCAGGGTCCCGGTGAGCCGGATCATCACGGCGTCGATCACCGTCGGCACCCGCCTCCCCGCCCATGCCACCTCGGTCGGGCGGGTGCTGGTCGCCTTCCTCCCCGAGGAGGAGCGCGACACCCGGCTCAAGGGCGCCGAGCCGGCCGCCCTCACCCCGTACACCATCGTCTCCGTCGATCTGCTGCGCGCGGAGCTGGAGCGGGTACGGCGGCAGGGGTACGCCATCGTCGACCAGGAGCTGGAGGAGGGCCTGCGTTCGGTCGCCGTGCCCGTACGGGACCGGACGGGCACGGTGGTCGCCGCGGTCAACGTCCCGGTCCACGCGAGCCGGCACTCGGCCGAGTCGGTACGCCGCGACCTGCTGCCCCCGCTCCTCGCCACGGTGGCCCGGATCGAGGCCGACCTGCGGGTGGTGGCACCGCGGAGATGAGCGGGGTGGCGCCGGGTGCGGACGGGGTCAGGCGGGCGCATCCCCTTCGAGGAGCTTGACCAGCTCCTCCACGAGGGCCGGAGCCTCCCGCTTCAGCGCGACGATGTCCATCCCCTCGTCGCCGAGAATGGAGAGCAGCGCCCGGTCCCCCACCGCGAGGACGATGATCTGCCCGCCCGCGCAGCGGATGACCACGTCACGGAGCGCGCCCGCGTCGGCCTGCTGCGCCATGCGCTGCCCGAGCCCGAGGGTGGCGGCGGCGAGGGCGGCCACGGACTCCGGCTGGAGTGTGTCGGTGTCGGCGGCGACCATCAGGCCGTCGGCGGTGGACAGAACGCTCTCCGACGCTCCCATCACCCGCTCACGGAGCGAGGCAAGAACATCGACGAGTGACGTGACGGACGAGTCTGCGTGCATGGTTTTCGCTCCTTGGTGATGATCCGGCAGCGGTCCTGCCGTGGGGCGTTCGTACGAGGCTCGGACTGCGTCCCGCAGCCGGGCTACAAGCCGTCCGACTGTCCGGAGAGCTCCTGGTGTGCCGGGGGCTCCGCTCCCTCCGCTCCGCCGGGGGATGCCGGCGCCGCGCCCGGCGCCGCGCCCGGTGTCCACCGGGGGCGGGGGCCCGGAACCCGGCGCGGGAGGGAGCCGGCCGGTGGCGGCGTCGCCGCGCCGGAGTCTCCGCCGCCGGCTCCTCCGCCCGGGACGCGGGGCGCGGTGCTCGGCCGGCCCGCCGGGCGCCGATCCCCTTCCCACTGGATGAGCTTGAGGTCGTCCATCCGGATCAGGTCCACCATCACGGCGAACAGCCCCCGGCCCAGGAAGAAGGCGAGATCGCGCGGTGTGCGGCGGCCGTTGGCGACGGCGAGGAGCGCGGTGTGCCGGGGCGCCAGCCGGCCGGCCACCCGCTCCGCGCTCGCCGAGGGCCGCAGCCGCGTCCTGGCCAGTTCGCCCGGCGATCCCCAGCGGCCGTTGACGAACGCCAGCCGCCGCGCGGTCTCCTCCGCGACGCTCTGCGGCTGCGCGGGGTACCCCGCGAGCACGGTTCGGGTGGGCCCGCCCACCTCCCAGCCGTCCGGCCGGGTCAGCGCCAGCGCGAAGGCGCCCTCGTGGATCGTCGCGGTGCAGAGGACCTCCAACTCGGTCTCACCCACCAGTCCCTGGGCGACGAGGGCCGCCCCGAGACCGTCCACGTCCCGAGTCGCCGCGAGACCGGCGGCCCACCCTTCGTCGGTGATCCGGCCCGACTTCAGAAGGGCGGACTCGACCGAGGGGGTACCCGGGGTCTCCACGGCGCTGATCAGGCCGTTCCTGAGGTGAATCGTTCCTCCAGGTGACCCGGAGACCGACACCGTACCGCTGTACTTCTCCTGTTGCAGCCGTACCAGCAACGCCGTGACATTGCGCGGCGCGGAACCGTGCGCGTGCGCCACGGCCGGAGTCTGCGGGGGACTCGTCCACAACGGGACCGGCTGCGCGGCCCCCTGGACGCCGGACCCGTCGGTCATGCGAGCACACCTTCCGCGTGTTCCGTGAGCCGGCGCATCGCCAGGGCGAGATTGGTCCGGTCGCGGTCCAGCGCCGCGACCAGCAGCACCGGGTCGCCCGCGCGCCGTACCGTCTGCACCACGTGGTAGCGGCGCCTACTCGTCACGATCACGCTCTCCAGCTCGCTCTCGCCCCCGACCCGGTCCGACTGCCCCGCGATGACCGCGGTGAGTTCGGCCGTCTCCACGCCGTCCCCCACTTCCAGGACATCGCCGACCACGCAGTACGTGAGACCGGTGACCGCGTCCACCAGAGCGGCCCCGGTGATCCCGGGCATCTCCATGAGCCGGGCGAGGGACGATTCGATCGCTGACACGTACATCCCTTCGAGTTACGGCTGATTTCACAGTACTCTAGCCTTCAACTAGTACCCTGGTGACCAGGTTTGGCATTATTTCGACCGCAAAGTTTCGGCTCGTAGAACAGGACCACAGCGATGAACCTTGAGACCGCGCTCAAAGAAGCCATGGCGATCGAAGGCGCCCTCGGTGTGGCCGTGGTCGACTACGAAAGCGGGCTGTCCCTCGGAACGCTGGGCGGGGGCCAGGGACTTGACCTGGAGGTCGCGGCGGCGGGGAACACCGAGGTCGTCCGGGCCAAGATCCGTACCCTCGCCACGCTGGACATCGAGGACAGCGTGGTCGACATCCTGATCACCCTCGGCAAGCAGTACCACCTGATCCGGCCGCTCATCTCCAGCCACGGATCGCTCTTCCTCTACCTCGCGCTCGACCGCACCCGCGCCAACCTCGCGCTGGCCCGCCACAACCTCAAGCGGATCGAGGCCGAACTCGCGGTCTGAGGTCGCGGCGGCGTGTACGAGCGGGGGCGGCCGGACGGACCGGCGGCGGGCCGGCGGGATGCCGAGTGGATACGGGTGCCGGTGGGCGCCGGTTCGGCGCGGTGGACGACGCGCGGACGGTGCCGACGGGTGCTGTTCGTCGTGCACAACGTGACCTCGGCGACCCGGCTGCTGGACGTTCTCCCGCTGTTCCGGGACGACCTGCGCGTCCAACTGCTCGCCACGTGCACGGGTTCGTCACCGTTCCAGGCCGGAGTGGCCGAACTGCTGGCGGAGACGGGCGTGCCGGTGCTTCCGTGGGAGCAGGCGGTCTCCCTCCCGGTGGATCTGGCGATCTCGGCGAGCTTCGGCGGCCAACTTCACGCGATAAAAGGGAAGTTGACAGTTCTCTCGCACGGCGTTGGCTACAATAAGAGGCTGGCAACACCGGACACCGGACACCGGACACCGGACACCGGGCGCCTTTCGGCCGAGGCCGTCCCACCCGTCTTCGGGCTCTCCCCCGAGTGGCTGCTCGCCGACGGGACACCGGTCGCGGACGCGATGGTCCTCTCCCACCCGGAACAGGTGGCGAGGCTGCGCGCCGCCTGTCCCGAGGCCGCTCCCACCGCCGTCCTCGCCGGTGACCCGTGTTTCGACCGGCTGCTGGCCGCCGTCCCGTACCGCGAGCGCTTCCGCCGGGCCCTCGGCGTCCGTGGGGGCCAGCGGCTCGTGCTGCTCAGTTCGACCTGGAACCCGGATTCCCTCTTCGGGGACGGCGGGGCCGAGGACGTACTGCCCGCACTGCTGCCGCGCCTGACGGCCGAGCTGCCCGCCGACGCGTACCGCTCGGCCGCCGTACTGCACCCCAACATCTGGCACGGTCACGGCCCCGGGCAGATCCGCGCCTGGCTGGACCGGGCCCGCCGGGGCGGTCTGGCGCTGGTGGACCCCCTGGAGGGGTGGCGCCAGGCGCTGATCGCGGCCGATGTGATCATCGGGGACGCCGGTTCCGTGACGTACTACGGGGCCGCCCTCCGCACCCCCGTCCTGCTGGGCGCGGCCTCGGAGGACGGTCTCGACGCCGGGTCGCCGGTGGCCGCGTTCGTACGGCAGGCACCCCGGCTCTCGCCCCACGCGCCGCTCCGGTCACAACTGGAGGCGCTGCTCGGCGGAGGAGAGCGCCGGCCGCCGGGCACGGCTACGGAACCGGGCCCCGCGGAGCTGGTCTCGTCGGTCCCCGGTGCGGCGGCGGCTCTGCTGCGGCGCCACTTCTACCGGGTCATCGGCATCCCCGAGCCCGCGGAGCCCGCGCTGCTCGACCCGCTGCCGCTGCCGCCCTGCGAACGGGTCACCCGGACCGCCCCACTGAGGGTGGTGACCCGGCTGACCGGGGCGTGCGAGGTCGAGGTGGACCGCTACGCGGATCCGCGCTCCGAGCCCGCGGCGGACGGGGACGCCCATATCGCCGTGCACGAGGACACCCTGGACCCCGGGCGGCTCGCCCTGGCGGATGTGATCTTCCGGTACGGCGCCGCGGACGACCCCCGGTTCGGCGGGCCGGCGCGGTGGACCGACGAGGTGCTGGCGCGCCATCCGCACTGCGCCCTGGCGGCGTTCGTCACCGAGGACGGGGCGTGCACGGTCCGTACCCGCGCGGGCGTGCTGGTGCGGCTCACCGGCAGTGTCCCGGAGGGCCTCCCGGGCGGCCCCCTGTCCGGAGCCGACCCCGCCGCCTACGCCTCCGCCCTCCATGCCTGGCTGGCTGCGGGAAAGGCGCTGGAGGAGGTGGCGGCGGCCGGGATGACGGTACGGACCGGCGCGGGCGCCTGCCGGGTGACGGTCACACCACTCGTCCCCGCCGCACCGGTCGTTCCCGTCACACCACTCGTTCCCGCCCCACCGGTCGTTCCCGTCACACCGGTCAGTCCCGGGCAAGAGCGCTGAGGCAGCGCTCGCGCAGGGCCCGCAGATGCGCGAGGTGGTGGGCGGCCTTCTCCTTGTCGAGGGTGACCGCCGCCTCGTCGATCAGCGGCAGCGCACCCTCCGGGTCGCCCTCGGCGAGATGTGTCTCGGCCAGATCGGTGAGGGTCCGCGCCGCGTTGTACGGGTCGGCGCCGGTCGCGAAGAAGCCGAGCGCCGCCTCCAGCCGCTCCCTGGCCTCGGCGAACCTGCCGAGTCCGCGCAGGGCCCGGCCCCGGTGCCGCTCCAGCAGGGCGCGGGCGCGCGGCAGATCACGGGCGCCCTCGCCGTCGGTCCCCGCCCCGTCCAGGACCGCCGACGCCTCGTCGAAGCACGCGTACGCCTCCTGGAAACGCCACTGGCGCAGCCGCAGCAGGCCCAGGGACTCGACGGCGGACGCCTGCCCGCGCCGGTGCCCGGCCGCCTCCTCGGCCCGTACGGCGGCGGTCAGATGGGACTCGGCCTCTTCGTCCTCCCGCAGCTCCAGCAGGTTCAGCGCCAGGAGCACATGCATCCGCCCGGCCAGCCGGGTTCCGGGGTGGTGGGCGTCCACCACCCGTGCCCCCGCCCTGAGCGCCGGGAGGATCTCGTCGTGGTGGCCCGCCTTGAGCTGGAGCGGCCAGAGTGCCTGGCAGAGCTGGTGGACGGAGTCGGGATCACCGAACTCCTCCGCGGCGAGGACGGCCTGGACGAGGTTGCCCAGCTCGGCGCGGAGCGCGGTGAGCGCCTCGCCCGCGTCGCGGTACGGGCCGGGGCTCGCCGCCGGTTCGTCGTAGAGCGGGCCGATCGCCCACGCCTGGGGCAGGGCGGCGAGCCGGGCCCGTACGGCGAGGCGCAGATACCACCGCACCGTGCCGGTCATGGCCGCCGAGCAGGCCGCGATGCCGTCCGTACGGAAGGCGGTCTCCTCCGCGTGGGCGCGGACCGCGGGACGGTAGCGGAAGCGGCCGGTGTCCGTGAGCTCCAGCAACTGCCCGTCCGCCAGGGCGCCGAGGATCCGGGCCGCCTCGGCCTCGGGCAGCCCCGCGACGTCCGCGACGACGGCCGGTCCGAGCGCGGGCCATTCCCGCAGCGACATCAGCCGGTAGACCCTGGCCGCGCCGGGCTCCAGCCCGCGGTACGTCCTTTCCGCGGCGGTACGGACCGGGTCGCCGGCGGACCGGGCGGGGCCCTCCCCCGTACGGCGCCGGGGCTCGCCCGGGCCGGAGAGCGGCTCACGCTCCGGCTCCGACAGCAGGGGCGCGGCGGCCCGCAGCGCGTACGGCGAGCCGCCGCACCGCTCCAGCACCCGCGGCAGTACGGCACGGGCGCCGGCCACGGTGTCGCCGCCCGCGAGATCCGTGAGCAGCCGACGGGCGTCCTTGTCGGACAGCGGTCCGACCGGGACGGGTACGGCGTCGAGGCCGGGCAGCGGCCGGCGCGCGACCACCACCGTGAACACCTCGGGCGCGGATGTCAGCAACGGCCGGACCTGCGCGGACGAGTAGGCGTGGTCGAGCACGACCAGCAGCCGCCGGTCGGCCACACAGCGGCGGAAGGCCGCCTGCCGGTCCGCCGCGCCCGGCGGTACGTCGTCCTGGTCCATGCCGAGCTGGACCAGCAGGCTGCGCAGCACCACGGTGCTGTCGACGGCGGTGCCCGCGGAGGCGCCGCGCAGATCGGCGTAGAGCTGTCCGCCGGGGAACCGGTCGGCTTCCTTGCACCCCCAGTGGACGGCGAGGGCGCTGGTGCCGATGCCTTCGGGGCCGTGGACCAGCGCGAGCCGGGGGCGCCCGTCGGCCTTGCGCGAGGCCTCCCGTTCCAGCAGCCGCATCGGTCCCTGACGGTCCGTGAAGAACCGTACGGACGGCGGAAGCGCGGGGACGCCGTCCGCGGTCGCCCGGAGCGGGGCCGTACGGGCGAAGGCCGCCCAGGCGCGGGCGAGCGCGGGGTCGTGGCGTACGCCCTCGTGGACGAGGCGGGCCACGGCGGACAGCTCGGCCGGTCCCGTGGGCGCGGCCACCTCCTGTCCGGCGATCCGCCGCACCAGGCCGCCGGCCGATTCCCAGGCCCATTTCCCGGCCTCGTTGGCCAGCCCCGCGCCCACGGCGCCCAGCACCGCGGTGATAGCCGCCAGTGACATGGGATCCAGCATGTCCCGCTCCCCCGCTCCCCTGATCTGCGGACCTGCCCGTCTGCGGTCCGGCAGGTCCGTGGCCCGACAGGTCCATGGCCCGGCCGGGCCGTGGCCGGCGTCCGAGGACGCCCCGCGCCACGGTTCCGGATCAACGGTAGTCCTGATCAACGCCGTTCGGGCAGGGTTGGCGGTTACTCGCGTACTCGCGACACTCCGCGCGGAGCACCGCGTCCGGGAACCCGTGCCCCGGCGGCGGGGAGGAGCGCCCGGGAACGGGCCGGGCCCCGTCCGGGTACCGGCCGGTATCAGGCGGGGGCAGCCGTACGCGCTGATACTGGCCCCATGACCCGACACGGAGAGCTGGGCACGGCCCTGCACCGCTGGCGCGACCGGCTCGCCCCGGCCGAGGCCGGGCTGCCCTCGGACGAGCCCGCCAGGACGGGCGGGCTGCGCCACGAGGAACTGGCGCGGCTGACCGGGCTGTCCGTGGACTATCTCGTCCGGCTGGAGGAGGGACGGGCCACCTCTCCGTCGGCACAGGTCCTCATGTCGCTGGCGTGCGCCCTGCGGCTCTCCGACGACGAGCGCCGGCACCTCTTTCTGCTCGCCGGGCAGTCACCGCCCGCCGTGGGCCGGGTCCCCGACCATGTTCCCGCCGGCGTACGGCGGCTGCTCGGGCGCCTCGCGGGGACCCCGATCGGGGTGCACGACGCGTCCTGGAACCTGATCACCTGGAATCCGCTGTGGGCCGCCCTGGTCGGTGACCCCGCGCAGGTCCCGCCGCGCGGGCGGAACGCCGCCTGGCAGCACTTCACCGGCCGGCCGAGCCGGATCGTCCACACCCCGGAGCAGGAGGCCAGGTTCGAGGCGGCGCTCGTCGCCGACCTGCGCGCGGCCACCCTCCGCTATCCGACCGACGTACGGCTGCGCTTCCTCATCGGTGAGCTGCGGCGCGCCAGCAGCCGGTTCGCGGTGCTCTGGAACTCCCGGATCGCCGGTGTGCACGACAGCGCGACCCGTACCGTCCATCACCCGGATGTCGGACCGGTGACGGTCGACTGCGACACGTTCACCGTGCCCGGGTGCGATCTGCGGATCGCCGCCTACTCGGCGGCGTCCGGCACCGACGCCGCCGACAAGCTCGCGCTGCTCGACGTGATCGGCACCGAGGTCATCGGCGTCGCGACGGGGCCCGTACGGGAGCCCGGGGACACCACCGTACGGGAGCCCGGGAACACCACCGTACGGTGGCCCGGCGACGTCGGCCCCGCGCCGGAGCCCGGCGACGGCGGGGAGCCGGGCTCCGGCACGGATCCCGCCGCCGACCCCGCGCCCGCCGGAACCTGACGGGACGGCCCCGCCCCGGCGACGCCCCGCCCTGTCACCCGATCGGGTGCCCGACCCGGAGGGGCCGACCGGGGCGGTGATACATCCGGTCGGCCCATGCGAGGGGCGCGCGGCGCGGTCCGTTCCTACCGTGGCGGGATGATCATCAGACCCGTGACGCGCTCCGCGCTCTCCGGCACCGTCGCCCTCGCCGCCGGCCTGCTGGTCCTCCTGCCGGTGTCCCCGCCGGCCGCAGCGGATTCCCGTACCGACCCGGCCGTACGCGCCCCCGGTCTGCCCGCGGGCGCCGTGATCGCGGGCTTCCCCGGCGCCCCGCCCGCCGCGCCGGGCACACCCGCCCCGAGCGGCTCGGCGGCCGCGTCCCGCCCGGCCGCCCCGACGACGCCGGGCCGCGCGGCCGCCTCCCTCGACGCCGCCGCCCGGGACGGTTCGCTGCTGCGCCGCTCCGGGGTCCAGGTCAGGCCCGCGCGCGGGACCCCGGCGCCGCCGGAGCTCTCCGCCCTCTCCTGGCTGGTCGCGGACGCCCGTACGGGAGAGGTGCTCGCCGCGCGGGACGCGCACCGTCCGCTGCCGCCCGCCTCCACCCTCAAGACGCTCTTCGCCATCACCACACTGCCCCGGCTCTCCGAGCACGCCAAGCGCCTGGTGACGGACGAGGAGCTGGACGACATCGGTCCGGGCAGCAGCACGGTGGGGGTCGTCCCCGGGGTGCGGTACGAGGCCGCCGACCTGTGGCGGGGCGTCTTCCTCAGCTCCGGCAACGACGCGGTGCGGGTCCTCTCCGAGATGAACGGCGGCCTGGACGCGACCGTCAAGCAGATGCGGGACAAGGCGAAGCTGCTGGGCGCGCGCGACACCCATGTGGTCTCGCCCGACGGCTACGACGCCCCCGGCCAGGTCTCCTCCGCGTACGACCTGGCGGTCTTCGGCCGTACGGGGCTGGCCTCGCCGGACTTCGTCCGCTACAGCTCGACCGTCGACGCCGAGTTCCCCGGCTACGGCGGCACCTTCGGCATCATGAACACCAACCGGCTGCTGACCGGGGCCGACGGGGTCGAGGCGTATCCGGGGCTGATCGGCGTGAAGAACGGCTACACCACAGAGGCCGGCTACACCCTGATCGCCGCCGCCCGGCACGGCGACCGCACCCTGCTGGTGACGGTGATGAACCCGCAGTGGGGCGGCGTCCACGCCGTGTACGAGGAGGCCAGGGAGCTGCTGGACTGGGGGTTCAAGGCTCAGGGCCGGGTGACCCCGGTCGGATCGCTCCGGCCGCCCCCGGCGCCGCTGCCGCCGCGCCCCACGGTGGAGGCGGCGGGTCCCGAGCCGGGGGTGGTCGAGAAGGCGGTACGGGCCCACCCGCCGTCGCCGGCCCCCGCGAGCCCCGCGGCCCGCGCCGCGGAGTCCGGGCCGGTGACCGGGACCGTGCTGCCGGTGGCGTTCATCGGCGCGGCCGCGCTCGCGGCGCTCGCGCTCTTCCTCGTACGGCGCGGGCGCGGCCGGGGCGCCGAGAGCGGCCACTGATAGGGAACAGGGCGGCACGCCGACGCCCCTCGGCGGCCGGGAACGGCGTGCGGCGGGGCCGCCCGGCCGCGCGGCCGGCCGCGGCGGCTACCAGTGGGCGGGGCGCGCGAGGGACGGCGGCAGCCGGGTGTCCGCGTCGCCCCGCGCCGCGTTGACCTGGGTCTGGACGAGGAAGATGCTGCCGGTGAGATCGGCGCCGCGCAGATCGGCGTCCCGGAGGTCGGCCCCGATCAGATCGGCCAACCGCAGATCGGCGCCCCGCAGATCGGCGGCGATCAGATACGCCCCGCGCAGGTCCGCGCCGCGCAGATCGGCGGCCCTGAGCCGGGCGCCGAGGAGGTCGGCGCCCCTGCGGTTCTTCTTCTCTCCCTTGACCTGGGCCCGGACGAGTTCGCTGGTCCGCAGCAGCAGGGGGTTGACGGCGGCGCGGCGGGCCGCGACGTCCAGGGCCAGCAGGGTGGCGGGGTCGGCGAGGGTGAGGCGTTCCGTCTCCTCCAGAGCGGCGCGGAGTTCGCCGTGGAGCGCGCGGGCCGGCTCCAGGGTGAGCGCCTCGGTCAGATACCGGAGGAGCTCCTGGAGCTGGCGCACCACCGGGAGCAGCGCGAACATCTCGTCGGCGGTGCCCGGGGCCTGCCGCCAGTCCTGTCCCCCGTAGGTGATCCGGGAGATCTTCTGTCCGGCGCCGAAGCAGTCGTAGACCGTGCAGCCACGGAAGCCGCGCTGCCGCAGCTCGCGGTGGACGGAGCAGCGGAAGTCGGTGCGGAGGTGGGAGCAGGGTTTCCCGGCGGCTTTGTGCTCGGGGAAGTCCGCGGAGGGGGCGAAGGTCAGGGCGACGCAGCACAGTCCGAAGCAGTTCGCGCAGTCGGCCCGCAGCCCGGGGTCGTCGAGCGCGGGGCCGCCCTGGGCATCGCCGGGGTCGGTGCGGTGGTCGGGCTGGTGCGGCAAGGGGGCCGGTCTCCTGTCACGGATGGGCGTCCCGCCCGAGCCTACCGCCCGCCCTCCCCGGGCTCCTGCCCGTCCTCCCCCAGCGCCCCTGCCCCGTGCTTCCCCCGCCCCTCCCCCGTCGGCGTCTCAGCGCTGCGCGTGGTGGGAGTCCATCGCGCGGCGTGCCCGGGCGGCGAGACCGTCGGCGCCGCAGCTCTCGGCGAGTTCGAGCCCGCAGGACAGTTCGGCGTGGAACCCCGCGGCGATGCCGTACTCGACCCGCGCGACGGCCCGTTCGTACGCGCACGGCGACGCTTCGAGGTGCGCCACGGCCTGGGCGAGCAGCTCGATCCGTTCCGGGCCGTCCTTCAGGGACGCCGTGCAGCAGAGCGCCACCCCGATGGCGGTGTGCGTGCCGAAGCGTTCGGCCCGGTCCCTGGCGTACGCGGCGAGCTGGACCGCGCGGCGCGGATCGTCGTCGGCGAGGGCCCGCGCGAGGTCGATCGCCCAGGGGGCCATGACGACGCTGTGCCGTCCCCGGGCCAGCAACGCCTGTCCGGCCGCCTCCAGTTCGGCGACGGCCTCGTCCTTCCTGCCGAGGGCCAGCAGCAGCCTGCCGCGGACGGAGGGGGCGTCGGGGATGACGATCGTGGAGGAGTACGGCGGCGCGAACGCGTACCGTTCGGCGGCCTCCTCGGCCTCCTCGACATGGCCGCGCGCGAGCAGCGTGTCGATGAGCATGCAGACGGCGTCCCAGTTCATCGGGAGGCCGTTGCCGACCCGGTCGGCCAGGCGCAGGCTCTCGCGCAGATACTTCTCGGCGTCCGCGAGCCGGCCGCGCCTGCGGTGGACGTAGCCGACCAGCGCGTGGGCGAAGGCGAGGTGGCCGCCGCTCCAGCCGGAGATCTCGAAGGCGCGCAGCGCCTCGCTGAACAGGCTCTCGGCGCGGTCGAGCCGGTCGGCGAAGGCGTACGAGAGCCCGAGGAGGGCCGGGGGTTCGAAGCCCCATCCCGGGTCGGCCCAGCCGACGCCGGGCGGCAGAGCACCGTCCTTCAGGGCCCGTTCGCCGATCTGGACGACCTCCTCGGCGCTCTCGCCGCGGGCCGTCCCGTCGAAGGCGCGCAGCATGAGCAGGACGCGTTCGGTGTTGTCCCGCCCGGTGAGCGGGGCCGCCGTGCGGGCGAGGCGGCGCGACCGGTCCGGGCCGTCCTCCTCGATGGCCTGGACGCCCTCCCAGAGGAAGTGCGCGGCCTGGAGCCGCATTCTGACGGGCCCGTCCGCGGTGCGGGCGGCCTCGGTGGCCACGACGTGGGCGGCGTCGCCGGTCTGGTTGTTGTGCGTCAGGGCCTGCGCGAGCCGGAAGACCACGTCCACGCGCAGGGCGTCGTCGAGATGCGGGGTGTCGAGCGCGGCGCGCAGGTGTCCGACCGTGGTGGCGGGCGAGGTCAGCAGGGTGGCGCAGCCCAGCTCGTACAGCAGAGGTCCCCGTACGCTGGACAACGGCGGTTCCACCAGGGCCCGTTCGAGGCAGCGGCGCGCCGCGTCGGGGGCTCCGACCGCGAGGTGCTCGGCGGCGGCCTCCCGTAACTGCTCGACCAGTTCGGGGTCGCCGTCGGGGTGGACTTCGAGGAGGTGCGGCGCCGCGGCGGCGGCTCCCCGGCCGCTGCGGGAGACCGCCCAGGCGGCGAGTCCGTGCATGGCGGCGCGCACGCCCGCCGGGATGGCGCGGTAGACGGCCCCGGCGATCAGCGGATGGACGAACTCCAGCGGGTCGGTGCCGACGAGGATCCGCGCGGCGCGCAGCCGCTCCGCGCACTCGGCGGCCTCCTCGTCGCTCATGCCCGCGAGCGAGACGGTCAGGTCGAGGGAGATGTCCGTGCCGAGGATCGCGGCGGCCCAGGCGAACCGGGTGGTGGCCGTACCCAGTTCCTCCAGCCGCGCGATGAGGCCGGTGCCACGTGCCGAGGCGCCGAGGGCGCGCAGTTCGCCGGCGTTGGTCCTCACGGGGTCGAACGTGCTGTCCCGTACTTTGGCGAGGAGCTCGACGGTCTCGTAGGCGTTGCCGCCGGTCACCGCCCACACCTCGCGGCAGAACGGGTCGTCCGCCTGCTCCCCGAGCGCGGCGCGGGTGAGCCCGGCCGTGGCGTCGGGGGTGAGTTCCCGCAGGGTGACCAGCAGTCTGGCCGCCGCGCCGAGCGTCCTGAGGTGCTCCTCGGCCTCGCCGACGGCCTCCTCGGTGCGGTAGCCGACGACCACGAGAACGGGCAGGGCGCGCCCGGGGCTGCGCGCGAAGGAGGCGAGCCAGGCCAGGGTCTCCAGGTCGGCCCACTGCGCGTCGTCCACGGTGAGCAGGAGCGGGCCGTGGACCTTCGCGAGCCGTTCGACGAGCGCGTCCAGGCCGTCCCTGACGCCCTGCGGATCGGCGGGCTGGTCACCGGGCGGCAGTATCCCGAGCGCGGGGCCGACTATCTCGTACCGCTCGCCGAGCAGACCGGGAGCCGCCCTGTACGCGGCGTGCTCACCGCGGTCGGCGTGACCGGCCTGATCACCCTGCTCGGTCCGGGTGTCGGCGACCACGAGTGCGGGCTGCAGGAGCTGCCGTACGACATGGAACGGTACGGAGGTCAGCCCCTCACCGCCGCGCGCCGCCCACACCGCGCAGCGCCCGGCGGCGAGCCGGCGCACCTCGGAGAGCAGCGCGGTCTTGCCCAGCCCGGCCGCGCCCCGGTAGACGAGCACCCCTCCGGTGGGCGCGGCCGCACACAGGGCGTCCACGGCGCGGGCCGCGGCGGCCAGTTCGGGTTCACGCTCCAGCAGCGGGAGAGCGACCATCTGCTCCGGCCGGTGCACCGGCATCCCTCCCCCTCTCGGACAGCGCTCAGCTCACGTGACGAGCCTAGACCCGCCGCACGCCGAGTGGACCCGAATATGCACGAATTCGACCGTTCGACTGCGTGGCCACGCGGAAAGGTGTAAGGGATCCGCGGTCCCCGCCGGGGAACCGGCCGGGATGAACGATCAGTTCACAAGGCGTCAACAGAACCTCCTCACCCCGGTACCGCTGTGGCAGACTCGCCGGTATGGCGCACCGGTTCTCGGGGGTGGAGTGTGAGTGAGCCGCGGTCGGCCCCGACCATCGGGCAACTCGTTCTCGGCAGACAGCTCCAGACACTCCGCGAGAAGGCCGGACTCAGCCGGGACCAGTCGGCGAGGCTGCTCCATGTCACCGCCGCCACCGTCCGCCGGATGGAGACCGCCGAGGTCTCCCTCAAGATCCCCTATCTCCAGTTCCTGCTGCCCGAGTACGGGGTCGGCCCCCAGGACACCGAGGTCTTCCTCCGGCTGGCCGAGGAGGCCAACAAGCCGGGCTGGTGGCAGCGGTTCCACGACATACTCCCGGACTGGTTCAGCGGGTACGTCAGCCTCGAAGAGGCCGCGAAGACCATCCGCTCGTACGAACCGCACTTCGTGCCGGGGCTGCTCCAGACCGAGGAGTACGCGCACGCGGTCCTGTCCACGGGGGCGGTCGGCCGGACCGCCGACCCGCTCCGGATCGAGCGCCATGTCGCCCTGCGGATGGAGAGACAGGCGCTGCTCACCCGCACCGACGCCCCGGCGTTCTGGGCCGTTCTGGACGAGACGGTGCTCCGCCGGGCCGTGGGTTCGAAGGCCGTGATGCGCGCCCAGATCGACCGGCTGATCGAGGCCGTCGACCTGCCGAACGTGACCCTGCAGATAGCCGAGTTCGGCGCGGGGCCGCACCCCGGTACGTACAGCCCGTTCGTCCTCTTCCGCTTCGGCATCCCCGAAGTGCCCGACATGGTCTACATCGAGTATCTGACCGGGGCGCTCTATCTGGACGAGGCCCACGAGGTGTCCGCGCACATGCAGGCGATGGACCGGATGGTCACCCTCGCGGAGCCGGCGAACCATACGCGGCGGCTCCTGGAGGCCTTCCGCCGGGAACTCTGACCGCCGGACCGCCGCACGGCGTCACCGCCGCACGGCGTCACCGATCCGTACCGCTTCAGGACTTCGTCACTCCGCCGTCCGCCAGCAGAGCGTCGATCGCGGTCAGTTCGGGCTCCGTCAGGGGCGCGGCGTCCAGGACGGCGAGGTTCTGGTCGAGCTGGGCGACGCTGCTCGCGCCGATCAGGACCGAGGTGACCCGCGCGTCGCGCAGCACCCAGCCCAGCGCCAGCTGGGCCAGGGTCTGGCCCCGGTCACCCGCGACCTTGTTCAGCGCGTGCAGCAGGGTCAGCTTCTCCTCGCTGAGCGCGTCCCGCTTCAGGAAGTGGCCGACGGCCATCCGCGAGTCGGCGGGCACCCCGTCGAGATAGCGGTCGGTGAGCTGCCCCTGGGCGAGCGGCGAGAAGGCGATGACCCCGGCCCCGACCTCGTCGGACGCGGCGATCAGCCCGTTGCGCTCGATGCCCCGGTCGAGCATGTTGTACGCGTGCTGGTTGATCAGCAGCGGGGTGCCCAGCTCCTTGAGGAGTTCGGACGCCCGCCGCATCTGCTCGGGCGGATAGTTGGACAGCCCGGCGTACAGGGCCTTGCCCTGCCGTACGGCGGAGGCCAGCGCCCCGACGGTCTCCTCCAGCGGTGTGTCCGGGTCGAAGCGGTGCGAGTAGAAGAGGTCTACGTACTCGACGCGCATCCGGCTCAGCGACTGGTCGAGGCTGGAGAGCAGGTGCTTGCGCGAACCGAACTCGCCGTAGGGGCCCGGCCACATGTCGTAGCCGGCCTTGGTGGAGAGGAACAGCTCGTCGCGGTAGGGCCGGAAGTCCTGCGCGTAGATCGTCCCGAAGTTCGCCTCGGCGCTGCCGTACGGCGGGCCGTAGTTGTTCGCCAGGTCGAAGTGGGTGACACCGCGGTCGAACGCGCGGCGCAGCACGGCGCGCTGCTTCTCCAGCGGGGCGGTGTCGCCGAAGTTGTGCCACAGCCCGAGGGAGACCTGCGGCAGCCGTACGCCGCTGAGACCGCTGCGCTGGAACCGCATGCCGGCGTAGCGGTCGGCGGCGGCGAGGTAGGGCGGTCGTTTCAACGGACTCTCCTGTTGGGTCGAGCGAGGTGGGGAAGGGGGCCCGGTCCACCAGCAGACCGGCGGCTGTGACCTGCCGTTCCGCTGTCATTCCGGCGGGCCCCTAGACGCTACACACGAGTCCGCCCGTTGGGAACGCCCGGCCATGATCCGGCCGGAGCGGTGGGCGGGCTCCCACGGGACCCGCCCACCGCTCCGGCCAGGCGCGGACGCCTCAGCCGATCGGCGCCGGCATGCGCACCACGTCGTACGCGAGCCCGATCGTGTCGCCCGTGGCCGGGTCGCCCAGCTCCACCCGCCAGCGGTCGGCGAACTGGTCGACGCCCTCGACCATGGGGATCGTGCCGGAGATCAGCACCGTGCCGGGCACGAGGTCGCCGCGCTCCCGCAGCACCTCGGCCCAGTAGGCGGGGGTGAGCAGTTCGGCGAGCGTGCCGTCCTGGATGAGCGTTTCCCGGCCCGCGCCGCCCACCCAGGCCCGCAGGGTGAGGCTGTCGAGCCGGTCCTGCACGTCGGCCAGCAGCCAGGCGCGGCGGGCGAGCACGTCCGGGCCCGCGTTCTTGCTCCACGCCACCCCGTGCACCTCCAGCTCACGGTCGGTGTGGTCACAGGCCGCGGTCAGCAGCAGCTCACCCTCCGTGTCCACGACCAGGGCCCACTCCGCCTCACCGGAGGTGCGGCCGTGCTGGGCGCTGACCCGTTCGGTGTGCTGGGCGAGGTACGGGGAAACCGGGTAGAGGGCGGGGGTGACGGACGGCGCGGGCACGCCGAGCTCGGCGAGTTCGGCCACGTGCGCGGCCACGTCGTCCTGGCTGCGGCCCGCATAGCCGGCGTTGAGCACCTGGACGACATCGGCCTGCCGAGTGGTGCCGTCGGGCAGTTCGAAGGTGAGCAGCGCCATGGGGGTTCTCCACATCGTTCGCGGTATCGGCGAGGTTAACTTTGCGCGGAAGGCTTGCGCATACCACCTGTATACAAGAAGTATGCCGGAAGGTCGACAGTGCGCCCTCCCCCGATGGCGGCGCGCCCCACCCAAGGACGGATGTCGTGAACCACACCAGTACGCGTACGGATCAGCCCCCGCCCGGCGGCTCGGCGGTCCGCCGCGCCTTCTTCGCCAGCCTCACCGGAACCGCCCTGGAGTGGTACGACTTCGCCATCTACTCCGTGGCCGCCGCCCTGGTCTTCGGCGAGGTCTTCTTCCCCTCCGAGGACCCCGCCACCGGCACACTCCTGGCCTTCTCCACCTATGCCGTGGGCTATGTGTCCCGCCCGCTGGGCGGCTTCGTCTTCGGCCGCCTCGGTGACCGGATCGGCCGCAAGAAAGTGCTCATCGCCACGCTCGTCCTGATCGGCGTCGCGACCCTCTTCATCGGTCTGCTCCCGTCGTACGCGACGATCGGTGTGACCGCCCCGATCGTGCTGGTGATCCTCCGCTTCGCGCAGGGCGTCGGCGTCGGCGGCGAGTGGGGCGGCGCCGTGCTGCTGTCCAGCGAGTTCGGCGATCCGCGGCGGCGCGGCTTCTACGCCTCGGCCGCGCAGGTCGGTCCGCCGGCCGGCAATCTGCTGGCCAACGGCGTCCTCGCGGCCCTGGGCCTGCTGCTCACCGAGGACCAGTTCATGAGCTGGGGCTGGCGGGTGGCGTTCCTGCTCTCCGGGGTCCTGGTCGTCTTCGGGCTGTGGATCCGTACGAAGCTGGAGGAGACCCCGGTCTTCCTGGCCATGGAGGCGGCGGAGAAGCGCCCCGAGGCGCCGATCAGGGAGGTCTTCACCACCCATCCGCGGGCGCTGGCCGCCGCGATCCTCAGCCGGATCGCCCCGGACGTGCTGTACGCGCTGTTCACCGTCTTCGTGCTGACGTACGCGACCACCGAACTCGACATGTCCCGCGGTTCGGCGCTGGCCGCCGTCCTGATCGGCTCCACCTTCCAGCTCTTCCTGATCCCGCTGGCGGGTGCCCTCTCCGACCGGGTCAACCGGCGTCTGCTGTACGGGCTCTCCGCCGCCGCGGCCGGGGTGTGGCCGTTCGTGTTCTTCCCGCTGACCTCCGGCGGGAGCTGGCCGCTGCTCACCCTCGGCGTGGTGGTCGCGCTCGCCATCCACTCGCTGATGTACGGGCCGCAGGCGGCCTTCATCTCCGAGCAGTTCTCCCCGCGGCTGCGCTACACCGGCTCCTCGCTCGCCTACACCCTGGCCGGGGTCGTGGGCGGGGCGGTGGCGCCGCTGCTGTTCACGGCGCTGCTCGACGCCTACCACTCGTGGATTCCGCTGGCGCTCTACATCGTGATCACCGCGGTGGTCACGATCGGCGGCGTGTGGCTGGGCCGCGACGGATCGGCCACCGACGAGGAGGACCCGCTGGGCCCGCCGGCCACCCCGGCCGACGCCGGGGACCGGTCCGTACGACCGGACGGCGCGGCCACCCGCTGACCGCACCGCCCGCCGACCGGAGCGCCCCGGCCTCCGGTCTCGGCACCCGCACACTCATGGCATCCGCCCGTCCGCCCCGTACACCCGGAAGGAACCGCCCATGCGCATCGCGCTGAGCCAGCTCACCACCGGCCCCGACCCCGAGTCGAACCTCGGGCTGCTCCGCGAAGAGGCCCGTCGAGCGGCGGACGGCGGCGCCCGCGCCGTCGTCTTCCCCGAAGCCTCGATGGCCTGCTTCGGCACCCCGCTCGCCCCGGTGGCCGAGCCGCTCGACGGCCCCTGGGCCGAGGAGGTCCGCAGGATCGCCAAGGACACCGGGCTCGTGGTGGTCGCGGGGATGTTCACCCCCGCGCCCGACGGCAAGGTGGCCAACACACTGCTGGCCACCGGCCCCGGGGTGGAGGCGTCTTACGACAAGATCCACCTCTACGACGCCTTCGGCTACGCCGAGTCCGACAGTGTGGCGCCCGGCTCCGAGGTCGTCACCATCGACGTGGACGGTGTCCGGATCGGCCTCGCGACCTGTTACGACGTCCGCTTCCCCGAGCTGTTCCGCGCCCACGCGGACGCCGGCGCGGTCGTTTCGCTGCTCCTCGCGTCCTGGGGGGCGGGGCCCGGCAAGCGTGAGCAGTGGGAGCTGCTGACGCGGGCCCGCGCGCTCGACGCGACCCTCTGGCTCGCCGCCGTGGGTCAGGCCGACCCGGCGGCGTCCGCCACGGCGGCCGCCGGCGCGACGGGGGCGTCGAACGCGCCCACCGGCATCGGCCACAGCGCGGTCATCGGCCCCGACGGGACCGTACGGCAGTCACTCGGCGGGGCACCGGGGATGCTGCTGGCCGACCTCGACCCGGACGAGGTCACGGCCGTCCGCCGGGCCGTTCCCGTACTGGCCAACCGGCGTCTGGCCGGGCGGGGCTGAGGCACCGGTCCGGGTCCTGTCCGACGAACGGGACAGGGCCCGGATCAGTCGCTAGCCGGCGAGCAGGACCCTGAGGGTCGTCGCCAGATGGCTGTCGATCGCGGTGCACGCGGCCCCCGCGTCACCGTCGGCGATCGCGGCCAGGATCGCCCGGTGTTCGCGCAGCACGGCCTCCTGCCGGCCCTGCCGGTTGTAGAGCGCCACCACTCCGGCCCTGATCTGCCGGCTGCGCAGCCCGTCGTAGTGGCGGGCGAGCAGTTCGTTGCCCACGGCGGCGACCATCGTCGCGTGGAACTGGTGGTCCACGGCGATGAATTCCTTGGCGTGTTCGGGACCGCTCAGCGTGCGCTGCCGCTCCAGCAGCGCGGTCAGCTCCGCCACGGGGGCCTGCCCGTCCGGGACGACCCGCTCGGCCGCGTACCGCTCGACGATGCCGCGCAGCTCCATCAGTTCGGTGATCTCCCGTCCGGAGAGCGGCACGATCTGCGCGCCGCGCTTGGGGACCAGCCGGACCAGATCCTCGGCGGCGAGCAGCAGCAGGGCCTCGCGGATGGGGGTGCGGGAGACACCGATACGGTCCGCGATCTCCTGCTCGGAGAGGAACTCGCCCTGGAGATCGGGGTCGGTGAGGACTTCCTCCTTGAGGAACGCGTACGCCTTCTCGCGGCCTGACGTCACGACTTCCCCCACGGTTGCATACAATGAGTATACAAAATCTACCATGCGCGTCCGCGCACACGCGTCGCACCACGCCCGTGCGTACGCGGCCCCGCGCACGGGTGTCGCGGCGAGCATCACGAGCACGCCATTTGGGCACATTCACCGCACCTCGCGCCCGTTATGTTCTTCCCTTTCCTTTCTTCTGAGGCCGTTTCAACAGTGCGGGTCAACTCTGTTGAATTTCAGCCGACGGAACTCCCTTGAACCGGCCCGAGAAAATAGGCCAGAGTTCCCAACGCGGTAACCAAGCAACCTGGTTGCCGCCGGACACACGGCTCCCCCCTCTGTGAAACCGGCTTCCCCACGCCCGTTTCCTCCCCCCATGCACGGCCGTGTGTTCCGTGAACCGGAAGGAATGACTGTGCGAGTCTCCCGGAACATTCTCGCGGCCGCGGCCGCGGGCGCGCTGCTCTCCGTCACCGTCGTGACCGGAGCCCAGGCGGGCGAACGGACCGCCGAGCGCTACGACCCGGCGATGGTCAAGGCCCTGGCCACCTCGCTCGGAGTCAGCGAGACGGCGGCCGTCGACCGGCTGGACCGTCAGGCGGACCAGCAGGCCGAGCTCTCGGAGCTGGACCGGCAGGGGGTCGCGACGGACGGTGCCTTCTTCGACAGAGCCGGCACCCTCGTCGTCAACGCCGCCGACGCCCGCGCCGGACAGCGCATCAAGGACGCGGGCCTGACCCCGCGCGTGGCCGAGCACGGCCAGGCCGCGCTGGACCGTATCAAGGCCGAGCTGGACTCCAAGGCGCTGCGGCAGACTCCGGCCGGCGTCACCGCCTGGTCGGTGGATCTCGCCTCCGACACCGTCACCGTCGAGGTCAACAGCGCCAAGAGCGCGGCGGCGAAGTCCTTCCTCAAGGCCGCGCGGGCCCACGGCGACGCCGTCCGCGTGGTCGAGGGCAAGGAGAAGCTGTCCACGCAGGCCGTCGTCACCCCGGGCGACGAGATGTCCTTCAACGGCTATGTCTGCTCGGTCGGATACGGCGCCCGGGACGCGGCGGGACGCCAGTACCTCGTCACCGCCGGCCACTGCATCGAGGACCTGCCCGTCCTGTCGTACAAGGGCACGCGCTTCGCCAAGGGAACCAGCACCCGCTTCGCGGTCGGCAGCCGCAGCGTCGACATGGGCATCGCGGCCGTGGACTCGGGCAACTCCATAGCCACGCAGGTCGGCACGTACGGCAGCGCGGGCACCGTCGCCGTCCAGGGCAGCAAGCGGGCCTCCTCCGGTGCGGCCCTGTGCAAGTCGGGGCGTACGACCTTCTGGACCTGCGGCAAGGTCAACTCGTACAACGTGACCGTCACCTACAGCGACGCCAATGGCGGCCCCAACACCGTCGTCACCGGCCTCGGCAGCTCCTCCGTCTGCACCCAGGGCGGCGACAGCGGCGGCGCGTACATCTCCGGCAACCAGGCCCAGGGCATGACCTCGGGCGGCCCGTCGGCGCAGCGCTGCACCGGCAGCGTCAACTCGCCGGGGTCCTCCTACTTCCAGCCCCTGGACGACGCGCTCTCGTACTACGGCCTCACGCTGAACACCAACTGAGCGCCGGCACCAACTGAGCGCGGTACCAACCGACCGCCGGCACCGGCCGGCCGCCGGCACCCGCTGACCGCCCCGGTGCTCACGCCCGGCCCGGTCGCGCACCACCGGTCGGCCCCCGTCGGCCCCCAGGACCGCCCATCGGATACGGTGGGCGGTCCTGCCCGTGCGGGCACGGGCGGCACCACCGCACGACCGGGAGGGAATCCAGTGCACCAGGACCCGGATCCCTCCCCGTCCGGCCCGGCCGGCCCCTCCGGCCCCTCCGGCTTCGCCGAGGTCTTCCAGCAGGCCATCAAGAGACGCGGCCTGTCCCTGGAGCGGGTCCGCAGCCGGCTCGCCGAGCAGGGAATCCCGATCAGCCTGACCACCCTCAGCTACTGGCAGCGCGGCCGCAGCGAGCCCGAGCGGGCGGAATCGCTGCGCGCCGTGGACGCGCTGGAGACCATCCTCGACCTGCCGCCCGGGACGCTGCGCGCGCTGATCGGCCCGTACCGGCCCCGGGGCAGGGTCGCGCCGCCCGCCCACGATCTCAGCTCCTCCCACCGCGTGTTCGGCGAGAACTCCCTGGCGGAACAGATCCTCGGCCCCGACTTCGCGCGGCTCAACGAGGCCATCACCACGCTGAGCATCCGGGAGACCGTCACCATCGACGAGCACCGGCGGCTGTGCTCCATCGCCATCCAGCAGGTGCTGCGCGCGGCCCGCGACGGCGCGGACCGGCTCACCGCCGTCCACACGGTCGACAGCGGGGCACGCGCGGTCAGCACCACGGTACGGTGCGGAATTCCCGGGCCCGTCCGCTTTCTGCCCGAAGTGAGCACGGTCGTCCTCGACATACGGTTCGGCCGGAAACTCGCGAAGAACGAGACAGTCGTCATCGACTACACCCTTTCCGTCGATCCCGGGGACGGCACGGACGACCATTACGAACGCCGCACCCGCGTCCGGCTGCGCGATTACCTCCTCCACGTCTATTTCCATCCGGCGGCGCTGCCGGTGGTCAGCCACCGCTATTACCGGGAGCACTCCGGGGCGGAGATGAGCTACAACCACCGGGTCGCCCTGGACGCCTCGCACACGGTCCACTCGGCGCCGGGCCGCTGCCCGGCGGGCATTCACGGCATCTCCTGGGAGTGGCCCGAACAGGAGTCCGGCGGGCCCGGCCGGGATTGGTGAGGGGGACACACCGCCGACTAGGCTGGACCACTTCGTGCGCGGTCGGGCGCCGGGCGGCGCTGTCGGAGGGTGAGGGGACGTTCCGTGACGGGGGCACAGGTGGCGGGGGCGCAGGTGGCGGGGGCACGCGTTCCGCTGTACCAGGCGAAGGCGGAGTTCTTCCGGATGCTGGGGCACCCGGTGCGCATCCGGGTGCTGGAGCTGCTCCAGCACGGGCCGATGCCGGTACGGGACCTGCTCACCGCGATCGAGATCGAGGCGTCCAGCCTCTCCCAGCAGCTCGCGGTATTGCGCCGCGCCGGGATCGTGACCGCGACACGGAGCAGTTCGACCGTCGTGTACGAGCTGGCCGGCGGGGACGTCGCGGAGCTGCTCCGGTCGGCGCGGCGGATCCTGGTCGAGCTGCTGGCCGGCCAGGAGGATCTGCTCACCGAACTGCGTGACAACCGGCGTTCGCCGGCGCCGGAGGAAGTTTCGTAGGAAGCCGGCGCTGCCCACGGGGGCGACAGAAGCGGAATCACGTCTTCTAGTTGAAGATATCTTCAATTCGCCATCCCGTACAAGTCGTTACTCGATAAACTCGTCATACGGAGAGTCATCAGGCCGAGAGGACCGGGGTACATGGCAAGCGCGGACGTGGCACTGAAGGACGCGATGATGATCGAGGGCGCCCAGGGCGCCGCTCTGGTCGACTACACCAGCGGCATGGCGCTGGGCACGCTGGGCGGAAGCAAGGACCTGGACCTCGCCGTCGCGGCGGCGGGGAACACCGATGTCGTACGGGCCAAGATGCGCACCCTGGAGACGCTGGGCATCCGGGACGCCATCGAGGACATCCTGATCACGCTGGGCTCCCAGTACCACGTGATACGGCCGCTGTCCGGCTCGGCCGGCCAGGGGCTGTTCCTGTATCTGGTGCTGGACCGGGCGCGCGCCAATCTGGCCATGGCGCGCCACCAGTTGAAGCGGATCGAGAACGAGGTGGACGTATAGGCGACGGCGTGGGCGAGAGTCCCCGGTTCTCGGAGGTTCCGCAGTTGCCGGAGGTTCCGGAGGTTCCGGAGTTCCGGGAAGTCCCGCAGTTCCCGGAGTTCCCGGGGGCCCGGGAGGTCCCGCAGTTCCCGCAGGTCCGCACGGACTAGGACGGTCCGCCCTGCGGGGGCGTGGCCCCCGAGTCCGCGGCGCGCAGGTCGGCGAGGAGTTCGGCCTGGCCCGCCAGCACCCCGGAGAGGATCGCCCGCGCGACGCTCAGCAGTTCCGCGAGATAGGGATGGGCGAGCGCGTAGTGGACGGCGGAGCCCTCCCGGCGCGTGACCACCAGATTGGCACGGCGCAGCACGGCCAACTGCTGGGAGAGCTGGGCGGGCTCGACACCGACCTCCGGAAGCATCTCGGAGACCGCGTGCTCCCGCTCGCTGAGCAGTTCGAGCACCCGTATGCGGACGGGGTGGCCCAGCGTCTTGAAGAACTCGGCCTTCAGTTGGTACAGCGGCGTACTCACCGGCCTTGCCTCATTTCCCGCGCGTACCCCGCGTACCGCGCGTCTACCCGGAAGTCCCTGCCCCGGGGCCGTCCTCGATGTGCTGTCACCCGCACATGCTGCCACCCCCGCCTGCCGCCACTCCGGCCTGGTGATCTCGGGGAAACGCCCACATTACCGGCCGGGCTCCCGGGGTCCGTACGCCCCATGGCCGACCGGCTCGCTCCGCCGCGGAGGGCTACGCCACGGTGACGGTCCCGCCGTCCGCGTTCGCGGCGGCCACGACCGCGTCGAGGATCCGCAGGTTGTGCAGCCCGTGGGCGAGCGGCGGACAGGGTGGCAGCCGGTCGAGACCGGCGATCTGGTCGAGGAACGCCCGCGCCTGGAAGGCGAAGAACTCGTTCTGCCCATGGCCCACGCTGGGGAAGTCCATGGGCAGCCCCTGGGCGACGTACGGGTGGTCGGGGCCGATCAGGACCTGCCGGTAGCCGTTGACGGGGCCGGCCGGCGTGGCGTCCGCGAGGGTGAACTCGCCGGGGCGCACCAGGTCGAACGCGGCGGCCCCGTTGTCGCAGAAGACCTCGAAACCGAGGGAGTTGGCGAGCCCGTAGGCGACCCGCGACACGGAGAACGTACCGACGGCGCCGCTCCGGAAGGTGAGGGTGAAGGTCGCGATGTCCTCGTTCTCGACCGGCGCCCGCTCGTCGCCGACCGGTACGGCGGCGGAGTGGCCGACGGCGGTGCCCAGCGGGACCGGCCGGTCCCCGACCACGGTGGTCAGGACCGTACCGCGCACGCTCTCGACAGGTCCGCACAGGTACTCGCCGAGGTCCACGAGGTGGCTGCCGATGTCGGCGAGCGCGCCGGAGCCGGGGCCGCCGCGGTAGCGCCAGCTCATGGGCGCGTCGGGGTGGTGCCCGTAGTCGCACCAGTAGTGGCCGTTGAAGTGGCGCACCCGGCCGAGGCCGCCGTCGTTGATCTGCTCCCGGATCGCGTTGATCGCGGGCGAGCGGCGGAAGGTGAAGCCGACCGCGGCCACCCGGTCCGTCCTCGCCGCGGCCTCGGTCATGGCCTGCGCGTCGGCCGTGGACGGCGCCAGCGGCTTCTCGCACAGCACGTGCTTCCCCGCCGCGAGCAGCCCCTCGACGATCTCGCGGTGCAGCGGGTTGGCGACCACGACACTCACCGCGTCGATGTCGGGCGCGGCGGCGATCGCCCGCCAGTCGGTCTCGGCGCGCCGGTAGCCGTACCGGCGGGCGGCGTCACGGGCGAACGGCTCATGGGCGTCGGCGACGGCGACGAGCCGCACCTCGGGCAGGCCGGGATCGAAGAGGGTCGACGCGGTGCGGTATCCGCTGAGGTGCGCCCGGCCGGCCATCCCGGCTCCGACGACTGCCACCCCGATCGACGCTGTGGTCATGGGAAACCTCTTCCGTCACTCGTTCTCCGAGCGCTTTTAAAGCGCTTTAAGACGCTGGTACTATCAGTCGGCCCACCGCGAGGTGTCAAGGGTTCGGTACGGAGCCGCGGACCGTACGAAGGCGCGGCGCAACGTATGCCGGAACGTATGAGGCAACCTCACGAGGCAACCTCACGAGGGAACGTACGAGGAAACGGCCATGGAGGATCAGCCGGTGAAGAGAGCGGACTCCGGCGGCCACGGAGGCGCGGAGGCCGACGGGGACACCGGCGCGCGGAGCCGCCGGCCGCGGCTGGAGGACGTCGCCGAGCTGGTCGGGCTCTCCCCCGCGTCGGTCTCCCTCGTCCTCAGGAACGCCCCGGGGCCCAGCGCGCAGACCCGCGAACGGGTCCTCGAAGCCGCGGCCCGGATCGGCTACCGCCCCGACCGCACGGCGAGTCTGCTGGCACGCCGGCGCAGTCGCGTACTCGGCGTCACCTTCGACATCCGCAACAGCTTCCACGCCGAACTGGTCGAGAACCTGTACGTCGCGGCCGAGGCGGCGGGGTACGACCTCGCGCTGTCCACGCTGACACGCGTCCGCGACGAGGGCCAGGCCGTGGAGACCCTGCTCGACTTCCGCGCCGAGGCGCTGATCCTGCTCGGCACCGAACTGCCCGCCGCCCGGCTGGCCTCGCTCGACCGCGGGCTGCCGGTGATCTCCGTCGGGCGGCGGATCGCGGCGGCCGGCCTGGATGTCGTACGCGCCTCGGACGACGAGGGGCTGGGCCGGGCGGTGGCCCACCTGGTGGAGCTGGGCCACCGCGACATCGCCTTCATCGACGGGGGCAGGGGCGGCATCGCGGCGGACCGGCGCCGCGGCTACCGCACCGCCCTGCGCGCCCACCGGCTCGCCGACCGGATCAGGGTGCTCGCCGGCGCCCACACCGAGGAGGCCGGTGCGCGGGCCGCGGAGCGGCTGCTCGCGGAGGGCGCGCTGCCGAGCGCGGTCATCGCGTGCAACGACCGGTGCGCGGTGGGCGTGTTGAGCGCGCTCGGCCAGGCGGGGGTCGCCGTACCGGACACCCTCTCGGTCGTCGGCTACGACGACAGCGTCCTGTCCCGGCTCGCCAGTTTCGACCTCACCACCGTCAGTCAGAACCCGGAGGAACAGGCGCGCCACGCGGTGGCGGCGGCCGTCGAACGGCTCGACGGCGGGCGCTCGGCCCCGCGCGAGATCGTCCTGACACCGCGCCTGGTGGTCCGCGGCACGACGGCGGCGCCGCGCGCGGACAGCCGCTGACGGCCGCCGCGATGCCAGTCGCCAACCGGTCATGAAGAGGACCCCGCAACGGCACCCTGGGGCAAGGCGTCAAGAACGATCGCCACCGCGGCCCAACGGCTCTTCGCTCCCCGGTGATCGAATTCCGGCCGCCCGGTGACGTGACGAAGTGACTTTTGGAGGCTGCTGCGGAGCCATGCTGAACTGACGCCCATGCCCACCGCCGGGACAAGCACGAAGAGTGACGAGCGACGTCGGGCCATCGTGGCCGCCGCGATCGAGTGCTTCGCGCGAAAAGGTTTCTACGGTACGGCGACGCACGAGATCGCCGATCGGGTCGGCATCTCCCAGCCGTATCTCTATCGCCTGTACGCCAACAAGCAGGCCCTGTTCGCGGCGGCGGTCGACCACGTGTCCGTGGTGATGACCGAGACCTTGACCGCGCACGCGCCGACGTCGGGTGAGCCCCTCGCGCCCGAGGCCGCGTTGCAAGCGGCACGCGACGGTTACGCCGCGCTCGTCGCGGACCGGACCATCCTGCGTTTCCTCATGCACGCGAACTGCGCCGCCGGCGAACCGCTGGTCGGGCAGGCGGTGCGCGGCTGCTACGCCAAGCAGGTCGCCACCGTTCGGCAACTGCTGGGCGACGACGACGCCGTACGGAACTGGTTCGGCGCCGGAATGCTCGACAACGTGGTCGCCGTGCTGGGACTGGCCGACATCGACGAGCCGTGGGCGCACGTCCTCACCGCTCAGTAGGTGACGTCCGGAAGAACTCCCGGCCCGGGACGATTCCGCGCCGGGAGTTCTGTGAACCTGACCAGGACGACAGGGCTTCGGCGCCTCAGCGTGCGGCGCGGGTCGCGACGAGGTGCGCCGCGCGCTCGGCGATGCCCAGTACGGCCGCGTTGGTGTTGGCCGAGACGATCGAGGGCATCACGGAGGCGTCGGCGACGCTCAGGCCGTCGACACCGTGGACGCGCAGGGCCGTGTCGACCACGGCCTCGCCGTCCGTGCCGATGCGGCAGGTGCCCACCGGGTGGAAGTAGGTGCCGACGGTGTGGCGGATGTACGCACCGCACTCTTCGTCGGTGACAGCCTCCTGGCCGGGGAGGGTCTCGTCGTCACGCCAGGCTGACAAGGCGTCGGCCCGCGCGATGTGCCGTGCCATGCGCAAGGCGGCGACCATACGGGCCAGGTCGTCGCTCTCGGTCAGATAGGCGGGGTCGATGAGCGGGTAGGAGGCGGGGTCCGCGCTGCGCAGGCGCACACTGCCCCGGCTGGTGGGGGTCGCCAGGCCGAAGAGGATCGAGAAGCCCTCTTCGGCACCTGCCCATCGTGGTTGCAGCGCCACGGGCGTGAAGCTCATCAGGATGTCGGGATCCCCGTCCTGGCCGGTGCGTGCGAAGAGCATCGCCTGCCGCGAGGGGCCGAGCACCGGGGACTTCTTCACCCCGTAGGAGATCCAGGCCAGGGGATGGTCGTGCAGGTTGGCGCCCACACCGGGGAGATCGGCACGAACCGGGATCCCCAGCTGTCGCAGATGGTCGGCGGGGCCGATGCCGGAGAGCAGGAGAATCTGCGGAGATCCGACGGCTCCCGCGCTCAGCACGACTTCCCGCTCGGCGTGGACGGTGCGGGACGTGCCGTTCCGCACGTACTCGGCACCTCTGCACCGGCCGTTGTCCAGGAGGAGGCGCTGCACCTGTGCGTCGGTGACGACGGTGAGGTTGGGCCGTGCGAGCACCGGAAGCAGATACGCGTCCGCGGCGCTCTGCCTGCGGCCTCCGGCGACATTCCTCTCGGACCAGAACACCCCTTCGGCCTCGGGGGCGTTACCGTCCTCACAGCGCGGGAAGCCCGCGTCGAGTGCCGCGTCATGGAGGTCCTGCGCGAGAGGAGTGGCGGCGGGCGTCTCCTCGATGGTCATGGGACCCTCTTGCCCCCGGAAACGCGGATCCTTGCCTCTCGCCCGCTCGCTGCGCATGAGGAACGGCAGCATTTCCTGGTAGTTCCAGCCGACGGCGCCCTGCTTCTCCCAGGCGTCGTAGCTCGATGCGTGGCCGCGCAGGTGAGTCAGGCCGTTGATACTGCTGGAACCGCCCAGTACCCGCCCTCTGGGCCAGGTATGGACGGTGTTCTCGGTACCTGGCTGAGGTGTTGTCGTGTAGTTCCAGTCCACGGACGATCCCCAGAGACCGACCGCTGCCTCAGGGTTCCCGTCCGACATGATCGCAGGGCCTTCTCCGGCTCCCGCCTCCAGAAGGGCCACACGGACTTCAGAGTTTTCCGACAGCCGGCCGGCCAGCACCGCGCCGGCCGTTCCGCCGCCGACGATGACGTAATCGTAGATTTGCTCCATAGCCACCCTCATTCATCCGGAATTTCCTCACCGATTGCCCGGCGGTTTCTGTGACCGATGGGCGATGAATAAAGGAGGCTACCCGCATGAACCGGGTGCCGAACTCCGAGTTCGGGAGACGGCATGCGAAGGTCCTTTGCCGCTACCATCACCGCAGGTCGACCGGGCCGAGACTGCGCCGGCCACCATGATCGGCCGGGCCGGGAGGATACGGATCACAGACCGGATAAACCGGTCCATGCCGGTGGTCACACCCACGAAAGTGTCGGCTGTTTCGATCTGGAGAATTCACCGGAATTTACCGGGCCCACCGGATGGCCCTTGACGAGCGAGATCCCCGACGCACCAAAAACTCCCAGCCCGGACGAATCCGAACTGGGAGTTCTGTGAAACCGATCCGGGCAATTGAGCGACTACCCAGAGTGTCCGAGGGGGGACTTGAACCCCCACGCCCGATAAAGGGCACTAGCACCTCAAGCTAGCGCGTCTGCCATTCCGCCACCCGGACGAGTGGTCGAACCGCGGCGATCTCCCCGCGGCGACAAGAACAACGATACCAGGGGTTCGCGGTGCCTCTCACCCGTATATCCGGTGGTCAGCGGTGCGCGATCGGCCCGGTCGGGGGCCTC
>NZ_JBHYZP010000002.1:118278-387226 GCF_042752355.1 Streptomyces sp. NPDC059255
GTTCCCCCCGGCCGTTCTCACCGCCCCCCACTCGCCCGGGGGGGGGCCCCCCCCCCCACCGGCCGTCACCGCGTGGGCACACGTGGTGCGGCCGCGGTTACGGCATCAGGTGGTAGTCGGGGAAGTTGCCCGGCAGGCGTTCGCCCGGCGGGCCGTCCGTGACCGCGTGGACCAGCAGTTCGCCGCCGACGAAGGCGCCGCGCCAGGAGTGGCCGAAGCCGCCGAACAGCTCGTCGCGGTCGCCCCGGGAGCGGGGTTTTCCGTGGCCGGTCTTGAAGGCCCGGATCTGGGGTGCCAGCCGGGCGTACGTCGCCGGGTCGTCGGTGGACAGGGTCGCGACGAGGGCGCCGTTCGAGGCGTTCATCGCGGCCAGCAGCTCCGCCTCCGTGTCGACCAGGACGATCGTGTCGACCGGGCCGAAGGGTTCCGCGTGGTGGAGCGGGGAGGACGGGGGCGGATTGAGCAGGGTGACCGGGGCCAGATACGCGCTGGTGTCCTGGTCGGGGAGGAAGCGGGCGTCCGCGAGAGCGCCCCGGTGGAGCGGTACGGCGCCGCGGCCGATCGCCTCGGTGACCTGGTCGGCCAGCTCCTTCGCCTTGGCCGCGTTGATGAGCGGCCCGAAGTCCAGCTCCGGCGGCCGGTCGTCCGGGGACTCGACGGCGAGGGGGTGGCCCAGGCGGATCGAGCGTACGGCGGGGAGGTACGCGGCGAGGAAGTCCGCGAAGAGGGAGCGCTGGACGACGAAGCGCGGATACGCCGTGCAGCGCTGCTTGCCGTAGTCGAAGAGCTTGGGGATCACGGCGGTCAGGGCGGAGAAGTCGGTGCAGTTCCAGACGCCCCAGGTGTTGAGCCCCTCCTGTTCGAGGACATGGCGCTTGCCGACGTCGGCGACCGCGGTGGCGATCCCGGCGCCGGTGTCCCGGCCGCCGACGAAGGAGACGCAGCCGATCTCGGGCGCGCGCACCAGCGCCTCGGAGAGTTCGCCGCCGCTGCCGCTGACCAGCGTGACGGGGACGCCCTCGCGGGCGGCGAGCGCGCAGGCCAGGGTGAGACAGGCGACGCCGCCGTCGGTGGGGGTCTTGGCGATGACCGCGTTGCCGGCCAGCGCCTGCACCAGCAGGGCGTGGACGAGGACGGACATCGGATAGTTCCAGCTCGCGATGTTGGAGACCGGCCCCGGCAGCGGGGTACGGCCCGCCAGCATGGGCCCGGCGCCGTCCACGTACCAACGCACGCCGTCGATCGCACGGTCGACGTCGGCCTGGGCGAGGCGCCAGGGCTTGCCGATCTCCCAGACGAGGAGGAGGGCGAGCAGTTCGCGGTGTGCGGTGAGCGCGTCGAGTGTCGCGCTCACCCGGGCGGCGCGCTCCGGCAGGGGGATGTGGCGCCAGGCGCGGTGCGCGTCGAGCGCGGCGCGCACCGCCTGCCGGGCGGTGTCGCCGTCCAGCCGCGGCGGGCCCGCGATCGGGCTCCCGTCGACGGGGCTGGTGGCGGGCAGGGCCCGCCCGTCGGACCGCCAGGACGCGGCCCAGAGGTTGCGTACCCGGTCGTCGTGGAAGGCCTCGGGCGCGGCGGCGAGGCTGCGCCCCCAGGCGTCCGACCAGGCAGTGCCCGGTTTGAGGATCAGTGAGGTGGGTGCCATTGAGGGTCTCCGCTCCGATGAGGCGGGAGGTGCATGGCTCGGTTCGGGCTCGGATCAGGACCGCCGACCGGCGGTACGGGGAGCCGCTGGTGTGGGTGGCACGCACCCGCTCTCAAGTATGGGTGACACCGGGTGACGGCGCGAGGTGGTCCAGGACCAGCCGCGCGGTCTCCGAAGGGGTCGAGCCGACCCGGATGCCGGCCGCCTCCAGCGCCTTGCGCTTGCCCTCCGCCGTACCGGAGGAGCCGGAGACGATCGCGCCCGCGTGCCCCATGGTCCTGCCCTCGGGCGCGGTGAACCCGGCGATGTAGCCGATGACCGGCTTGGTCACCCGCTCGGCGGCGTAGGCGGCGGCGCGTTCCTCGGCGTCGCCGCCGATCTCGCCGATGAGGACGACGAGTTCGGTGTTGGGGTCGTCCTCGAAGGCGGCGAGGCAGTCGATGTGGCTGGTGCCGACGACGGGGTCGCCGCCGATGCCGACCGCCGAGGAGAAGCCGATCTCCCGCAGTTCGTACATGAGCTGGTAGGTGAGCGTGCCGGACTTCGACACAAGGCCGATCCGGCCCGGCTTGGTGGCGATGTCCGCCGGGATGATCCCGGCGTTGGACTGCCCGGGGCTGATGAGGCCGGGGCAGTTGGGGCCGATGATCCGGGTGGCATGCTGCTTGGCGTACGCGGTGAAGGCGACGGCGTCGTGGACGGGGATGCCCTCGGTGATGACGACGGCGAGCCCGATCCCGGCGTCCACCGCCTCGGTCACGGCCGCCCGGGCGAACTGCGGTGGCACGAAGACGACGGTGACGTCCGCGCCGGTCGCCTCGATGCCCTCGCGTACGGAGCCGAAGACGGGCACGGTGGCGCCGTCGAGGTCGATCCGGGCGCCCGCCTTGCGCGGGTTGACGCCGCCGACGACCGTGGTGCCCGCGGCGAGCATCCGCCGGGTGTGCCGCATGCCCTCGGCGCCGGTCATGCCCTGGACGAGTACCTTGCTCTCCTTGGTCAGGAAGATGGCCATGGTGTTCCTCTCCTCATCCGGCGTTCGCGAGCGCGGCGGCCTGCCGGGCCGCCCCGTCCATGGTGGTGGCCTGCTGTACGAGCGGGTGCGCGCGCTCCGCGAGGATCGCCCGGCCGCGGGCCGCGCTGTTGCCGTCGAGGCGGACCACGAGCGGCCGGGTCAACGTCACTGATTCCAGGGCCCGTACGATGCCGTCGGCGACCGCGTCGCAGGCCGTGATGCCGCCGAAGACATTGACGAAGACGGATTTCACGGCCGGGTCGGCGAGGATGACGGACAGCCCGTCCGCCATCACCTGGGCCGACGCGCCTCCCCCGATGTCGAGGAAGTTGGCGGGGCGGGCGCCGCAGCCGGCCACCACGTCGAGGGTGGACATGACGAGGCCGGCGCCGTTGCCGATGATGCCGACCTCGCCGTCGAGCTTCACGTAGTTGAGCCCCTTGGCCGCCGCCTCCGCCTCCAGCGGGTCGCCGCCGGGATCGGTCTCCACCTCGCCCCGACGCGCCTGTCGGAAGAGGGCGTTGTCGTCAAGGGTGACCTTGCCGTCGAGGGCGAGAATGAGTCCTTCCGTGGTACGTACCAACGGGTTCACCTCGACCAGCAGGGCGTCCTCGCGGACCACCACCTGCCAGAGCGCCCGCAGGACGGGGACGACTCCGCCGGGCAGTCCGGCCGCCGCGGCGATCCGGGTGGCGACCTCCTCGGTGACGCCTTCCGCCGGGTCGACGGGGACCCGGGCCACCGCCTCGGGGCGGACCGCCGCGACCTCCTCGATCTCCATGCCGCCCTCGGCCGAGGCGATCGCGAGGAAGGTCCCGGCCGCCCGGTCGAGGACGTAGCTCACATAGAACTCGGCCTCGATGTCGACGGGTTGGGCGAGCATGACCGTGCGGACGGTGTGCCCCTTGATGTCCATGCCGAGTATCTGGCGTGCGGTCAGTTCGGCCGCCGCCGGGTCGGCGGCGAGCTTCACCCCGCCCGCCTTGCCGCGCCCTCCGGTCTTCACCTGCGCCTTGACGACCACGCGCCCGCCGAGCCGCCGCGCGGCGGCCCCGGCGTCCTTGGCCGTGGCCGCCACCTCGGCTTCCGGCACCACGATGCCGTGTTCCGCGAAGAGTTCCCTTGCCTGGTGTTCGTACAGATCCATGGCTGCTCCCCTTGCTTTCCCTTTGACGAAAAGTGGCGCACGCCCCCTGGACACCACCCGCCCGGATGCGGGATAACAAGTTTCATACAGTATTCGTCGACTGTATGCAATGTACCGGGGCGGGCGCTCGCCCCTCCCCGGCGAAGGACTACGAAGGGACAGGGACCTCCTCATGCCCGACGACAGCCAGGAACTCATCTCCGGTGGTCATCTCGTCGCCAAGGCACTCAAAGCGGAGGGTGTCGAGGTCATCTACACCCTCTGCGGCGGCCACATCATCGACATCTACGACGGCTGCGTCGACGAGGGCATCGATGTCGTCGACGTACGTCATGAGCAGGTGGCCGCCCACGCCGCGGACGGCTACGCCCGTATCACCGGAAAGCCGGGGTGCGCGGTGGTCACCGCGGGGCCCGGTACGACCGACGCCGTGACGGGGGTCGCCAACGCCTTCCGCGCCGAGTCGCCCATGCTGCTGATCGGCGGTCAGGGGGCCCACACCCAGCACAAGATGGGGTCGCTCCAGGATCTCCCCCATGTCGACATGATGACCCCCATCACCAAGTTCGCCGCCACCGTGCCGGACACGGCCCGCGCGGCCGACATGGTCTCGATGGCGTTCCGCGAGTGCTATCACGGCGCCCCGGGGCCGTCCTTCCTGGAGATCCCGCGCGATGTGCTGGACGCCAAGGTGCCGGTGGAGAAGGCCCGGGTCCCCGCGGCCGGACAGTACCGGGCCTCGACCCGCTCGGCCGGCGACCCCGAGGCCGTCGAGAAGCTCGCCGACCTGCTCACGCACGCCGAGAAGCCGGCCATCCTGCTCGGCAGCCAGGTCTGGACGACCCGGGCCACCGACGCGGCGATCGAGCTGGTGCGGACGCTCAACATCCCCGCGTACATGAACGGGGCGGGACGCGGCACCCTGGCCCCCGGCGACCCGCACCACTTCCAGCTCTCGCGGCGCTACGCCTTCTCCAACGCCGACCTCATCGTCATCGTCGGGACGCCCTTCGACTTCCGCATGGGGTACGGCAAGCGGCTCTCGCCCGACGCGACCGTCGTCCAGATCGACCTCGACTACCGTACGGTCGGCAAGAACCGGGACATCGACCTCGGCATCGTCGGGGACGCCGGGCTCGTGCTCTCCTCCGTCACCCAGGCCGCGAGCGGGCGGCTCAACGGCGGCTCGGTGAAGCGGAAGGCGTGGCTGGACGAGCTGCGTGCCGCCGAGCAGACCGCCGTCGAGAAGCGGCTGCCGCAGCTGCGCTCGGACGCCTCGCCCATCCACCCGTACCGGCTGGTCAGCGAGATCAACGAGTTCCTCACCGAGGACTCCATCTACATCGGGGACGGCGGCGACATCGTCACCTTCTCCGGGCAGGTCGTCCAGCCCAAGTCGCCCGGCCACTGGATGGACCCGGGCCCGCTCGGCACCCTCGGTGTCGGTGTCCCCTTCGTGCTCGCCGCCAAGCAGGCCCGGCCCGACAAGGAGGTCGTGGCGCTCTTCGGCGACGGCGCCTTCTCGCTGACCGGCTGGGACTTCGAGACGCTGGTCCGCTACAACCTGCCGTTCGTCGGCATCGTCGGCAACAACTCCTCGATGAACCAGATCCGTTACGGCCAGAAGGCCAAGTACGGCGACGAGCGCGAGCGCGTCGGCAACACCCTCGGGGACGTCCACTACGACAAGTTCGCCCAGATGCTGGGCGGTTACGGCGAAGAGGTCCGCGACCCGGCGGACATCGCCCCCGCGCTGCGGCGCGCCCGCGAGTCCGGGCTGCCGTCGCTGATCAACGTCTGGGTCGACCCCGACGCGTACGCCCCCGGAACCATGAACCAGACCATGTACAAGTGAAGGAGCCCTCCCATGACCCAGGCTCTTGAGACCCCGCCCACCGGCACCCCCCAGAAGGCGCTCTCGGGCGTACGCGTCCTGGACATGACGCACGTCCAGTCGGGGCCCTCGGCCACCCAGCTGCTCGGCTGGCTCGGCGCGGACGTGGTGAAGCTGGAGGCGCCGAGCGGCGACATCACCCGCAAGCAGCTGCGCGACCTGCCCGACGTCGACTCGCTGTACTTCACGATGCTCAACTGCAACAAGCGGTCCATCACCCTCAACACCAAGACCGAGCGCGGCAAGGAGATCCTCACGGAACTCATCCGCCGCTCCGACGTGATGGTGGAGAACTTCGGCCCGGGAGCCGTGGACCGGATGGGGTTCACCTGGGAGCGCATCCAGGAGATCAACCCCCGGATCGTCTACGCCTCCATCAAGGGGTTCGGAGAGGGCCCGTACACCAACTTCAAGGCGTACGAGGTGGTCGCGCAGGCCATGGGCGGCTCGATGTCCACCACCGGCTTCGAGGACGGCCCGCCGCTCGCCACCGGCGCGCAGATCGGCGACTCCGGCACCGGCATCCACGCGGTCGCCGGGATACTCGCCGCGCTCTTCCAGCGCGAGCACACCGGGCGCGGCCAGCGCGTCAACGTGGCGATGCAGCACGCCGTGCTCAACCTCTGCCGGGTGAAACTCCGCGACCAGCAGCGGCTCGCCCACGGCCCGCTCGCCGAGTACCCGAACGACGACTTCGGCGACGAGGTGCCCCGCAGCGGCAACGCGAGCGGCGGCGGACAGCCCGGCTGGGCCGTCAAGTGCGCGCCGGGCGGCCCCAACGACTACGTGTACGTCATCGTGCAGCCGGTCGGGTGGCGGCCGGTCACCGAGCTGATGGGCCGGCCCGAGCTGGCGGACGACCCCGAGTGGGCGACGCCCGAGGCGCGGCTGCCGAAGCTCGGCAAGATGTTCCAGCTCATAGAGGAGTGGACGGCGACCCTGCCCAAGTGGGAGGTGCTGGAGCGGCTCAACGCCCACAACATCCCGTGCGGCCCGATCCTCTCCACCAAGGAGATCATCGAGGACGCCTCGCTCGCGGCCAACGAGATGGTCGTCGAGGTCCCCCACCCCCAGCGCGGCTCGTTCACCACGGTCGGCAGCCCGCTGAAGCTCTCCGACTCCCCCGTCGACGTGTTCACCTCGCCGCTGCTCGGTGAGCACAACGCGGAGGTGTACGTGGGCGAACTGGGCCTGGGCGACGAGGAACTGCGGCTTCTCAAGACGGACGGAGTCATCTAGCGGTGGACAGCAACGAAGAGAGCAGGAAGACCGTACGGGCGTTGCTGGACGCGGCGCTCGCCGAGGGCCGCACCGCGCTCACCGCGCCCGAGGGCAAGGCCGTCACGGACGCGTACGGCATCCCCACCCCGGCCGAGGCGCTGGCCGAGAGCGCCGACGAGGCGGTGGCGCTGGCCGACCGGATCGGCTTCCCGGTGGCGATGAAGATCGTCTCCCCGGAGATCCTGCACAAGACGGACGCGGGCGGCGTACGGATCGGGCTGTCGTCCGCTGCGGAGGTGCGCGGCGCGTTCACCGCGATCGTCACCAACGCCCGTGCGTACGACCCGAATGCGCGGATCCTGGGCGTGCAGATCCAGCAGATGGTGCCCGAGGGGACCGAGGTGCTGATCGGCACCGTCACCGACCCGACCTTCGGCAAGATCGTGGCGTTCGGGCTCGGCGGCGTGCTGGTGGAGGTCCTCAAGGACGTCACCTTCCGGCTCGCCCCCGCCTCCACGGACGACGCGCTGTCGATGCTCGACGGGATCCGCGCGGCGGAGATCCTGCGCGGAGTGCGCGGCGCGGCGCCCGTCGACCGGGACGCGCTGGCCGGGCTGATCGTCAAGGTGTCGCGGCTCGCCGCCGACTTCCCGGAGATCGCCGAGGTCGACCTCAACCCGGTGTTCGCGTCGGCGAACGGGGTGATGGCCGCCGACGTGCGGATCCTGCTCGACGCCGAACGGCCGCCCGCGCGGCGGAGTTACGGCCGCGAGGAGATCCTCGCCTCGATGCGGCGGCTGATGAAGCCCACCTCCGTGGCGGTGATCGGAGCCTCCAACGAGCAGGGCAAGATCGGCAATTCGGTCATGCGGAACCTGATCGACGGAGGTTTCCCCGGCGAGATCCATCCGGTGAACCCCAAAGCCGATGACATTCTCGGCCGCAAGGCGTACAAGAGCGTGATGGACGTTCCGGGTGAGCCCGACGTGGCGGTCTTCGCGATTCCCGCGAAGTTCGTGCCCGCCGCGCTGGAGGAGGTCGGCCGCAAGGGCATCCCGAACGCCGTGCTGATCCCGTCCGGCTTCGCCGAGACCGGCGAACACGAGCTCCAGGATCGGATCGTGGCCATCGCGGAGGAGCACGGCGTCCGGCTGCTGGGGCCGAACATCTACGGCTACTACTCCACCTGGCAGGACCTCTGCGCCACCTTCTGCACCCCGTACGACGTCAAGGGCGGCGTGGCGCTGACCTCGCAGTCCGGTGGCATCGGGATGGCCATCCTCGGCTTCGCGCGGTCCACGAAGACGGGGGTCTCGGCGATCGTCGGACTCGGCAACAAGTCCGACCTGGACGAGGACGACCTGCTGACCTGGTTCGGCGAGGACCCGCACACCGAGTGCATCGCGATGCACCTGGAGGACCTCAAGGACGGCCGCGCGTTCGTGTCGGCGGCGCGGGCCACCGTACCGAAGAAGCCGGTGGTCGTCCTGAAGGCCGGGCGCACGGCGGCCGGCGCGAAGGCGGCGGGCTCGCACACCGGCGCGCTCGCCGGGGACGACGCGGTGTACGACGACATCCTGCGCCAGGCCGGGGTCATCAGGGCACCGGGGCTGAGCGAGATGCTGGAGTACGCGCGGGCGCTGCCCGTGCTCCCCACTCCGCGCGGTGACAACGTCGTCATCATCACGGGCGCGGGCGGCTCGGGGGTGCTCCTCTCGGACGCCATCGTCGACAACGGGCTCTCCCTGATGGAGATTCCGCCGGATCTGGACGAGGCGTTCCGCGCGTTCATCCCGCCGTTCGGCGCGGCCGGCAACCCGGTGGACATCACCGGCGGCGAACCGCCGTCCACGTACGAGGCGACGATCCGGCTGGGTCTGGAGGACCCGCGGATCCATGCGCTGGTCCTCGGGTACTGGCACACGATCGTCACCCCTCCGATGGTCTTCGCCGAACTCACGGCGCGGGTCGTGGCGGAGTTCCGGGAGCGGGGCGTCCACAAGCCGGTGGTGGCCTCCCTCGCGGGCGACGTGGAGGTAGAGGAGGCGTGCCAGTACCTCTTCGACCACGGGGTGGTGGCCTACCCGTACACCACGGAGCAGCCGGTCGCGGTGCTCGGTGCCAAATACCGGTGGGCGCGGGCGGCGGGGCTGCTGTGAGTCACGGACAGCGACCGACACCGGCCGGGGGTCCGGGGGTTGTCCCCCGGGCATGCCACCGCCGGTGGGCGCGGGCGGCGGGGCTGTTGGGAGGCGGTTCATGACCTGACCTCACCCGGGCACGGCACGAAGGTTTTGGACAGGGGGCGCTGGCCAGTTCTTTCGATGCAAGGGGTGCGAGAAACCATCATGAAAACGACAGCCACTCAACTCGACAGCTCCGTTCCCTACAAAGAGGTGACGGACCGCAACGGACGCGTGTACCGGATCGGTGAGAGCGACCGGGACATCATGGGCCGGCCCCGATGGACGATGGTGCTCTTCCCGTGGATGGGCATGCTCGGCATCAGTTCGTCGGAGTACGCGTTCACCTCCGCGGAGGACACGCTGCACCAGGCCCATCTGTGGAGCAGCGGACACATCTTCTGGCTGATGGGCGTCTGGGTCTTCTTCCAGGCGGCCGTCGCCTTCCCGGCCGGGCAGCTCAGGGAGAGCGGCAGGCTGCCCGCCCGCTACGCCATGATGCTGGGCGCGCTGGGGACGTTGCTGGGCTATGTGTCCCTGGCGTACGCCCCGCACGTGATCGTGGCGTACCTCGGCTTCGGCATGTTCAGCGGGATCGGCGCCGGTCTGGTCTACGCGACCTGCGTCAACATGGTCGGCAAGTGGTATCCCGAGCGCAAGGGAGGCAAGACTGGCCTCGTCAACGGCGGTTTCGCCTACGGCTCGGTGCCGTTCGTCTTCCTCTTCACCTCGTACATGGACCTGAGCAACTACCAGGGTGTGCTGGTCTTCGTCGGTGTGCTCTGCTGCCTCGTCGTGGCGGTCGCCGGCTGGTTCTTCAAGGACCCGCCGAAGTACTGGTGGCCGCGGGGCGCCGATCCGCTGAAGGTCTCCGACGACCCGAGGGTCCGGCGCGCGCTGGCGAAGAACCCGCCGGCCGTCAAGCAGTACACACCGCGCGAGGCGGCCCGCACACCGGTGCTGTGGATGATGTGGTTCTGCCTGCTCTGCACGGCGGGGATCAACATCTTCGGCATAGCGTTCCAGGTGCCCTTCGGCAAGGACATGGGCTTCGCGGGCGGGATAGTGGCCACGGCGATGTCCCTCAAGGCGATCGTGAACGGTACGGGGCGCGGTGTCATCGGCTGGATCTCCGACCGGTACGGGCGCCGCAACACCCTGATCATCGTCTGTCTGGTGCTCGGCAGCGCGCAGTTCGGTGTGCTGATCTCCGGGTCGATGGGGAGCATGCCGTTCTTCCTGTTCTGCTCGATGGTCTCCGGCTTCGGCGGCGGGGCGATCTTCCCGCTGTTCGCGGCGATGACGGCGGACTATTTCGGGGAGAACAACAATGCCTCGAACTACGGCATGGTCTACAGCTCCAAGCTCATATCGGGCCTGGTCGGCTCCGGTGTGGGAGCCCTCGTGGTGGGTGCCTGGGACTACGAGGGCGCGTTCGTGATCGCCGGCAGTATCGGCCTCGCCTCCGCCGTCCTCGCGGTGTTCCTGAAGGCACCCGGCAGGCCCGACGTGAAGAAGATCCAGCCCAACCCGAACCCGATCGGCCGGGAGATCGCCTGATATGACCACTGAACCACTCTCCGGTCCGTCCGCGTCGGCCAGCGCCGGCGCGGGCTACCGCGAGATCACCGACGCCCATGGCCGGGTCTACCGGGTCGGCGAGTCCGACCGGCAGATCCTGGGCCTCCCCCGCTGGACGATGGTGGCCCTGCCCTGGCTCGCCATGCTCGCCATCAGTGTCTTCGAGTACGCCTTCGGGGCGGCCGAGCAGACGCTGTCCAGGGCACATCACTGGACCTCGACGAACACCTTCTGGGTGCTCAGCGTCTGGATCTTCTTCCAGGCCGCGGTCTCCTTCCCCGCCGGACGCCTGCGGGAGAAGGGGATCCTGAGCAGCAGGGCGGCCATGCTGATCGGCTCGTTCTGCTCGCTGCTGGGGTTCGTCAGTCTCGGTCACGCGCCGGACTTCTGGTTCGCGCTGGCCGGTTTCGGGCTGCTGGGCGGGCTCGGCTCCGGACTGATCTACTCGACCTGCGTCAACATGGTCGGCAAGTGGTACCCCGAACGCAGGGGCGGCAAGACGGGGCTGGTCAACGGCGCGTTCGCCTATGGCGCGGTGCCGTTCGTCTTCCTGTTCACGTACGGCTTCGACACCTCGAACTACCGGACCGTCCTGGACCTCGTCGGGGTGTACGTGCTCGTACTGACGCTGGTGGCGGGGGTGTTCTTCAAGGATCCGCCGAAGAACTGGTGGCCCGAGGAGATCGATCCGCTGCGCCGCTCCGGGGACCCCAAGTCGTCGCTGGCGCTGGCGAAGAACCCGCCCGCGGTGCGGCAGTACACACCGCGGGAGGCGTTACGCACCGGGATCGTGCCCCTGATGTGGCTGTGCATGCTGTGCTGCGCGGGTGTGTCGATCTTCGGGATCTCGTTCCAGGTGCCGTTCGCCAAGGAGATGGGGTTCGGTCCGCTGATCGCGGCGTCGTCCATGGGGGTGATGGCGGTGATCAACGGCACCGGGCGGGGTGTGGTCGGCTGGCTCTCCGACAAGCTGGGCCGGCGACCGACCCTCACCTACGTGTGTCTGGTGCTGGCCGTGGCGCAGTTCGGTGTGCTGTGGGCGGGCGAGATCCGCAACCAGACGCTGTTCCTGGCCTTCGCCTTCCTGTCCGGCTTCGGCGGCGGGGCGTTCTATCCGCTGTTCGCCGCGCTGGTCCCGGACTACTTCGGGGAGAACTACAACGCGTCGAACTACGGCATGGTCTACAGCGCGAAGCTGGTCAGCGGCTTGTTCGGCGGCGGAATGGGGGCGGTCGTGGTCGCCTCGTGGGGATACGTCGGCGCGTACCTGGCGTCCGGTGTGGTCTCGCTGGTCGCCGCGGGACTCTCGCTGGTCCTGCGGCAGCCGGGCCGCCCGCGGCCCGGACGGCGCCCGGTCCCGCTGCCGCGGCCGGGCGAGGCCACCGCCTGAACGGCTGAGCCCCCGGGCGCGGCCGGGCACGACGGAACACGGCGGAACACCGCACATTCGAGGGAACACGACGGAACCCTGAGGATCAGCAGACGGCCCTCCCCGCGGCGCTGTGCCGGCCGCGCGGAGGGCCGCCGTCGCATCTTCTCGGCGACGTCCGGGAGTTACCGCTTCTCGCGCAGCGAGTGCAGATGCGCCGAGGACTTCTGGGCGAACAGCAGCGAGTCCACCGGCTGGTCGTGCTCCACCTGCCAGTGGTGGCCGCGCCGGCCGCCGTGCGTCTTGTTGACGGCCGAGATGAAGCGCTGGTAGTCGATGTCGCCGTCGCCGACGTCCACCATCCGGTAGCCGTCGCGGGCCGTGATGTCCTCGATGCCGTCCTTCACGTGGAAGAGCGGGTAGCGGTGGGGCTGCTTGAGGACGTACCGCAGCGGGTCGAAGGGCGCGGGCCTGCCCTCGGGCGTCTTGCTGAAGCGGAACTGGCCGGCGTACGCCCAGTAGATGTCCATCTCCAGGTAGACCAGGCTCGGGTCGGTCTCGGCGAGGAGGACGTCGTAGAGCCGTACGTTCGGCTGGTCGGTGGCGAAGGAGAACTCCTCCGCGTGGTTGTGCTGGTAGAACTTCATGCCGCGCCGCTTGGCCGCCGCGCCGTAGGCGTTGAAGTCGGCCGCGGCCCGCTTCCAGGCGTCGACGGTCGATCCGTGCCGGAAGGGGCCCGACGCGGTGCCTATGTGGTCCAGGCCGAGTTCCTGGGCGTCGTCCAGGACCTTGGTGAGGTTCTGGGCGAAGCTGTAGGCGTTGGGGTTGCTGTCGTCGGCGTAGTTGACATGGCTGCCGATGGGCTTGAGACCGTGGTCCCTGGCCAGTCTCTTCAGCTGCGGCAGGGTGATGGCACCGGCGCTGCCCTGGGTGTATCCCGCGAACTCGATCTCGTCGTAGCCGAACCGCTCCAGCTCGTCGAAGACCTTGGCGAAGCCGATCGTGGACACCTTGTCGCGCAGCGAGTACAGCTGGATGCCGAGCCGGCCGGGCGGCAGGACGGGCTGTCCCGTGCCGTGGCCGCCGTGGCCGGGGCGGGGGCCCGAGCCGTGGGCGGCGGCCGGGGTGGCCACGGCCGAGGCGCCGACCACCGCTGCCGCGGTGGCCCCCGCGGCCACACCGAGCATGCCGCGCCGGCTGAGCTTGTGTGCGAGTTCGGGGTCTGCTGGGGTCTTGCGGCTCATTGCGGAACTCCTTCTGTCAGTGCAGTCCGGCAAGGTGGAGGAGAAGGCTCTTCACGTCGGTGGCCGCGACACGGTCACCGAGGTCATGGGGTATGGAGCAGAGGATGAGCGGGCCTTCCTCGTCGTTCGCGGGGAGCCGGCCGTGGCTGCCGCGGATGGGCGAGGGGTCGAGGGGCACGACCGCGAGCCGGTAGCGCATCCCGAGCTTCTTGCGGGCGATCGCCTTGGCCGCCTTGAGGCGTACGTACGGATCGAGGGGGTCCATGAACAGCTCGACGGGGTCGTAGCCGGGCTTCCGGTGGATCTCCACGAGCTGCGCGAAGTCGGGCGCCCGGTCGTCGTCCAGCCAGTAGTAGTACGTGAACCAGGCGTCGGGTTCCGCGACGGCCACCAGCTCCCCGGAGCGGGGGTGGTCGAGCCCGTGCGCCTTCTTGCCCTCGTCGTCGAGGAGCTGCTCGATCCCTTCGAGGTCCTTCAGCGCCTCGCGGGTCGCGTCCAGGTCCTCGGGGCGGCGCACGTAGACGTGCGCGAGCTGGTGGTCGGAGACGGCGAAGGCGCGGGAGGCCATGGTGTCCAGGTACTCCATGCCGTCCTGGGTGTGGACCTCCAGCAGTCCGGCCCGGCGCAGCGCGCGGTTGATGTCGACGGCCCGGGAGACCCGGGTGATGCCGTACTCGGAGAGCGCCACGACGGTACGGCCCTCCGCCTCCGCGTCGGCGAGCAACGGGGCCATGGCCGCGTCGAGTTCGGCGGCGGCCCGGTGGGAGCGGGGGTCGTCGGGGCCGAAGCGCTGGAGGTCGTAGTCGAGGTGCGGCAGATAGCAGAGGGCGAGATCGGGGCGGCGGGTGGCCACGATGTGCCGGGTCGCGTCGATGATCCACTGGGAGGAGACCAGGTCGGCGCCGGGTCCCCAGAAGTGGAAGAGGGGGAACGTGCCGAAAAGCTCCGTGAGTTCGTCGTGGAGCGCGGGCGGCCGGGTGTAGCAGTCGGGCTCCTTGCGGCCGTCGGCGTAGTAGACGGGGCGCGGGGTGACGGTGTAGTCGGTGTCCGCGCCCATCGCGTACCACCAGCAGATGTTGGCGACGGTGTAGCCGGGGTAGGCGCGGCGGGCCGCGTCCCAGAGCTTGTCGCCGGAGACGAGGCCGTTGTGCTGGCGCCAGAGCAGGACGTCGCCGAGCTCCCGGAAGTACCAGCCGTTGCCGACGATGCCGTGCTCGGCGGGGAGCGTGCCGGTGAGGAAGGTGGACTGGGCGCTGCAGGTGACGGCCGGCAGCACGGTGGTCAGCGGGGCGCGCGCGCCCGCTCCGGCCAGCTTCGACAGGTTCGGCATGTGGCGCAGCAGTTGCGGGGTGAGGCCGACGACGTCCAGGACCAGCAGCGGGGTCGGACGCGCGGCCTCGCCCCCGGGCCGGGTGCCGGACGGGGCGTCGGCCGGGGGCCCGGCCGGGGTGTCGCTCATGGCAGCTCCTTGAGACCGAGGTCGACCAGCAGGTCCCTGGCCAGGGTGAGTTCGGCGGCGATGCCCTCGGCGAGCCGGCCGCGCGAGCGGGGCCGCAGCTCCGGCGGGAGCGCCTGCCAGGTGTACGTCTCGACCTCCAGATGGCGGGTGCGCGGCGACGCGCCGCCGACGAGCCGGGCCAGCGCGTCCTGGAGGACGGGGAGGGTGGAGGTGAGCGGCGGGGCGGGCGGGGCGTGCAGCGGTACGTGGAAGTGGGCGCGCCAGGGCGCCCCTTCGGGCAGGGAGCGGCCGGCCAGCGCCTCGTCCAGGTCGTCGGTGCCGCGCAGTCCGGCGGCGGTGCTGGTGCGGGTCTGGTGGAGGAAGCGGGGCTCGGCGAAGGCCCGCAGCGCCTCCCGTACCTCGGGGAGGTGGGGGTGTTCGGCGTGCAGGGCGGCGGAGAGCTGCGCCTTGGGCACGGGGATACGGGCCGCCTCCAGCGCGTCGAGAGCGGTGGCCGGGTCCTCGAAGGAGGTGGCGAGGTGGCAGGTGTCGACGCAGATGCCGATGCGGTCGCCGCCGAGCGCGGTGAGTGGGGCGATCGCGTCGGCGGTGGTCTCGACGATGCAGCCGGGCTCGGGTTCCAGGGCGATCCTGATGGACTTGCCGGTCAGCTCCTCCAGCGCGTCGAGGCGTCCGGAGAGGGTGGTGAGCGCGGCGTGGGCGGTGTGAGCCGCTCGGTCGTCCCAGTCGGTGCGCCAGCCGAGGGGCAGGGTGGAGACCGAGCCCTCGGTGACGTCGTCGGGCAGCAGCGCGGCGAGCAGCCTGGCCAGGTCGGCGGTGTAGGACAGCCTCTCCGGATCGGCCCAGTCGGGCTTGTAGACGCGGTACTTGACCTCTTCGGCGCCGAAGCCCTCGTACGGGAAGCCGTTGAGGGTGACGACCTCCAGGCCGCGCCGGTCGAGTTCGGCGCGCAGAGCGCGCAGCACCGCCGGGTCGTTGATCAGGGCCTGGGCGGCGTCCCTGGCGAGCCAGAGGCCGATGCCGAGGCGGTCCCGGCCGAGGCGTTTGCGTACCGGCTCGCAGTGGTCGCGCAGTTGGGCCAGGACGCCTTCGAGGGTCTCGGCGGGGTGGACGTTGGTGCAGTAGGCGAGGTGGACGGTGGAGCCGTCGGGGTGGCGGAAGCGCATCGGCTCACTCCCCGCCGCGCAGCACGGAGTTGCCCTCGTGGAGGGCGTCCGGTGCGGCCACGTCGAGCTGGAGCCGGCCGCTCTGTCCGTAGAAGGCGACGGGGTTGCGCCACAGGACCTGGTCGACGTCGTCGGCGTCGAATCCGGCCGCGAGCATCGCGTCGGCGACCTTCCGGGTCTTGAGGGGGTCGCTGTTGCCCCAGTCGGCGGCCGAGTTGACGAGGACCTTCTCCGTGCCGTGCTCCTTGAGCACGGCGACCATCCGGTCCTCGTCCATCTTGGTGTCGGGGTAGATGGAGAAGCCGAGCCAGCTGCCGCTGTCGGCGGCCACCTTGACGGTGGTCTCGTTGAGGTGGTCGAGCAGGACCCGGTCCGGGGCGAGGGCGGATTCGCGTACGACGTCGATGGTGCGGCGCAGCCCGGCGAGCTTGTCGCGGTGCGGGGTGTGCACGAGCGCGGGCAGGCCGTGGTCGGCGGCGAGCTGGAGCTGGGCCGCGAGCGCGGTGTCCTCGGCCGGGGTCATGGAGTCGTAGCCGATCTCGCCGACGGCGACGACGCCGTCCTTGACGAGATAGCGGGGCAGTTCGTCCAGGACCGGGGTCAAGCGCGGGTCCCCCGCCTCCTTGGGGTTGAGGGCGAGGGTGCAGTGGTGGGCGATGCCGTACTGGGCGGCGCGGAAGGGCTCCCAGCCGAGCAGGGCGTCGAAGTAGTCGTAGAAGCTGGCGGGCGAGGTGCGGGGCTGGCCGAGCCAGAAGGACGGTTCGACCAGGGCGCGTACACCGGCGGCGTACATCGCCCGGTAGTCGTCCGTGGTGCGGGACGTCATGTGGATATGGGGGTCGAAGATACGCATCAGGACTCCTCGCCGGTCAGGTGGAGCGCGCGGTGCAGGTCGGCGGGTACGGGGCGGCCGGCGGCGGTACGTTCGGCGGCGAAGTCGCGGAGCATACGGGCCAGTTCGGCGTCCCCGCGGGCGCGTACGGGCAGGTCGGCGACGGCGTCGAGGGGCACCTCCGTGAAGAGGCACTTGAGGACGGCGTGGCGCCAGCCGTGCGCGCCGAGGTGGGTGGCGGCGTACGGGCCGACGGCCGCCGCGACGAGCCGGGTGTCGTTGGTCCGCAGGGCGTCCTCGACCAGGGGCAGCGCGCCGGGCCCGGTGCCGAGCAGCGGCAGGGCGAGCAGTACGGCGCGGCGCTCGGCGGCGGTGCCCTGGTGGTAGAGCCGGGTGAGGGTGGCCAGGCCGGCCCCGGCCTCCTGGAGCAGCAGGGTGCGTACGGCGTCGGCGTGGTCCTGGCCGCAGTGGCGCCCGGCGGCGGCGAAGCGCAGCTCCCAGGGGGCGGCGGTGTCCGGGTCGGCGTGCCCGGCGGAGGCGGCCGCCTCGGCCAGGGCCGCGTCGAGCCAGGGCAGGGCGTCCGGGGCGATCCGGTCGGCCAGTTCCGCGCGGCTGAGGGTCATGCGCGTACCTCCAGGGCGCGGAGGAAGTCCAGGGACGTACGGGCGAGTTCGGGCCCGGCGTGGGAGTGCCGGGGCAGCTCCACGACGGTGAGGCCCTGGTAGCCGGTGGCGGCCAGCGCGTCGAGGACGGGCGGGAAGTCGATCTCGCCGTCCCCGAACGGGAGGTGCTCGTGGACACCGCGTCGCATGTCCTCGATCTGCACATGGCGCAGCCAGGGGCCGGCCTCGCGTACGCAGTCGGCGGGCGAGCGGGGTTCCAGGCACTGGCAGTGGCCGATGTCGAGGGTGAGGCCGAGCGGGCCGGGGTCGCCGAGCCGGCGTCTGAGTTCGTGGAAGCCGGCGAGGTCACCGACGAGATGGCCGGGTTCCGGCTCGACGGCGAGCGGGACCCCGGCGGCCTCGGCGGCGTCGAGCACGGGCCCCATCGCCTCTTCCAGCCGCTTCCAGGCGGTGTCGGTGTCCGTGCCGGCCGGGGTGACGCCGCTGAAGCAGTGCACGGCGTGGGCGCCGAGGTCGGCGGCGACCTGGACGGCCGTGACGAGCAGCCCGGTCCTGGCGGCCCGGCCCGCGGGGTCCGGGTCGAGCAGGGTGGGGCCGTGCTTGCGGCGCGGGTCGAGGACGTAGCGGGCGCCGGTCTCGACGGTGACGTCGAGGCCGAGCGCGGTGAGGCGGCGGGCGACGCGGCGGGTGCGGGCGGCGAGTTCGGGCGCCGTCGGGTCGAGGTGCATGTGGTCGAGGGTGAGCCCGACGCCCTCGTAGCCGAGGTCGGCGAGGAGGCCGAGGGCGTCGTCCAGCCGCAGGTCGGTGAGCCCGTTGGTGCCGTATCCGTAACGCGGGCTCATGTCGGGCTCACTTTCCGTGCGACGGTGCGGGCCAGCGGTACCAGCCCCATGACTCCGAGGGCCACCCCGACCGCGCCGCCCCGTGCGGCGAGCGCGCCCTGGAGCGGGATCATGGCCCGGATCCCGCCGCCGACGGCGCGCTGGGTGAGGGCCGGGGACGGGTTGAGGGCGGCGTGCAGCAGGGGCCGCCCGGCGGTCCCCGCGTAGACGGCGGCGAGGGTGGCGGCGAGTGCGTGGCGGGCGCCCCGGCCGGGGGTGCCGGGGCCGGCCTCGGGCGGGCGGCGGCCGAGCAGCGCCCCGACGGTCCCGGTCACCGCGAGCGCGGCGAGCGGCAGTGCGGTCGAGCCGCCCTGGGTCTCGCGGCGGGAGACGGTGGTGACGGCGGCGGTGTGCACGCCGAGGACGGCGGCGGCCGGCAGGGCGGCCCGGACCCCGCTCCCGGCCGGCCGCGCGGCTTTCGCGGAGGCGGCGCCCGCCGCACTCGCTGTCGCCGTAGCTGTCGCTGTCGCCGTCGCGGTGGCACCGAGCAGCAGGTCCAGGGAGCGGGCCGCGCCCATGGCCGCCGGGCCTGCCGGGGTGTGTTTGAGGCGCAGGTCGTACGACCAGACCGTGGCCGCCAGCGCCGTGCCCACCGCCAGCGAGGGGCGTCCGGCGCGGGCGGCGAGCGCGAGGCCCGCGGCGGTCAGGCCCCCGGCCGCCGCGAGGGCGGCGGGCGGGGAGATCCGGCCCGACGGGATGGGGCGGTGCGGGCGGTCGACCGCGTCCTCGTCCCGGTCGGCCCAGTCGTTGAGCGCCATGCCCGCCTCGTACAGACAGAGCGAGGCGCCCACGGCGAGCGCGGTGGCGCGGCCGGGCCGCGCCCCGAGCGCCGCCGCGCCCGCGAGCCCGTCGCCGACCACGGTGAACAGGGCGGAGACGCGCAGCAGTTCGGCCCAGGCGCCCAGGGTCTCCCGGGCGGATCCGGTCGCCGGTCCCCCGCTGCCGCGAGGACTCATCCGGTCTCCCCCAGCCGTCCGGCGAAGGCGAGCAGCGCCTCGAACTGTTCGGCGAGCGCGGCGGGTCCGCCGTCCGGGTCCTTGAAGTAGAAGCCGAGTTCGGGCAGCGGCCCGCTCAGCCCGGTCTCGTGGGCGCGGGCCACCAGCCGGGCCAGGTCGAGGACGAGCGGCGCGGCCAGCGCCGAGTCGCACCCCTGCCAGATGGTCTGGAGGACCATCCGCGAGCCGAGGAAGCCGTCGAAGGCGATGTGGTCCCAGGCGGTCTTCCAGTCGCCGAGGGCCGGGACGTCGTCGATGTGGACCTCGCCCTCGGGCGCGGCGCCCAGGGTGTCGGCGAGGACGCGTTCCTTGCCCGCGTTCTTGGCCGCCGCGGCGGCCGGGTCGGCCAGCGCCGCTCCGTCCCCGCCGCCCAGCAGGTTCGTCCCGGACCAGGCCCGTACGGTCAGGGCCCGCTGGACGAACATGGGGGCGAGCACGGAACGGAGCAGCGTCTGGCCTGTCTTGCCGTCGCGGCCCGCGTGGGGAAGTCCGCGGTCCCGCGCGGCGGCGGTGAGGGCCGCGGTGCGCAGCCCGGTCGAGGGGGTGAAGTTGACGTACGGGCAGCCCGCCCGGACCGCGGCCGCCGCGTAGAGCGAACTCGGGGGCAGCCGGGGGTCGTCGGGGTCCGGTTCGGCCTCGGTGGAGGAGACATTGACGACGACGGTGCGGGCGACGCCGGTGCGCCGGGTGAAGTCGGTGAGGTCGGCGGCGAAGCCGTCGATGATCTCGTCGTCGCTCCTGGTGTCGCCGGGCAGGGGGCCACCGGCCCGTATCTCCCGGTCGGCGGCAGCGAGTTCGGCGTGGATCGCGGCGGGCAGCCCGTGCGGTAGCACGCCCGCGGCGGTCAGCGCCTCCGCGCGCTTGGGCAGCGGGCAGCTCGCCGTGTCGTGGCCGCCGAAGACGAGCGAGGACAGGGCGGGCAGGTGGGCCCCGGCGAAGGGCGCGGTCTCGGCGACCATGCCCGTCGGGGGATGGAGCCCGGCGGTGACGGCCGCGCATCCCGCGACGGCCGTGGTGGCGACGGAGCCGCGGGCCCCGACGAACCAGACTCCGGTGCGTACGGCGGCCCCGGCCGTCCCCGCTGCTGTTGATTCCGTACCGGTCGTGGTCACGGGCTGCCTCCCTGCGGGTGGTGCGGTCGATGGTGCGTGGGGTTCGAGACACATGCGGTGCGTGGTGGACGGCGGGCGGGGGGTACGGCGCCTCCCCGCCCGCCGCCGGCCGGCGGTTCCGCCCGTCAGGAGGAGGGCAGTTCCTTGATCTGGATGTCGCGGAACGACACCTGGTCGTCGGCCCCGTGGTTCTGGAGGCCTATGTACCCGTTCTTCAGGCTGCGGGCCGGATCCGTGTTGGTGAAGTCGTTGATCTTCACTCCGTTGAGGAAGATCTGGAGCCGCTCACCCTGGACCTTGATCTCGTAGCTGTTCCACTGGCCCGGCGGGCGCAGCACCCGGTCCCTGGCCTTGATGTCGGCCGACTTGAAGCCGTAGACGGAGCCGGTGGTGCGGTCGGGGGTGTCGGTGGCGTCGATCTGCACCTCGTACCCGTTGTTCACCGCGGACCAGGGGTCCTCGGAGGCCGGGAAGCCCACGAAGACACCGGAGTTGTCGTCCCCGGCCATCTTCCAGTCCATCTTCAGGGAGTACGCGCCGAACTCCTTGGCCTGGTACCAGAGCAGCCCCATGCCGCCCTCGGAGCGCAGTTCGCCGTCCACGATGTCGAACTTCCCGGGACCCGCCTGCTTCCAGCCTTCGAGGGTCTTGCCGTTGAAGAGGGAGCGGTAGCCGGTCTTCGGCTTGCAGTCGGCCTTGACCTGGCCGGCCGCGTACCGCAGTCCGCCGAGCAGGTGCTGCCGGAAGGGCGCCTCCGCGTACGACTCCTTCGTGTGGCCGCCCCCGGTGTAGAAGGACCGGCCGCCCTCGTAGGTCTGGCACCAGGCGATCGGGTGGTCGCCCTTCATCTTGCCGCCCTGGTAGGTGGTTTCGTCCAGGGTGGCGAGGACGCGGGCCTGACCGCGCGGGTTGGTGCGGTAGTTGTACCACTCGTCGGTGCGCTGCCACTCGTCGTCGAGGTGGGCGGTGGCCGGGTTGCCCTTGTCCTCGACCCGTACGGTGGCGGGCTGGATCGCCGGGTGCGAGTCGAAGTAGGCGCCGACGAGGCCGCCGTAGAACTTCCAGTCGTACTCGGTGTCCGCCGCGGCGTGCACGCCCATGTAGCCGCCGCCGGTGGCCACGTAGTTCTCGAACGCCTTCTGCTGGTCGGCGTTGAGCACGTCACCGGTGGTCGAGAGGAAGACCACGGCGTCGTACCGGGCGAGGTTGTTGGTGGTGAACTGCCCTGCCTCCTCGGTGGAGTCGACGGTGATTCCGGTCGTCTTGCCCAGTTCCTTCAGGGCGGCGACGCCCTCGGGGATCGAGTCGTGGCGGAATCCGCCGGTCTTGGAGAAGACCAGGACCCGCTTCTCGGTCTTGCCGGGGACCGCGGTGGAGAGCTGGAAGTCGTCCAGGTCGTAGAGCGCGCCCGAGCCGCCCTTGAAGACCAGGAAGAGTTCGGTGGTCTTCTTCGGTACGGAGCGCAGCGGCACGTCGATGTCCTGGAAGGTCTCCCAGCCGCCGGTGACCGGGATCGGCGCGGAGCCGAGCAGGTTGCCCTTGGCGGAGCCCGTCCGTACCTCCAGGAAGCCGCCGGCGCCGCCGGAGGAGATCCGGGCGGTGAGCGTCTTCGAACCGGTCAGGTTGTACGGCTTGAAGGAGATCCAGTCGCCGTTGTCGATGTCACCGACGGTCTTGCCGCCGTTGGCCGCGGCCTTCTCGACGACGGAGACGCCCGAGGAGTTGTTGAAGTGCTCGGCCTGCCGGTGGCGCGGCTGGAGCTGCGCCTGGTCGTGGCTGGTGAGCGCGGCCTGGCCGCCGCCTCCGCCGTCGGTGTACTCGGCGTCGATCACACCGAAGATGTTGGCGTTGGGGTCGTGCTCGGTGTCGGCGGGCGCGGTGATGGTGCCTTCGCAGCCGGTGGCCGAGGTGATCGGGTGGCCGTGGTTGTCATGGCCCAGGATGTAGCGGACGGTGACCTTGGAGCAGTCGATCGTCCCGTCCTCCGGGTCGGTGACCTTCACCTTGAAGGGGATCTCGTCCCCGAAGTTGAAGAGGTGGCCGTCCGCGGGGAGTTCGAGGGTCACCTTGGGCGCGGTGTTGCCGACGACCACGCGCACGGACGCGGTGGCGGTGCGCTCCGTCGGATCCGTGACGGTGAGCCGCGCGGTGTAGGTGCCGTTCTTCCGGTACGTGTGGACGGGGTTGGCGTCGGTGGAGGTGCCTCCGTCGCCGAAGTCCCAGGCGTAGCTCAGCTCGTCGCCGTCGGGGTCCTCGGTGCCGGCCGAGGAGAACGTGACCTTCAGCGGGCTGGTCCCGGAGGTCTTGCTCGCCTTGGCCACGGCGATCGGTGACTTGCCGCCGGTGGAGTTCTCGATGCGGTAGAGAGCGGAGTGCTCGTCACCGCCGAACCAGGAGAGGCCGTAGTCGAGCACGTAGAGCGCGCCGTCCGGGCCGAAGGCCGAGTCCATGACCTGGGTGCCGGTCCAGGGGAACGGGTTGATCTTCTCGACGGTGCCGTCCTCGCCCTGCTCGATCCGCTTGATCCACTGGCGGCCGAACTCGGTGGCGAAGAAGTCGCCGTCGTACTCCTCGGGGAACTTCACCGGGGAGTCGAGCTCGGCGTCGTAGCGGTAGACCGGGCCGGCCATCGGGGACTCGGAGCCGGTGCCGAACTCGGGCACGCTGCCGCCGTCGTAGTCGATCCAGGCGGGCTGGGCGGGCGGCAGATCGGTGAGTCCGGTGTTGTTCCGCGAGGTGTTCTTCGGCGCGGCGCAGTCGAACGCGGCGCCGGACTCCTTGGTGCCGAAGTCGTAGTCGATGAACGGCTCGTTCTTGCCGACGCAGTACGGCCAGCCGTAGTTGCCGGGCCCGGTGACCCGCGCGAACTCGACCATGCCGGACGGGCCCCGGGTCGGGGAGGCGGCGCCCGCGTCGGGGCCGTAGTCGCCCACGTACACGATGCCGGTCTGCTGGTCGACGGAGATCCGGAAGGGGTTGCGGAACCCCATGGCGTAGATCTCGGGGCGGGTCTTGTCGGTGCCGGGGGCGAAGAGGTTGCCCTCGGGGACGGTGTACGAGCCGTCCTCGGCGACCTTGATCCGCAGCAGCTTGCCACGCAGGTCGTTGGTGTTGCCCGCGCTGCGCTGGGCGTCGAACGCCGGGTTGCGGTCGGTCCGTTCGTCGATCGGGGTGTAGCCGTCGGAGGCGAACGGGTTGGTGTCGTCGCCGGTCGACAGGTACAGGTTGCCGTCGGCGTCGAAGGCGATGTCGCCGCCGACGTGGCAGCAGGTGCCGCGGGTGGCGGCGACGTCGAGGACCTTCTTCTCGCTCGCCTTGTCGAGCGTGCCGTCCTCGTTGAGGGTGAAGCGGGAGAGCCGGTTGATGCCGTCGAAGGGCGCGAAGTCGACGGGCGCCCCGTTCTCGGGGGCGTCACCGGCGGGGGTGTCGAGCTTGGGTGCGTAGTAGAGGTAGATCGCCCGGTTCTCGGCGAATCCGGGGTCCACCCCGACGCCCTGGAGGCCTTCCTCGTCGTGGCTGTAGACGTCGAGGGTGCCGGAGACCATGGTGTCGCCGCCGGCGTCGGTGATGCGCAGGGTGCCGTCGCGCGAGGTGTGCAGGACGCGGCGGTCCGGGAGCACGGCGAGCGACATGGGCTCGCCGACCTCGTCGGCGCCCTTGGCGAGGGTCACCTGCTGGAAGCTCTCCTCCGCGGCCGCGGCGGCCGAGGGGGCCGACGGCCCCGCTCCCGCGGCGGACGCGGGTACGGCGCTCAGGCTCGATCCGGCGAGCAGGGCGCCCGTCAGGAGTGCGAGGAGGTTTCTGGCTCGGGGATGTTTGCCGGCTCGGGGGCGTTTTCTGTGCACGAAAGTCCTCCACAGTGGGCTGTTCGTACCTGCGGGGTGCCGGGAGAGCGCGCGGTCCCTCGCGCTCTCGCCTCCCCAGGGGGGTGCTCGTCCCGCACCCGGGTCCCCGTGGAGGTGGCCGTGTCACCGACGTGCGCCGTCACATCGGTGACCACCGTTTGTGCTGTGTCGTGTTCGCTTGCGTTGTTCTGTACAACTCAATCGTCATGGACGGTAGCCGTGTTCGTCCCGTACGGAAAGACCTTGCGCACGGGTGAAGTTGAACTTCTTCCAGTTTCTGGACAAAGCGGCCCTTGAGCAGCCCGGACCGCCCGGCGGCGCGGAACGCCGCCGGGCCGTGTACGTGGGGGCCAGGTGCCCTGTACCACCTGGCCCCGTGGTCCGGAAGGCCCGACTCGGCCTGCTCGGCCTGCTCGGCCTGCTCGGCCTGCTCCGTCTACTCCCCGCCCCCGAACGCGGCGTCGAACGACGCGCTCGGCGGGTCGAAGTCGAAGCGCTTGAGACCGGCGAGGGCCTCGGGCGCCCCGGCCAGCCGGTCCATGCCCGCGTCCTCCCACTCGACGGAGACGGGGCCCTCGTAGCCGATCGACCGCAGCATCCGGAAGACGTCCTCCCAGGGCACGTCGCCGTGTCCCGCCGAGACGAAGTCCCAGCCGCGCCGCGGGTCGCCCCAGGGCAGATGGGAGCCGAGGCGCCCGTTGCGGCCGTCGAGACGCTTGCGCGCCTCCTTGCAGTCGACGTGGTAGATCCGGTCGCGGAAGTCGTAGAGGAAGTTGACCGGGTCGAGGTCCTGCCAGACGAAGTGGCTCGGGTCGAAGTTCAGCCCGAACGCGGGACGGTGGTCCACCGCCTTCAGCGCCTCGCGCGTGGTCCAGTAGTCGTACGCGATCTCGCTCGGGTGGACCTCGTGCGCGAAGCGGACCCCCTCGGCGTCGAAGACGTCCAGGATCGGGTTCCACCGCTCCGCGAAGTCCTCGTACCCCCGCTCGATCATGCCGGGCGGCACGGGCGGGAACATCGCGACGAGGTGCCAGATCGACGAGCCGGTGAAGCCGACGACCGTGTCCACGCCGAAGGCGGCCGCCGCCCGGGCGGTGTCCTGGATCTCGGCGGCGGCGCGCCGCCTGACGCCCTCGGGCTCGCCGTCGCCCCAGATCCGGGACGGCAGGATGCCCTGGTGGCGCTCGTCGATCGGGTTGTCGCAGACGGCCTGGCCGACGAGATGGTTGGAGATCGCCCAGCACTTCAGCCCGTACTTGTCGAGGAGCTGGTGGCGGCCGGCCAGGTAACCCGGGTCGGCGAGGGCCTTGTCCACCTCGAAGTGATCGCCCCAGCAGGCGAGTTCGAGCCCGTCGTAACCGAAGTCACGGGCGAGCCGGCACACCTCCTCCAGGGGCAGATCGGCCCACTGGCCGGTGAAGAGCGTGAACGGACGTGGCATTCGGACCTCCTTCTAGGAATTACCGGAGTCTCTAGGAAAGCTGCTGCGCCGCGGGCTCCTCGGCCGGCGACGCGTCGTGCCCCTGCGGCACGGGGGTGTACACCGCGTTCTTCGCCGCGCTGTCCTCCACCGCGGCGAGCACCCGCTGCACCTGGAGCCCGTCCTCGAAGGACGGCACCGGATCGCGCCCGGCGGCCACCGCCTCGACCAGGTCGCGCACCTCGTGCACGAACGTGTGCTCGTACCCCAGCCCGTGGCCCGGCGGCCACCACCCCTCCAGATAGGGATGCTCCGGCTCCGTGACCAGGATTCGGCGGAAGCCGGACGAGGGCGCGGGCTCGGTGTGGTCGTGGAACGACAGCTCGTTCAGCCGCTCCAGATCGAAGGCGAGCGAGCCGAGTTCGCCGTTGATCTCCAGGTGGAGCGCGTTCTTGCGACCCGAGGCCATCCGGCTCGCCTCGAAGGAGGCCAGCGCGCCCGAGGCCAGCCGCCCGGTGAACACCGCGGCGTCGTCGACGGTCACGGCGCCGGTCTCGGCACCGCCCGCCCCGGACAGGCCGGCGGTGGCGCCGCTGAGCACCGGCCGCTCCTTGACGAAGGTCTCGGTGAGCGCCGAGACCCCCACCAGCGGCTCCCCCGTCAGGAACTGCGCCAGATCGACGATGTGCGCGCCCAGGTCGCCCAGCGCCCCCGACCCGGCGTGCTCGCGCTTGAGCCGCCAGGTCAGCGGGGCCGCCGGATCGGCCAGCCAGTCCTGGAGGTACGTGATGCGCACATGGCGCAGGGTGCCGAGCCGGCCCTCCTCGATGAGCTGCCGGGCGTACGAGACGGCCGGCACCCGGCGGTAGTTGAAGCCGACCATGGCGAGCTGGCCGCGGGAGCGCGCGGCCCGCGCCGCCCTGACCATCGCCTCGGCCTCGGCCACCGAGTTGGCGAGGGGCTTCTCGCACAGGACGTGCTTGCCCGCCTCCAGCGCGGCGATCGCGATCTCCGCGTGGCTGTCCCCGGGCGTGCAGATGTCGACCACCTGCACATCGTCGCGCGCGATCAGCTCCCGCCACTCCGTTTCGGCGGCGGCCCAGCCGTGTTTTTCGGCGGCGGCCCGGACACCGTCCCGGTCCCGGCCGCAGATCGCGGCGAGCACGGGCCGCATCGGCAGGTCGAAGACGTGTCCCGCGGTGCGCCACCCCTGCGAGTGGGCGGCTCCCATGAACGCGTATCCGACCATGCCGACGCCGAGTGTCGGCGGTGCACCGGCTGCTTGCTCCGCCGCTTCACTGGAGGTCATACGGAGTACTCCTCGTCTCTCGCTCGGTGGGGGGTGGCCTGGGGCCTGTCGTCCGGATCTTGCCGGGCTCACGGGCCCGCGGTGACATCAGCCGCTGACGCGGCGGTCGCTCCCTGATCCGGCCGGATCCGGACGACAGACCCTGGTGCCGCCCGTGCCCCTTCCGGCACGGGCGGGTCCGCTCCAGGCCCTGGACTAGTTGAAGCCGGTGGGCAGGTACTGGTCGACGTTGTCCTTGTCGACCACGGCCGAGTAGAGGGTGACCGAGGCGGGGATCTCCAGCTCCGCCATGCCGCTGATGCCCTTGGCGTTGCCCAGGGCGCGGGCCAGGTCGATGGCGGAGGCGGCCATCGTCGGCGGGTAGAGGACGGTGGCCTTGAGCACACTGTTGTCGGCCTTGATGGCGTCCATCGCCGACTTGGCCCCGGCGCCGCCGACCATCAGGAAGTCCTTGCGGCCCGCCTGCTGGATGGCGCGCAGCGCGCCCACGCCCTGGTCGTCGTCGTGGTTCCACAGCGCGTCGAAGGAGGACTGCGCCTGGAGGAGCTGCGCCATCTTCGCCTGGCCGGACTCGACGGTGAACTCGGCCGCCTGGCGGGCGACCTTCTTGATGTTCGGGTAGTTCTTCAGCGCGTCGTCGAACCCCTGGGTGCGCTGCTGGGTCAGCTCCAGGCCGTCGACCCCGGCCAGCTCGATGACCTTGGCGTTCGGCTTGTCCTTGAGCCGCTGGCCGATGTAGTTGCCGGCGCTGACGCCCATGCCGTAGTTGTCGCCGCCGATGTAGGCGCGGTACGCCTGCGGGTTGGAGAAGATCCGGTCGAGGTTGATGACCGGGATCCCGGCGCGCATGGCCTTCAGGCCGACCTGGGTGAGCGCCTTGCCGTCGGCCGGCAGGATCACCAGGACGTCGACCTTCTTGTTGATGAGCGTCTCGACCTGGCCGATCTGCGCGGCGATGTCGTTGGAGCCCTCGGTGATGTCGAGCGTGATCTCCGAGTACTTCTTGGCGCGCGCCTTGGCCTGCTCGTTGATCGCGTTGAGCCAGCCGTGGTCGGCCTGGGGCCCCGCGAAGCCGATGGTCAGGGGCTTGCCCGGCTTGTCGTCGGCGGCGGGCGCGGTGTCGGCGGCCGTCTCCTTGCTCGCGGCGGGCTCGTTGCTGGTACAGGCGGTGAGGAGGGCACCGGCGGAGATCGCGGCGGTGCCGAACAGCAGTCCTCTGCGGCTGGTTTCTGGCATGGCGGTTCAACCCTTCGGATAGGGCAGTACGACAACAGGAAGCGGGTGCGAGGCGGGAGGTCAGGCCTCGCCGTTGCGCGCGGTGCGGCGCTGGACCAGTACGGCGGCGACGATGATGGCGCCCTTGGCGATCTGCTGGACGTCGCTCTGGAGGTTGTTCAGAGCGAAGATGTTGGTGATCGTGGTGAAGACGAGGACCCCGAGGACGGAGCCGACGATGGTGCCTCGGCCCCCGCTGAGCAGTGTGCCGCCGATGATCGCCGCGGCGATGGCGTCCAGCTCGTAGAGGTTTCCGTTGGTGTTCTGTCCCGAGCCCGCCAGGATGATCAGCAGGAAGGCCGCGATCCCGCAGCACAGCCCGGACAGGAGGTAGAGGTAGAGCCGCTGCCTGCGTACGTCGATCCCGGCGAGCCGGGCGGCCTCGGCGTTGCCGCCGACGGCGACGGTGCGCCGGCCGAAGGTCGTACGGTTCAGGATCAGCCAGCCGATGACGGTGACCAGGGCGAAGACCAGGACGAGCGGCGGTATCCCCAGGAGGTACGAGTCCGGGACGCCGAGGTCGAGGACCGAGTTCACGGTGACGATCTGGGTCTTGCCGTCGGTGATCTGGAGCGCGAGCCCCCGGGCGGAGGCGAGCATCGCGAGGGTCGCGATGAACGGCACCATCCCGCCGTACGCGATCAGCACCCCGTTCACCAGGCCGCAGCCGAGTCCGACGAGGACCGCCGTGAAGAGGATCCCGGCGAATCCGTACTCCTGGGTGGCCAGGGTCGTGGCCCACACCGAGGCGAGGGCGACGATCGCGCCGACCGACAGGTCGATGCCGCCGCTGGTGATCACGAAGGTCATGCCGACGGTGACCACACCGATGACCGACGCCTGGGTCAGCACCAGCTGAAGGTTGTTGGTGTCGAGGAACTGGTCCGGCTTGGTGATGCCGCCGACCACGATCAGCGCGGCGAGCACCCCGAGCAGGGAGAGGTTACGGACATCGAGACGCATCCCGAGGTCGCGCCAACCGCCGCCACCCTGGGGCGACTTGGCGCCCTGGGCGGCCTTGGTGGTGTGCCCGGCGTCGGCCGGAGCGGCCGATGCCGCCGGCTTGGCGAGCGAAGTGGGAGGCCCGGACGCGGGGGCGTCTTCGGGCCCGCCCCGCCGTTCCTCGGAGGCGGGCTGTGTCATGGCGTCGGACTCCCTTCCATCACAAGATCGAGTACACGGTGCTCGTCCAGCTCCTGGGCCGGCGCCCGGTGGACGACCTGGCCCTCCCGGAGCACGAGCACCCGGTCCGCGAGGCCCAGGACCTCGGGGACCTCGCTGGAGACGAGCAGTACGGCCAGGCCTTCGTCGGCCAGCCGGCGGATCACGGCGTAGAGCTCGGCGCGGGCGCCCACGTCCACACCGCGGGTCGGTTCGTCGAGCAGCAGCACCCGGCAGCCGCGCAGCAGCCAGCGCGCGAGGACCGCCTTCTGCTGATTGCCGCCGGAGAGGGTACGGATACGGGCGTCCGGGTTGTCGGGACGCAGCGAGAGTTCCCTGGTGGCGGCCTGTGCGGCGGTGCGCTCGGCGGTGTGGTCGAGCCAGCCGCCCCGGGAGAAGCGGCCCAGCGAGGACACCGACACGTTGCGGGTGACGGATTCGAGCAGCAGCAGGCCCTGGGCCTTGCGCTCCTCGGGCGCGAGGCCCAGCCCCGCGCGGACGGCGGCGCGCACACTGCCAGGTCGCAGCGGCACCCCGTCGACCAGCACCCGGCCGGCGCTCGGCTTGCGCGCCCCGTAGATCGTCTCCAGGATCTCGGAGCGCCCGGAGCCGACGAGCCCGGCGAGCCCGACGATCTCGCCGGGCCGCAGTTCGAGGTCGACCGGGGCGAACTCCCCTTCCCTGGCGAGCCCTTCGACGCGCAGTACGGGTTCGGGGCGCGCGGCGCCGGTCTCCTCACCGGAGTCCCCGGGCCGCTCGGGGAAGACGTACTCGACGTTCCGCCCGGTCATCAGCGCGACGACCTCACGGGTCGGGGTCTCCTTGGCCGGCAGCGCGACGGCGACGGTGCGCCCGTCCTTGATCACAGTGACCCGGTCGCCGATGCGCCGGATCTCCTCCAGCCGGTGGGAGATGTAGATGACGGCGACACCGTCGGCGGTGAGGGTGGCGACGATGCGGAAGAGGTTGTCGACCTCGTCGGGGTCGAGGGCCGCGGACGGCTCGTCCATCACGATGAGCCGTACGTCGTGGGAGAGGGCGCGGGCCATCGAGACGATCTGCTGCTGGGCGGCGGAGAGCGAGCCGACGGCGCGGGTGGCCTGGATCTCGGGGTGGCCGAGACGGGCCAGCAGAGCGGTCGCCCTGGTCCGCGCCTCACGGCCCCTGACCACGAACCCGGCGGTGGTCGGCTCGTGCCCGAGGAAGATGTTCTCGGCGACCGACAGCCCTTCCACCAGGTCGAGTTCCTGGTAGATGGTGGCGATGCCGAGCCGCATGGCGGCGATGGGCGACTTGAGGGTGACCGTCTCGCCCTGCCAGGTGATCACACCGCCGTCGGGCTGGTGGGCCCCGGCGAGCGTCTTGATGAGGGTGGACTTGCCGGCGCCGTTCTGGCCGAGCAGACAGTGCACCTCACCGGCCTCGACCTCCAGGTCCACACCGTCGAGGGCGCGGACTCCTGGGAACGTCTTGGTGATGCCGGACATGGTGAGCAGCGGGGTCGGTGGTGGAGGTGGTGCCATGGCGAATCCCCTCGGCGGATAGCGGCCTGCCGGCGGGACACGGCGGCCCACGGGCAGGGTGCGGGGTACGGATACGGCGCGGCTCGTGCGAGTGTCGAGTGGTGCGGCTCGTGCGAGGTGCGGTGTGCGGTGTGTTTCACCGCTCCTGCGGAGCGGTGTGCGGTGTGTCGTACGTGGTGCGGCTCGTACCGGTGGGTACGGATCACGCGGTGGTGCGGGTGGTACGGGTGGTACGAGTCGCGCGGTGGCGCGGGTGGCGCGGTACTTCCGGTGGGACCTGGGCCCCTGTAGATACGGGTGGTGCGGATGGTGCGGTGGTGGTACGGGTGGTGCGGGGTGGATCAGTGGTGCTGCACCGGCGTCAGGCCGGTGAGAACAGGTGGTCGCTGATGAGCCGGGCCGCGCCGGTGACCCCGGCGGTCGGGCCCAACTCGCCCAGGACGATGGGGAGATTGCCGGTGGCCAGCGGCAGGGACTGCCGGTAGACCTGAGTCCGTACGCTGGCCAGCAGGGTGTGGCCGAGGCCGGTCACCCCGCCGCCGATCACCACGAGACCGGGGTTGAAGAAGCTGACGAGGCCGGCGATGACCTGGCCGACGTGGTTGCCGCCGGTCCGGATGAGTTCGAGCGCGGCCGGGTCTCCCGCCGCCGCGGCGGCGGCGACGTCCACGGCGGTGAGCGGTCCCCCGGACTCGGCCAGCCGGGCGGCCAGTTCGGGTGAGCGGCCGGTGCGGGCCGCGTCCTCCGCGTCCCGGGCGAGCGCGGCGCCGCTGAAGTACGCCTCCAGGCAGCCCTTGTTGCCGCAGGCGCAGGGACGCCCGTCCTTCTCGACCTGGATGTGGCCGATGTCGCCGGCGCTGCCGGTCGTGCCCCGGTAGACATCACCGGCGACGACGATGCCGCAGCCGATGCCCGTACCGATCTTGACGCAGAGGAAGTCGCCGACGGAGCGCGCGACGCCCGCGTGCTGCTCGCCCATCGCCATCAGGTTCACGTCGTTGTCGACCATGACCGGGCAGCCCAGCTCCTGGCTGAGCGCCTCCCGTACGGGGAAGCCGTCCCAGCCGGGCATGATCGGCGGCGCGACCGGCACGCCCTCGGGGAAGCGCACCGGGCCCGGCACCCCTATCCCCGCGCCGTCGAACTCCTCGGCCAGCCCGGTGACCTTGAGCTTGGCGGCCATGACGAGGACCTGCTCGAAGACGGCGACGGGGCCTTCGCGGACGTCCATCGGGTGGTTGAGATGGCCCAGGACCTCCAGCTCGGCGTTGGTGACGGCGACGTCGATGGAGGTGGCGCCGATGTCGACACCGAGGAAGCGCATACGGGGCGCCAGCCGGATGTTGTGGGAACGCCGGCCGCCGCGCGAGGCGGCGAGCCCGTCGGCCACCACGAGACCGGTCTCCAGCAGCCGGTCCACCTCGACCGCGAGCTTGGAGCGGGAGAGGTCGACCTGATCCCCGAGCTGGGCACGGGAGTTGGGTCCACCGTCGCGGAGCAGCCGGAGCAGTCGCGCCTGGTGAGCGTTTGCGGGTCGTGCCGTCATGCGTCTCACGCGCCCCTCCCCGCCTTCTCGGCCGTATATATCGGTGTACGTCGGTGTGTGCGACCGGGCCCTTCGGTGAACCCGTGCGTCGCGCTTTCGAGGGAACGTAGCAGCGCTTGCCCACGGTGGGAAGAAGTTGCGCAGGAATCGGTATCAACTTTCTCCACACCGAGGACAAAGCCTGGGACGGACCACCAGGCGGATCCGGAGAACACGAACGGCCGTCACGCGGATTCCGCGTGACGGCCGGGGGCAGGCAGGACCGGGGGCGGCCAGGGAGCGCCCCACGGTTCAGCCGGGGGTCAGGAGGTGCGTTCGCGCTGGTGGTACGTGGTGCGCGTGTGCTCCGTGTGTGCCTTCATGATCTCGGTGGCGCGCCCTTCGTCCCGTGCCGAGATCGCCGCTATCAGCTCGCGGTGCTCGATCCAGGACTGCCTGCCGCGCTGCCGGGCGACCGGTGTGTAGTACCAGCGGACCCGGCGGTCCACCTGTGCGGCCAGCTCGGCCAGGACGAGGTTGCCCGCCAGTTCCATCACCTTGGCGTGGAAGGCGGCGTTGGTGGCGACCGCCAGGTCCACGTCGTCGTCGGCCACGGCGCGCTCCCCCTGGGCGCACAGCTCCTCCAGCGCGGCGATCCCGGCCGTGCCGGAGTTGGCGGCGGCGAGCCGGGCGGCGTCCGCCTCCAGCAGCGTACGGACCGAGAGGAGCTGGTCGGCCTCCTCCTCGGTCGGTTCGTGGACGAACGCGCCCTGCGCCGGGCGCAGATCGACCCAGCCCTCGGTGTTGAGGCGCTGGAGCGCCTCGCGCACCGGCTGCCTCGACACCCCGAGATGGCCCGCGAGTTCGCTCTCGACGAGATGCTGGCCCGGCTGGAGCGCGCGGGTCGTGATCAGTTCGAGCAGGGCCTCGTAGACGCGCTCCCGCAGTGGACCCGGTCTTTCGAGCCTGGGCACGGATCCTTGCGCCAACTTCGCGGACAGCATCGCGATCCCCCTCCTGGCCGGCAGTGTCGATGACGGTTGGCGACAGCCGTTGGCGGAGTGCCCGCACCGTACATGTGAGGGCATCACCACATTGGCTATCGTCTACAGTCTACCGAGATCCGCCGGGTTCATGGGCAGCGGATGACCTGACCCGCGTAGGAGAGGTTGCCGCCGAAGCCGAAGAGCAGTGCGGGAGCCCCGGACGGGACCTCGCCGCGCGCCACGAGCTTGGAGAGCGCCATCGGGATCGAGGCGGCGGACGTGTTGCCCGATTCCACGACATCCCGGGCGATGACCGCGTTGACCGCGCCGATCTTCTGGGCGACCGGCTCGATGATCCGCAGGTTCGCCTGGTGCAGCACGACGGCGGCCAGCTCCTCGGGAGCCACACCGGCCCGCTCGCAGACCTTGCGGGCGATCGGCGGGAGCTGGGTGGTCGCCCAGCGGTAGACGGACTGACCCTCCTGCGCGAAGATCGGCGGGGTGCCCTCGATCCGTACGGCGTGTCCCATCTCGGGCACCGAGCCCCAGAGCACCGGGCCGATCCCCGGCTCCTCGCCGTCCTCGGTCGCCACGACCACGGCCGCGCCCGCGCCGTCACCGAGCAGGACACACGTGGAGCGGTCCGTCCAGTCGGCGATCGCGGCCATCTTGTCCGCGCCGATGACCAGCACCCGCGAGGCGGAGCCCGCTCGTACCGCGTGGTCGGCGGTGGCGAGGGCGTGGGTGAAGCCCGCGCACACCACGTTCAGGTCCATGACGGCCGGTGCCCCCATGGAGAGCCGGGCGGCGACCCGCGCGGCGGTGTTCGGCGACCGGTCGATCGCCGTGGAGGTGGCGACCAGCACCATGTCGATGTCGGCCGGGTCGAGACCGGCCGCGGCGAGCGCCTTGGCGCCCGCGTACGCGGCCAGCTCGTCCACCGGCTCCTCGGGACCCGCCACGTGCCGGGTCTTGATCCCGACCCGGCTCGTGATCCATTCGTCACTGGTGTCGACCATCGCCGCCAGGTCGTGGTTGGTGAGCACTTTGGCGGGCTGATAGTGCCCCAGCGCGGCGATACGAGTTCCGGTCATGTCCCGGACCCCCTCTTCGTCGACGTACAGGAATGCTCCAGTCTCGTCAGCGACTCACCGGTAAGGGTGCAGGGGAATCAACAGGATTCCACCGCGCGGCTTGGAGACTCCGCCTCATCCGGTGAAAAGCTGGGCGGCCTTCAGGAACAGTTCGTACACACCGTACGCGAGGGGGATCCCCACCCAAAGCCAGGCGAAGACGATCAGACCGGTACGGCCGGATTCAGGAGTGCTGGCGCTGTTCGCCTGCGAGCTGGTCATCGGCTGCCTCCCTCGGGGCGGGGACGTGGTGACGGGGGTGGACGGGCTTGACGAGTTCGTTGGCGACGAAGCCGACGACGAGCAGACCGATCATGATCGTGAAGGAGAGCCCGTAGAGCCCGGCGCCGCTCCTGCCCGCCTCCTCCTGGCTGTCGGCGACCCAGTTGACGATGAGCGGGCCGAGGACGCCGGCGGTGGACCACGCGGTGAGCAGGCGGCCGTGGATCGCGCCCACCTGGTACGTGCCGAACAGGTCCTTGAGATAGGCCGGGATGGTGGCGAAGCCGCCTCCGTAGAAGGAGAGGATCACCAGCGCGCAGATGATGAAGAGCGGCTTGGAGGAGTCGCCGAACTGCGCGATGAGCAGGTACATGACGGCGCCGACGCCGAGGTAGACGCGGTAGATGTTCTTCCGGCCGATCAGGTCCGAGGTGGAGGACCAGCCGATCCGGCCCGCCATGTTGGCCGCGGAGAGCAGCGCGACGAACCCGGCGGCGGCCGAGACGGAGACGGGCGTCGACGTCTCCGCGAAGAAGTCGGTGATCATCGGGGCGGCCTTCTCCAGGATCCCGATGCCCGCCGTCACGTTCATGCACAGGACGAGCCACAGGCACCAGAACTGCGGGGTGCGCACGGCGGATTTCGCGGAGACCTGCGCGGTGGAGATCAGGGAGCCCGCGGCCGCCTGAGGCGCCTTCCCGTCCGCGCTCTCCGGCGCCTTCTGCCGGTAGCCGGGCGGGGGTACGCGGACCAGCAGCACGCCGAGGGTCATGAAGGCGGCGTACACCAGGCCGTGCGTCAGGAAGGCGTACGCGATGCCCTCCGAACCCGTGCCGTACGACTTCAGCATCTGCGCGGACCACGGCGAGGCGATGAGCGCACCGCCGCCGAAGCCCATGATGGCGATGCCGGTGGCCATGCCGGGCCGGTCGGGGAACCACTTGATCAGGGTGGAGACCGGGGAGATGTAGCCGATGCCGAGGCCGATCCCCCCGACGAACCCGTAGCCGAGGACGATCAGCCAGAACTGTTCGGTGGCGGCGCCGAGCGCGGCGATCAGGAAGCCGGACGAGAAGCAGCACAGGGCGACGGTCATCGCCCAGCGCGGCCCGTTGCGTTCGACGAGGGTGCCCCCGAAGGCGGCCGACAGACCGAGCATCACGATGCCCAGTTGGAACGGGAGGGCGCTCTGGGTGCCGGAGAGACCGAGCGCGGATTCGAGCGGGGGCTTGAACACGCTCCAGGCGTAGGCCTGGCCGATCGAGAGGTGCACCGACAGCGCGGCGGGGGGCACCAGCCAGCGGCTCCAGCCGACGGGCGCGATTGGTGGGGTCATGGTCCGGACTCTAGGAACCCGGATGCCCTGTTGGGAAGATCTTTCAGCGGGGGAGTTTGTCGACCGCATACCGCACAGGAGCCTTGTCGGCCAGAACTCCATACTGTAGACAATATATCGCCGACCGTGCAGTCGGCAGGCACACGCCTTCCCTCGGTCCCCTCAACCGAACGGAGAGCCTCACCGTGAAAGTCGCAGTCGTCGGCGCCGGAGCGATCGGCGCCTACGTCGGAGCCGCCCTGCACCGGGCCGGCGCCGATGTCCATCTCATCGCCCGTGGACCGCATCTGGCGGCCATGAGGCAGTACGGAGTCCGGGTGCGCAGCCCGCGCGGGGATTTCACCGCACGGGTGCACGCCACCGACCGGCCGGACGGCATAGGTCCGGTCGACTACGTGTTCCTGGGCCTGAAGGCGAACTCCTACGCGGCGTGCGGGCCGCTGGTGACGCCGCTGCTCCAGGAGCGCACGGCGGTCGTCGCCGCCCAGAACGGCATCCCCTGGTGGTACTTCCACGGCCACGGGGGTCCGTACGACGGCCGGCGGGTCGAGAGCGTCGACCCCGCCGGCTCGGTCAGCGCGGTCCTGCCGCCCGGGCGTGCGATCGGGTGCGTGGTATACGCGGCCACGGAGCTGGCGGGGCCCGGCGTGGTCCGGCATCTCGAAGGGACCCGGTTCTCGATCGGCGAGCCGGACCGCTCGGTCTCGGCGCGCTGTCTGGAATTCAGCGAGGCCATGCGGACGGGCGGCCTCAAGTGCCCGGTCGAGCCCGAGCTGCGCGAGGACATCTGGATCAAGCTCCTCGGCAACATCTCCTTCAACCCGATCAGCGCACTGACCCGCGCCACCATGCGGGAGATGTGTCTGCACCGCTCCACCCGCGAGGTCATCGAGCTGATGATGACGGAGTCCCTGCGGGTCGCGGCGGCGCTGGGCTGCCACCCCGCCATCTCCGTCGAGCGGCGCCTCGCGGGCGCGGAGCGGGTCGGCGACCACCGGACCTCCACGCTCCAGGACCTGGAGAAGGGCAAACCGCTGGAGCTGGACGTCCTGCTCGCCGCCGTCGTGGAGCTCGCGGAGATCACCAGGGTGGACGTCCCGACGCTCCGCACGGTGGGCGCGATCTCCGATCTGCTGGCCCGCGGCGCCGCCGCCTGATCCGGAGGGGGTGCGCGGCACCGCCGCCTGCCCCCGCCGACGGGCGACTTCACCGCCTGATTCGGCGGGTGCGTGGCCGAATCCCTTCCACAGGGCTTCCGTTGCGCACCCGCCTACAGAATACTGTATGCAATGACCTTGCGTACGACGGCCGGCCCTCACTCCGAGGAGAGCGCAGCGTGAAGAAGCGAGACCGAACGCCGAAGACATACGCCCGCATCACGCATCCGATGGTGCGGGACACCAAGGGCGGCCCCCTGCGCCGGGCGACCTGGGACGAGGCGCTGGACCGGGCGGCCGAGGGACTCGGCGCCGCGCGCGGCGCGTTCGGGATGTTCTCCTGCGCCCGCGCCACCAACGAGATGAACTATGTGGCGCAGAAGTTCGCCCGGGTGGTGATGGGCACCAACAACGTGGACTCCTGCAACCGGACCTGCCACGCGCCGAGCGTCGCCGGGCTCTCCGCCGTCTTCGGCTCCGGCGGCGGGACCTCCTCGTACGGCGAGGTCGACCACACGGACCTGGTCGTGATGTGGGGCTCCAACGCCCGCTTCGCGCACCCCATCTTCTTCCAGCACGTCCTGCGCGGCATCAGGAACGGCGCGCGGATGTACGCCGTCGACCCGCGCCGCACCTCCACCGCCGAGTGGGCCGAGAGCTGGCTGGGGCTGAACGTCGGCACGGACATCCCGATGGCCCACGCCGTCGGCCGCGAGATCATCCACGCGGGGCTGCACAACGCGTCGTTCATCGAGCGCGCGACGTCCGGGTTCGAGGCGTACGCGGCCGAGGTCGAGCCCTGGACCCTCGCGGCGGCGGAACAGGTGACCGGGGTGCCCGCCGAGGCGATCAGGGGCCTCGCCCACGCCTACGCCCGCGCCGAACGCGCCCAGCTCTGCTGGACCCTGGGCATCACCGAGCACCACAACGGCACCGACAACGTACGCGCGCTGATCAACCTCGCGCTGCTCACCGGCCACGTCGGACGGTACGGCTCCGGGGTGCAGCCGCTGCGCGGCCAGAACAACGTGCAGGGCGGCGGCGACATGGGCGCCATCCCGAACCGGCTGCCGGGCTTCCAGGACATCCTGGAGCCGGACGTACGGCGGAAGTTCGAGACCGCGTGGGACACCGTCATCCAGCCGCGCTACGGGCTCAACCTGACCGACATGTTCGAGGCGATGGAGACCGGTGGGCTCAAGGCGGTCTACTGCATCGGTGAGAACCCCGCCCAGTCGGAGGCCGACAGCGAACAGGCCGTGGAGCGGATGCGGCGGCTCGACTGCCTCGTGGTGCAGGACATCTTCCTCACGAAGACCGCCGAACTCGCCGACGTGGTGCTGCCCGCCACCGCCGCGTGGGCCGAGACCGACGGCACCACCACCAACAGCGAACGCCGGGTGCAGCGCGTCCGCAAGGCCGTGGAACCGCCCGGTGAGGCGCGCGAGGACATCGACATCATCTGCGACCTCGCGGGCCGCCTCGGCCACGCCTGGAAGTACGCGGACGCCGAGTCGGTCTGGAACGAGCTGCGGTCGGTCTCCCCCGACCACTACGGCATGACCTACGAACGGCTGGCGGAGCACCAGGGCATCCAGTGGCCGTGCCCCGACACCGAACGGCTCGAACCCACCTTCCTGCACGGCCGGTTGTGGGAGAACGACCCGGAACGGCGTGGCAGGCGGGCCCCCTTCGGCCTCGTCCGGCACGACCCGCCGGTCGACCTGACCGACGACCGCTACCCGATCAGGCTCACCACGGGACGCCGGCTCGACTCGTACAACACCGGTGTGCAGAGCGGGAGTTTCGCCTCCCCGCTGCGCCGGGGCGAGTACGTGGAGCTGTGCCCGGAGGACGCCGAGCGGTACGGGGTGAGCGCCGGCGAGGAGGTACGGGTCAGCTCCCGGCGCGGCACCGTACAGGCGCCGGTCTGGATCGACCCGGGGCTGCGGCCGGGGCTGGCCTTCATGACCATGCACTTCCCGGACGAGGTGGACACCAACCAGCTCACCATCGAGGCCAACTGCCCGATCGCGGGCACCGCCGAGTTCAAGGCGTCCGCGATCCGGATCGAGAAGCTGCCCCTCCCCTCCGTCCCGCCCCTCCCGTCCGTCCCGACAAGGAGCTGAACAGGTGGATCTGCGCTTCGGTGACAGCAAACCGACCGACGAGGAACGGGCGGCGGTCGACGCCCTCCTCGGCCCGCCCGGCTCCGCCTGGGAGGGCGCGGACGACCGTACGGACACGGACCTGCGCTGGGCCCGCGGCGGCCGGGAGGCGCGCGAGCGGCGCGATCTGCTGCTGCCGGGGCTGCACGCGGTCAACGACCGGGTCGGCTGGATCAGCGAGGGCGCCCTGGACTACCTCTGCCGGCGGCTGACCGTACCCCCGGCCGAGGCATACGGCGTCGCCACGTTCTACGCGATGTTCGCCGTCCGGCCACGCCCCGCGAAGGTGCTGCACGTCTGCACCGACCTGGCCTGCGCGAGCCGCGGCGCCACCGGCCTCCGCGCCGAGCTGGAGCGACGCCTCGGCCCGGCGGGCACACCGGTGGGCGCCCCGGCGGGCGGCGGTACGGCGGGCGCCGGCACGGCGGGCGCCGGCACGGCGGGCGCTGGCGCGGCCGGGGACGGCACCGCGGCCCAGGATTCGGCGGGCGACGCGACCGCGGGCGGCGGCACGGCGGACAGCGGCGGCGCGGCCACCGGGGGCACAGGCGCCGCGAGCACAGCCGCCGGAGGCGCATCCGCCGAGGGCACCTCCGCCGGAGGGCTCGTCTGGCAGCCCAGTCCCTGTCTCGGCCTGTGCGAACGGGCCCCCGCCGCGCTCCTCGTCCAGGCGGGCGCCCCGGCCGGGAGCGCCGCCGCGCAGGACCCGCCGGCCCGCCCGTACGCCACCGCCGTCGTCGCGCCCGCCACCGCCGACGCCCTGGTGCGCGCCGCGGCCGAACCCCTCGCGGCCCCCGCCGAACCCGGCGCCGCGAGCGCCGTACCGCAGGCCGGGCAGCCCGGACTCACCCTGCTGCGCCGCGTCGGCGTCGTCGACCCGTACAGCCTCGACGACTACCGCGCCCACGGCGGCTACGCCGCGCTGCGCCGGGCCTTCGACCTCGGGCCCGCCGGAGTGATCCGCGAGGTGACCGACTCCGGTCTGGTCGGCCGGGGCGGCGCCGCGTTCCCCACCGGGCGCAAGTGGCAGGCCACCGCCGCCCAGCCCGCCCACCCGCACTACCTGGTCTGCAACGCCGACGAGTCCGAACCCGGCACCTTCAAGGACCGGGTGGTCATGGAGGGCGACCCGTACTCCCTCGTCGAGGCGATGACCATCGCCGGATACGCGGTCGGCGCGCACCGCGGCTTCCTCTACCTGCGCGGCGAGTACCCGCGCGCCCTGCGCCTGCTCCAGCACGCCATCGACCGGGCGCGTGCCCGCGGACTGCTCGGCGACGACATCCTCGGCCAGGGCTACGCGTTCGACATCGAGATCCGCCGCGGCGCCGGAGCGTACATCTGCGGTGAGGAGACCGCCCTGTTCAACTCCATCGAGGGCTACCGGGGCGAGCCGCGCTCCAAACCGCCCTTCCCCGTGGAACAGGGCCTGTTCGGCAAGCCGACCGCCGAGAACAACGTCGAGACCCTGATCAACGTGCTGCCCATCCTCACCGGCGGCGCCCAGGCGTACGCGGCGACCGGCACCGCCGGATCCACCGGCCCCAAACTCTTCTGCGTCTCCGGGAACGTCGGCCGCCCCGGCATCTACGAACTCCCCTTCGGCGCCACCCTCGGCGAACTCCTCGACCTCGCCGAGGCGCCGGACACCGTACGCGCCATCCTGCTCGGCGGCGCCGCCGGCGGCTTCGTACGCCCCGACGAACGCGACATCCCGCTCACCTTCGAAGGCACCCGCGCCGCCGGCACCACACTCGGCTCCGGGGTCGTCCTCGTCCTGGACGACACCGTCGAACTGCCCCGCATGCTGCTGCGCATCGCCGAGTTCTTCCGCGACGAGTCCTGCGGACAGTGCGTGCCCTGCCGGATCGGCACCGTCCGCCAGGAGGAGGCCCTGCACCGGATCGCCGACCGTACGGGCGCCGCGGCGGCCGGCGACATCGCGCTGCTGCGCGAGGTCGGCCGGGCCATGAAGGACGCCTCCATCTGCGGACTCGGGCAGACCGCCTGGAACGCCGTCGAATCCGCCATCGACCGACTGGGTGTCTACGACACCGCCCATGAGACCGCCCACGAGGCTGCCCACGAGACGGAGAGCGCTCTGTGACCGCGATACCGCTCCAGCCACCGCGCCGGCTGGTCGAGTTCACCCTCGACGGCCAGGAGACCAGAGTGCCCGAGGGCGCCACGATCCTGGACGCCTGCCGCGCCGCCGGCAAGGACATCCCGACCCTCTGCGAAGGCGACACCCTCACCCCGAAGAACGCGTGCCGCGTCTGCGTGGTCGAGGTCGAGGGCGCCCGGACGCTCGCCCCCGCCTGCTCCCGCCGCGCCGAACCGGGCATGACCGTCGTCACGGACAGCGAGCGCGCCCGGCACAGCAGAAAGATCGTCCTCGAACTCCTCGCCTCGGCCACGGACCTCTCGACCACGCCGAGGGCCGCCGAGTGGATCAAGGAGTACGAGGCGAAGCCGGCCCGCTTCGGCCCGGACGCGGCGCGGCTCGACGAGGAACCCAAGATCGACAACGATCTCTACGTCCGCGACTACGACAAGTGCATCCAGTGCTACAAGTGCGTCGACGCGTGCGGCGAACAATGGCAGAACACCTTCGCGATCTCCGTCGCCGGCCGCGGCTTCGACGCCCGGATCTCCACCGAACACGACGCGCCGCTCACCGACTCCGCCTGCGTCTACTGCGGCAACTGCATCGAGGTCTGCCCCACCGGAGCCCTCAGCTTCAAATCCGAGTTCGACATGCGCGCCGCGGGTACCTGGAACGAGACGGCACAGACCGAGACCACCACGATCTGCGCCTACTGCGGCGTCGGCTGCAACCTGACGCTCCACGTACAGGACAATGAGATCGTGAAGGTCACGTCACCGCACGACAACCCCGTGACACACGGCAACCTCTGCATCAAAGGCCGCTTCGGCTTCCAGCACGTACAGCAGCGCTGAACGGGCCGACATCTCGACGAGCAACGAGTAGGACTGATCACCATGGGACGGGTCACCGAGCGCCGCCGCACCATCCGGATCCGGGACGGGATCGTCACCGCCCGCCCCGACACCCTGGTCGCGGAGGAACCCCTGGAGATCCGCCTCAACGGCAAACCCCTCGCCATCACCATGCGCACCCCCGGCGACGACTTCGCGCTCGCTGCCGGCTTCCTCGTCAGCGAAGGCGTACTCGCCGCCGCCTCCGACGTCCGGTCCATCGTCTACTGCGCGGGCGCGCAGGCCGACGGCACCAACACCTACAACGTCGTCGACGTCCAGCTCGCCCCCGGCGTCCCCGTCCCCGACATCACCCTCGAACGCAACGTCTACACCACCTCCTCGTGCGGGCTGTGCGGCAAGGCCAGCCTCGACGCCGTCCGCACGACCGCGCGCTTCCCCATCCACGACACTCCCCCGGTCCGGGTCGAACCCGCCCTGCTCGCCGGCCTCCCCGACCGGCTGCGGGCGGCGCAGGCGGTCTTCGACCGGACCGGGGGGCTCCACGCCGCGGCCCTCTTCTCCGAGGACGGCGAACTGCTCGACATCCGTGAGGACGTCGGCCGCCACAACGCCGTCGACAAACTCGTCGGCCGCGCCCTGCGCGAGGACCTCCTGCCGCTCTCCCGGGTCATCCTCCTGGTCTCCGGACGCGCCTCCTTCGAACTGGCGCAGAAAGCCGTCATGGCGGGCATCCCCGTACTGGCGGCGGTCTCCGCACCGTCGTCGCTCGCCGTGGACCTGGCCGCCGAAACGGGGCTCACCCTCGTCGGCTTCCTCCGCGGCCCCTCCATGAACGTGTACGCGGGAGACGAACGGATCGCACTGCACACCGGCGTATGACCGCACCGGGGTGCGACCCTCCCCCGCCGCACGGGAAGGGACCCGGCCGGCGGGGAGCGCCCCCTGCGTCGGCCGGGTTCCCCTCTTTCTTGAGGGCTCGGTTCGCCTCCGGGGCGCTTCATGTCGCCGTCGACGGTTGACCGTGCTCGGCTCACTCGCCGACCGTGGTGGGGAAACGGGTCCGGGCGACAGGTCCAGAAATGGGTCCTGCGGCGAGCGGTTCCCCGTCCGGTGACTCCGGATCGTCGGCGCGGCGCTTCGCCAGGACCGCGCAGACCATGAGCTGCATCTGGTGGAAGAGCATCAGCGGCAGCACCGCCAGGCTCGCGTGCGCCCCGAAGAGTACGGTCGCCATCGGCAGCCCCGCCGCCAGGCTCTTCTTCGAGCCGGCGAACTGTATGGCGACGCGGTCCTCCCGAACGAAGCCGAGCCGCTTCGCCCCGTACCAGCTCGCCGCCAGCATCGCCGCGAGCAGCACCGCCTCCACGGCCAGCAGCGCCCCGAGCCGCGCCGGGGTCACCTGGTGCCAGATGCCCGTCACCATCCCCTCGCTGAACGCGGTGTAGACGACCAGCAGCACCGAGCCCCGGTCCACCAGGCCCAGCACCTTCCTGTGCCGGGTGAGGAAGCCGGCCACCCAGCGGCGCAGCAGTTGGCCCGCCAGGAACGGCAGCAGGAGCTGGGCGACGATCTTGAACAGGGAGTCGGCGGAGAAGCCGGCCGTGCCGCCGCCGATCAGCAGCGCGGCCAGGAGCGGGGTGACGACGATGCCGACGAGGCTGGAGAAGGAGCCCGCGCAGATCGCGGCGGGCACGTTGCCCCGGGCGATGGACGTGAAGGCGATGGACGACTGGACCGTCGACGGCACCAGGCAGAGGAAGAGCAGCCCGCTGTAGAGCTGCGGGGTGAGGACGAACGGCACCAGCCCCCGGGCCGCCAGTCCCAGCAGCGGGAAGAGGACGAACGTACAGGCGAGGACGGTCACGTGGAGCCGCCAGTGCCGTAGCCCGTCGGCCACCTCGCGGGTGGAGAGCCGCGCCCCGTAGAGGAAGAACAGCAGGCCCACCGCGCCGGTCGAGGCGCCGCCCGCGAAGGTCGCGGCGGTGCCGGAGACCGGGAGGAGCGCGGCGAGGCCGACGGTCGCGAGAAGGGCCAGGACGTACGGGTCGACCGGCAGCCGGGACAGGATGCTCGGGACGGTGCGGCGGTTCATGTGCTCCACTACGGGCGGTCTCGCGGGTCGGTACAGATCGGGCCTCCCCATCCTGCGCCCCCTCGCCTTGATCGGGAATCCCGCATACCACTCTGACTGTCATCACGTTTCGCGATGAGCCCGTACGCTGGACGGATGTACGACCCCGGACAGCTCCGCACCTTCCTGGCCGTCGCGCAGACGCTCAGCTTCACGCAGGCGGCCCGCCGGCTGGGGGTGCGCCAGTCCACCGTGAGCCAGCACGTCCGCCGCCTGGAGGAGGCGACGGGGCGGCCGCTGTTCACCCGCGACACGCACAGCGTGGAGCTGACGGAGGACGGGGAGGCCATGCTCGGCTTCGCCGGGACGATCCTCGCGGCGCACGACCGGGCGGCGGCGTTCTTCACCGGGACCCGGCTGCGCGGGCGGCTGCGGTTCGGCGCGTCGGAGGACTTCGTGCTGACCCGGCTGCCGGAGATCCTGGAGGCCTTCCGGCGTGACCACCCCGAGGTCGATCTGGAGCTGACGGTCGGGTTGTCGGGCACCCTGCACGAGCAGCTCGCGGCCGGCGGGCTCGATCTGGTGCTGGCCAAGCGGCGTCCCGGCGACACCCACGGCCGGCCGGTCTGGCGGTCCACCCTGGTGTGGATCGGGGCGCCGCGGTTCCGGCTCGACCCGGACCGCCCGGTGCCGCTGATCGTCTTCCCGCCGCCCGGCATCACCCGCGCCCGGGCGCTGGAGGTGCTGGAGGCGCACGGCAGGCACTGGCGCGTCGCGTGTACGAGCGCCAGCCTGAGCGGGCTCATAGCGGCGGCCCGCGCGGGGCTCGGCGTGATGGCCCACACCCGCGGGCTGGTCCCGCCGGGCCTGGTGCCGGTCCCGGCCAGGGCGGGCCTGCCCGAGCTGGGCGAGGTGGAGTTCGTCCTGCTGGACGGCGGCCGCTCCGGCCGGCCGGGGCCGGGCGCCGGGGCGACCCGGGAGGCGGCGGACGCGCTGGCCGCGGCGATCCTGGCGGGCGGCGACCGGCTGCACCGGCCGCCCGCCGGCGGCTGACGCGCGTACGTTCAGGTACGTACCAGGAATCCCACCGCGGTGAGGCGCCGGTGAGCACGGCGTACGGATTCGGTGGAGATCTCCGCGTTGTCTCCTTACTCCAGGGTCAGAACAAGGCCCCAGCTCACCGGGGCATTCATGCCTTCACCGCTCTGACCTGCGGTGACGCTGTTTTGTGCCGGTTGTTCCCGCGGCCACCCCCGGTCCTGCCGGTGGGGTACCGTCACCGCGCTGTGCGGAGCGCCACAAGGAGCCAGGTCATTGCGCGAGTTCACCGTCCCCCCTCTGCCGGCCGCCCCCCACGTCGGTGGGCTCGCGGACGCCGTGTACGACCATGCCCTGGACGATCCCGGCCGGGTCGCCCTCGGCCGCAAGGACGCGGCGGGCCGCTGGCACGACGTGACCTCGGCGGCCTTCCGTGACGAGGTGCTCGCGCTGGCGAAGGGACTGCTGGCGCAGGGGGTGCGGTTCGGGGACCGGGTCGCGGTCATGTCCCGTACCCGTTACGAGTGGACGCTCTTCGACTTCGCGCTCTGGTCCGTCGGCGCCCAGCCCGTACCGGTCTATCCGACCTCCTCGGCCGAGCAGATCTACTGGATGATGCACGACGCGGAGGTCTCGGCCTGTGTGGTCGAGGACGAGGACCACGCGATGACCGTCGGTTCGGTCATCGGCCGGCTGCCGCGGCTGAGGCGGCTCTGGCAGCTCGACGCGGGCGCCCTGGACGAGCTGTACGCGGCGGGCGCGGGGGTCGAGGACGAGGTGGTGCACCGGCACCGTACGGCCGTCACCCCCGACTCGGTGGCCACGGTGATCTACACGTCGGGCACCACGGGCCGCCCCAAGGGCTGTGTGATCACCCACGCCAACTTCATGTTCGAGGCGGACACCGTGCTGGCACGGTGGGAGCCGGTCTTCCACACCAGGTCGGGCGACGAGGCGTCGACGCTGCTCTTCCTGCCGCTCTCGCACGTCTTCGGCCGCATGATCGAGATCGCGGCGATCCGCGGCCGGGTCAAGCTCGGCCACCAGCCGGTGCTCCAGGCGAGTGCGCTGCTGCCCGATCTGGCGGCGTTCCGGCCCTCGTTCATCCTGGCCGTGCCGTACATCTTCGAGAAGGTCTACCACGCGGCGCGCCGCAAGGCGGAGACGGAGGAGAGGGCCGCCGCCTTCGACAAGGCGGTGGAGGTGGCGGTGCGGTACGCGGAGGCGGTGGAGCAGCGGGCCTTCGACCTCGGTCCCGGCCCCTCCGCCGGGCTGCGGATGCAGCACCAGTTCTTCGAACGGGCGGTGTACGGGCGGATCCGCGAGGCGATGGGCGGGCGCGTCCGGCACGCCATGTCGGGCGGATCCGCGATGGACCGGCGGCTCGGGCTGTTCTTCGCGGGCGCGGGCGTCCGGATCTACGAGGGGTACGGGCTCACCGAGTCCTGCGCGGCGGCCACCGCCAACCCGCCCGAGCGCACCCGGTTCGGAACGGTCGGGCAGCCGATCCCCGGCACCTCCGTGCACATCGCGGACGACGGCGAGGTGTGGCTGCGCGGTGACCAGATCTTCGCGCGCTACCTCAACGACCCGAAGGCCACCGACGCCGTCCTCAACGAGGGGTGGCTGGCCACCGGGGACCTGGGGGCGCTGGACGAGGACGGCTACCTGACCATCACCGGACGGAAGAAGGAGATCCTGGTCACCTCCGGCGGCAAGAGCGTCTCGCCGGTGGTGCTGGAGGAGCGGGTACGGGCCCACGCGCTGGTCGCGCAGTGCATCGTGGTCGGCAACGACCGGCCCTACGTCGCGGCGCTGGTGACAGTGGACCAGGAGGCCGTCGACCACTGGCTGGCCGTCCGGCGCAAGCCGCCGCTCAAGGCCGCCGAGCTGGTGCGGGACCCGGATCTGGAGGCGGAGATCCGGCGTGCGGTGGTGGCCGCGAACACGGCGGTCTCGCAGGCCGAGTCGATCCGTACGTTCCGGATCCTGGCGCACCCCTTCAGCGAGGCGCGCGGGCTGCTGACCCCGTCGCTGAAGCTCAAGCGGAAGGCGATCGAGGCCGCCTATGCGGCCGAGGTCGCGGCACTCTACCGTTGAACACCTGTCCGCAGGAGACGGAGCGGACGGGCGGACGGGAATCCGCCCGGCTCCGAAATCGTTGGACGACCGAGCAGCAACCGACGACGTTAGGATCGACCGCCCGTGAGCAAGGTCCCCACCCTCACCCTCAACAACGGCATCGAAATGCCCCAGCTCGGCTTCGGCGTCTGGCAGGTTCCGGACGGCGAGGCGACGCAGGCCGTGGCGACCGCCCTGGAGGCCGGCTACCGCAGCATCGACACCGCGGCCGTCTACGGCAACGAGGAGGGCACCGGCAAGGCCCTCGCCGCCTCAGGCATCCCCCGTGAGGAACTCTTCGTCACCACGAAGCTGTGGAACGGCGACCAGGGCTACGACTCGACGCTGCGCGCGTTCGACGTGTCCCTGGGCAAGCTCGGCCTCGACCACGTCGACCTGTATCTGATCCACTGGCCGACCCCGGCCGCCGACAAGTACGTCGACACGTACAAGGCGTTCGAGAAGATCCTCGCCGACGGGCGCGCCCGGTCCATCGGCGTCTCGAACTTCCTCCCCGAGCACCTGGAGCGGCTGCTCGGCGAGACCTCCGTGGTTCCGGTGCTCAACCAGATCGAGCTGCACCCGCAGCTCCAGCAGGCCGAGTCCCGCGCCTTCCACGCGGAGCGGTCCATCGCGACCGAGGCGTGGTCGCCGCTGGGCCAGGGCAAGGGGCTGCTGGAGGTCCCGACGGTGGTGGCGATCGCGCGCAAGCACGAGCGGACGCCGGCCCAGGTCGTGCTGCGCTGGCACCTCCAGCTGGGGAACGTGGTGATCCCCAAGTCCGTGACCCCGTCCCGGATCCGGGAGAACATCGACGTGTTCGGCTTCGAGCTGGACGCCGACGACCTGGCCGCGTTCGCGGCGCTGGACGAGGGCAAGCGCCTCGGCAGCCACCCGGCGGACTTCAACTGAGCCCGCGGTGCAGTCCGTACGGGCCGCCCGGCCGGGCCGTGCCCGGTCGCGCGGCCCGTACGGGCGTACGGACGCGGCGGGCGGTGGCGCGACGTTCGCCCGCCGCACCGGGCCGGACGTGCGCGGGCCTGGGGCGCGGTCAGCCCGAGACGAGCGTCCGGGAGACGGCCGGCGTCACGTTTCTGCGGAACTCCTGCGGGCTGACGCCCCGGACCCGCTTGAAGGCGGCGCTCAGCGCGAACGAGCCGCTGTAGCCGACCTTCCTGGCCACCGACTCGACCGTGGCGTCCGTGCCGCGCAGCAGATCCGCGGCCGTGGCCAGCCGCCACCCGGTGAGATAGGCCATCGGGGGCTCCCCGACCAGTTCGGTGAAGCGCCGGGCCAGACCGGCGCGGGAGATGCCGCACTCGCCCGCGAGGGAGGCGACCGTCCACGGCTTGGCCGGCTCGTCCTGGATCAGCCGCAGCGCCTTGCCGACCACCGGGTCGGCCATCGCGCCGTACCAGCCGGGCGCCTCGGCCCCCGGGCGGGAGAACCACTCCCGGAGCGCGGCTATCAGCAGCAGGTCGAGGACCCGGTCGAGAACGACGCTCTGACCCGGGTCGTCCCGGGAGATCTCCTCCTCCAGAACAGGCGTCAGCGGGCAGCTCCACGCGTCGGCGGGCAGCCGCACCAGCGGCGGCAGCGCGTCCAGCAGCCGACGGCTCACCTCTCCGTCCATGCGGTAGGTCCCGACGAGCATCGTCGTACCGCCGTCAGGAGCGTTGCCCCAGGTCCGTACGCCCAGCCGCATGGACTCCGCGAGCGGTTCGCCCTCCAGGGTGCGGCAGACCCCGCCGGGGCCGATCACCGCGCAGGGCACCGCGTCCGGCCGGTCGCCCGCGGTGTACGGGTCGGGTCCACGGCTGATGGCGATGTCACCGGGGCGCAGCACCACGGGGTCGCCGCCGCCGTCCGGGACGATCCACGCCTCGCCGCTGGTGACGCACATCAGGCAGAGCGGCGCGCGGTCCTCGATCCGGACGGCCCAGGGCGGCTCCATCACCATGCGCAGCAGAAAGGCCCCCCGGGCACGCGGTCCGTCGAGAAGCCCGGTGAGTACGTCCATGGCTCCAGGGTAGTTGGGCGCTCCGTCAGCGGACGCCGTGCGCCGGGGCCAGCTCCTCGACGCGGTGCGCGAGCGCGAAGTCCCTGGCGGTGACGGCGCCGCCCGCGTCGTGCGTGTGCACGGCGAGGACGACCGTGTTGTAGCCGAGGGTCAGGTCGGAGTGGTGGTTCAGCTCGTCCTGGACCGCCGCGACATGGGCGACCAGCGCGGCGGCGGCACGGTGCGAGGCGAGCCGGTACGTACGGGTGATGCGCCCGCCCTCCAGGGTCCAGCCGGGCAGCTCCCGCAGCCGGTTCTCGATCTCGTCCTGCGACAGCGGCTCGGCGGCCATGGCGGGGCTCCTCGGGGAAGAAGGGGGATGGAAAGGGGGAAAGGAGGGAAAGGGGAGGGGAAGGAGAGGCGTCGGGCGACGCGGCCGACGATACGGGGCTGTACTACGGTCCTCCTATGGCGGCGCGCGCGATGGCGGCAGACGGTACGACAGCTCCCTCCTCCCCCGGTGGCGCGTTCGGCCCGCTGCTGCGCGGCTGGCGGACGCGGCGGCGGCTCAGCCAGCTCGAACTGGCGCTGCGCGCCGACTCCTCGGCCCGCCACATCAGCTTCGTCGAGACGGGCCGCGCCCGCCCGAGCGAGGAGATGGTGCTGCGGCTCGCCGACCGTCTCGACGTCCCGGTGCGGGAGCGCAACGCCCTGCTGCTGGCGGCCGGCTACGCGCCCCGCTTCACGGAGACCGCGCTGGACGACCCGGCCATGGGCGCGCTCCGCGAGGGGCTGACGCGGCTGCTGCGCGGGTACGAGCCGTACCCGGCGCTGGTCGTGGACGGGACGTACACGGTGGTGGCCGCGAACCGGGGCATCGCGATGCTGCTGGAGGGCGTGCCGGAGCGACTGCTCACGCCGCCGCTGAACGCCATGCGGCTCACCCTCCACCCGGAAGGGCTCGCCTCCCGGATCCGCAATCTGCCGCAGTGGCGCGGGCATCTCCTGGACCAGATGGGCCGTCAGCTCGCGCTGCACCGCTCCCCCGCGCTGCGGGCGCTGTACGAGGAGGTCGCCGCGTATCCGCCGCCGGAGCGGTCCGGGGAGCCGTCCGGGGAGACGGTGGCGGTGACCGAGGGCGGGCCGTCCGGACCGCTCTTCGCGCTGCCGATGGTGATCGAGCACGACGGGCGGACGCTCTCCTTCGTCTCCTCCATCTCCACGTTCAACACGCCGATGGACGTGACCGTCGCCGAGCTGGCCATCGAGACGTTCGTCCCGGCGGACCCGGCGACGGTCACGTATCTGGCGTCGCTCACTCCGTAAGTCTTGGCGCGTTTCCAAGGGTTTTCAAAAACTCTTGACAGGACGGGGCATGAGAATCGAAAGCCGGGGCACTAGCCGAACTTGTACGGTCCGCTGCGTTGGAGGGTGAGTGTCATGACGACCAGAACTGTGAGTGCTGTCGAGGCGGAGCAGCCGGCGGGCGTCCTGGCGGCCGGAGAGGTGGCGAGCGGGACGACCGGTGAGCTGCCGCGTATCGAGGACCCCACCAAGATCGCTCCGAAGGACGCGCGGGCGCTGTCGAAGCTCTTCTTCGACCAGCTCCAGGTCCTGGAGGAGGGCACGCCCGAATACCAGTACGCCCGCAATACGCTGATCGAGATGAACCAGTCGCTGGTGCGGTTCGCGGCGAGCCGCTTCCGCAACCGGGGCGGCGGCGATCTGGAGGACGTCCTCCAGGTGGGCACGATCGGTCTGATCAAGGCGATCGACCGGTTCGACCTCTCCCGCGAGGTCGAGTTCACCTCCTTCGCGGTGCCGTACATCGTCGGTGAGATCAAGCGTTTCTTCCGCGACACGAGCTGGGCCGTCCATGTTCCGCGCCGCCTTCAGGAGCTGCGCGTCGAGCTGGCCAAGGCCAAGGAGCACCTGGCGACGGTCCTGGACCGGGACCCGACCGTCAGGGAACTCTCCGAACTGCTCGGCCTCACGGAGGAAGAGGTGATCGAGGGCCTGGTCGCGACCAACGGCTACACGGCCGGTTCGCTGGACATGCCCACGAACGAGGACGGCGGTACCGGCGGCGGCCGGACCTTCGCCGATGTGCTGGGCGAGACGGACCCGGCGATGGAGAAGGTCGAGAACCTGCACGCCCTGGCGCCGCTGCTGGAACAGCTCGACGAGCGGGAACGCTCCATCGTGACGATGCGGTTCGGCCAGGAGATGACGCAGTCGCAGATCGGTACGGAGCTGGGCGTGTCGCAGATGCACGTGTCCCGGCTGCTCAACCGCATCATCACGCGGCTGCGCGCGGGGATGCTCGTCGAGGAGTAGGAGCAAAAATAGGCCGTCGAGGAGTAGGCCGGGGAACGGGCGGCCGGGCGCGGTGTCACGCCCCGTTGTCAGACCCATGGATCAGACTGGGGGGTCCTGACGGTTCCCGGAGTCCGGGGACCGTGGACCCACGGATCCATGGGGAGGAAGCCTCGATGGCCATCACCACGTCCCGCACCCCCGCCGCCCCTGACGAGCGCACCGCCGCCCGTGCCTACTTGCGGCTGCTCGCGGCCGTACGCGCCGTGCTGGACGACCCGGCGCGGGCGTCCCTGGCCGTCCCGCTGCTCGCGGCCCCGATGGCCGAGGCCGACGAGGCGCTCACGGCCGCGGGGTTGGCGGGCAACGAGCGGGCGTTCCTGGACCTGGTCTCCGCGCAGGCGCGGGGCGGCGGGCCGGAGCACCGCGGGTGACCGCTGCCGGGCGGGCGGTGGTCACCCGTCCCGAAGGCGGGCGGCGGACCGGGCACGGGTCCGCCGCCCGCCCCTCCGGGTCAGCCCCGGGTCAGCCGCAGCGTCACCAGTTGGAACGGGCGCAGCGAGAGCAGGACCGTGCCGTCCGCCAACTCGGGTCGGCCCGCGCCGTCGGCCAGGTCGGCCGACGGCCGCTCCAGCAGATCGGTGACGGCGAGCCCGGTGGCGTCGAAGCCGAGAGCGACCCGCGCCTTGGCCCGGCCGCCGGTCGCCTCGTAGAGCCGTACGACGAGGTCGCCGCTCGCGTCGTCGGCGAGCTTGACCGCGCTGACGACGACCACGTCGTTGTCGACGGTGACCAGCGGCGCGACCTCCCCCGATCCGGTGAGCCGGCGCTCGGGCAGGTTGACGCGGTAGCCCTCCCGTACGGCGTCACCGATCACGGCGCCGGGGGCCAGCGCGTGCCGGAAGCGGTGGACGCCCTGGTCGGTCTCCGGGTCGGGGAAGCGCGGCGCGCGCAGCAGCGAGACCCGGACGGTGGTGGTCGTACCGGCGTCCGAGGCGCGGACCGTACGGGTCACGTCGTGTCCGTACGTCGAGTCGTTGACGAGGGCGACGCCCCAGCCCGGCTCCTCCAGGTGGACGAAGCGGTGGTTGCACGCTTCGAACTTGGCCGCCTCCCAGCTGGTGTTGGTGTGGGTGGCCCGGTACACATGGCCGAACTGGGTCTCCGAGGCGTACCGCTCCGCGTGGATGTCCAGCGGGAAGGCGGCCTTGAGGAACTTCTCCGTCTCGTGCCAGTCGACCTCGGTGTCGATGTCGAGCCGCTTGGCGCCCGGCGCGAGGGTCAGGAGCTGGGTGACCTTCGACGCGCCGAAGGACCGCACGACCCGCACGCCGACAGCGCCTGCACCCGCGCCGCCCGTCCCGCCCGCGCCGGCCGCCGCGTCCGCGGTGCCGTCGCCCTCGACGGCGGTCAGCTCGTCGAGGTCGGTCAGGTCGGTGACGGTGTTCCGGTAGAACTCATCGACGTCCCACGCGTCCCACTGGTTGGGGAAGTCGGGGTGGATCTGGAGCAGGTTGGCCGCCTCGCCCGGGGCGATCGTCTCCCGCTCCGCGCTGATGTCGTACGCCGAGACCACCAGGCCCCGGCCGTCGACCTCGACCTCCAGCAGGCCGTTGCTGAGCACGAAGCCGCCGCCCTCGCGCGCCGTGAGCTGCGCGCCCGCGCCGCCGCCGGCCGGTCCCGCCGCGCCCGCCGGGACCCCGCCGCGCGCGTGCGGCGCCGCGTTGAAGACCAGGGGCGTGCCACCGGCCGGGTCACCGGCGAGGGCGCGCTGCGCGGTCTCGATGACGCCGGTCAGCTCGGCCGCGACCTTCGCGTAGGTCTTCTCGGCCTCGCGGTGCACCCAGGCGATGGACGAGCCGGGCAGGATGTCGTGGAACTGGTGGAGCAGCACGGTCTTCCAGACCCGGTCGAGCAGTTCGTACGGGTAGGCCGCGCCGGTCCTGACGGCGGCGGTGGCGGCCCACAGCTCGGCCTCCCGCAGCAGGTGCTCGCTGCGCCGGTTGCCCTGCTTGGTCTTTGCCTGGCTGGTGAGGGTGGCGCGGTGCAGCTCCAGGTAGAGCTCGCCGACCCAGACGGGCGGGTTCGGGTACTCGGCCTCGGCCTTGGCGAAGAAGGCGCCGGGGGTCTCCCACTCGACCGTCGCGGAGCCTTCGAGGCTGCGCACCCGGGCCGCCTTGGCGATCATCTCGCGGGTCGTGCCGCCGCCTCCGTCGCCCCAGCCGGTGGGCGCGAGCGAGTGGCGTGCGACGCCCTTCTCCTTGAAGTTCTTCGCGGCGTGGGCGAGCTGCTCGCCCGTCATGGAGCAGTTGTACGTGTCGACGGGCGGGAAGTGGGTGAAGATCCGGGTGCCGTCGATGCCCTCCCAGCGGAAGGTGTGGTGCGGGAACTTGTTGATCGTGGACCACGAGATCTTCTGCGTGAGCAGCCACTTGGATCCGGCGGCCTTGATGATCTGCGGCAGCCCGGCGGCGAAGCCGAAGGTGTCGGGCAGCCACGCCTCGTCGTTCTCCACGCCGAACTCGTCGAGGAAGAAGCGCTTGCCGTGCACGAACTGGCGGGCCATCGCCTCGGATCCGGGCATGTTGGTGTCGGACTCGACCCACATGCCGCCGGCCGGCACGAACCGGCCCTCGGCGACGGCCTTCTTGACCTTGGCGTAGACCTCGGGGCGGTGCTCCTTGATCCAGGCGAACTGCTGGGCCTGGGACATCGCGAAGACGAACTCCGGCTCGTCCTCCAGCAGGGCGGTCATATTGGCCGTCGTCCGGGCGACCTTGCGGACCGTCTCGCGCAGCGGCCACAGCCAGGCCGAGTCGATGTGGGCGTGGCCGACCGCGCTGAGGCGGTGGGAGGTGGCCGGCGCGGGGGTGGCGAGCACCTCGGCGAGCTGCTCACGGGCGGCCGCGGCCGTGCATTTCACGTCCTGGAGGTCGACCGCGTCGAGCGCGCGGCTGATCGCGCGCAGGATCTCCCAGCGGCGGGCGCCCTCCACGGGCAGCTCGGCCATCAGCTCGCCGAGCACCTCCAGGTCCTGGACGAGCTGCCAGACCGTCTCGTCGAAGACGGCGAGGTCCATCCGGGCGAGGGTGTACTGCGGTTCGCCGCCCGCGGTCTCCTTGTCGCCGAGCTTCGTCGGCAGGAAGGGGTGGTAGTCGAGGATGACCGGGTTGGACGCGGCCTCGATGTGCAGCAGCACCTCTTCGCCGCCGGCGGCGGGCGCCCCGATCCGCACCCACTGGTTGCGCGGGTTGAGGCCCTTCACGGGGGTGCCGTCGGGGCGGTAGACCAGGCCCTCGCACTGGAATCCGGGCATGTTCTCGTCGAAGCCGAGGTCGAGGATCGCCTCGACGGTACGGCCCGCCCACTTCTCGGGGACGGTCCCGGAGACCCGGAACCAGCTCGTGCCCCAGGGCGCGCCCCAGCGGTCGCCCACCGCGACCGGCCCGGTGGGCCCGGCGATGCCCTCCTCGACGGGGACGGGCTCGCCCGGCGCGTGCCAGACGGCGACGTCGAGCGGGATCGACTCGGGGTATACGGCGGGCCTGATGCGTTCGTCGAGGACGCGCTTGAGACGGCCTTCGACCAGGGTGCGGTCGTCGTGCATGTGGGGTGCTCCTGAGGTGCGTGGGTGCGGTGGGTGCCGTGGGGTCCGTGGGTGCGGTGTCCAGTGTGGCCGCGCCGCCGGGCGGGGCGGTGGCGGTCCGTCAGCGGACGTCGTCCGGGTGGACGACCTCCGTGATGCCGCGGGCGGCGAGATGGGCGCGGTCCCCGGCCTTGCTCGCGAGGACGGCGGTGGGCCGGGCGCCCGCCTCGGTCAGCCGGGCGAACGCCTCGAAGAACGCGCCGCCGGGAGCGCAGGTGGCGCGGTCGGGCGCGGTGTCAGCGATGCCAGCGGCATCACCGGTGTCAGCGGCATCACCGGTGTCTCCGGTGTCGACGGCGAGGGCGAGGGTGCGCGGCGCGGGAGCGTAGGCGCGCTCCCGCCACTCGGCGACCGTACGGGCGAGGGCCTCCCCGGCCGGTTTGACCTTCCGGTCGTTGGTCAGCAGGCCGAGTCCGTACTCCAGTTCCGGGAAGTCGGCCAGGGAGCGCGACACGTCGTGCGAGCACCACCAGGTGACGCCCCAGACGTCGGCGCAGTCCAGCGCGGCGGCCACGGTGGCGTCGGTGAACGCGGCGGCGTGCTCGGCCGGGATGAGCGGCGCGGGTGCGCCGACCTCCTGGAGCCAGACCGGCCGGCGCGGTTCCAGGGCCCATGCCTTGGACAGCTCGATCATGTACGCGGCGTGGTGCTCGGTGGCGGTGCCGGTACGGCCGTGGCGCTGCGCGGTGCCGTTGAACACCCAGGAGTGCACCGCGGTGACGGCGCCGATCCTGGCCGCGTGCGCGGGGGTGAAGGCGTGTCCGTCCTGGTACCAGGCCGCGTCGTACTCGGCGTGCAGATGGAGCTTGCCGGGGGCGCCCTCCTCACAGGCCGCCAGGAGCGTACGCAGCCAGTTCCCGGCCTGTTCCGGGGTGATGGGGTCGGGGTCGGGGTGCGGCGGCCCGGAGAACTGGTTGATCTCGTTGCCGATGGTCATGCCGATGAAGTTCGGCCGGTCGGCGAGGGCGGCGGCGAGCGTACGGAGGTAGGCGGCCTGCCCGGAGACGACATCGTTGTCGGTGAAGAGGTTCCGCCGGTGCCACGTCCGGGTCCAGGCGGGCAGGAAGTCGAAGCTCGACAGATGGCCCTGGAGTCCGTCGACGTTGACGTCCAGGCCGCGTTCGGCGGCGGCGTCGGCGAGCTGGACGAGCTGCTCGACGGCGCGCGGTCTGATCAGGGTGCGGTTGGGCTGGAAGAGCGGCCAGAGCGGGAAGACCCGGATGTGGTCGAGGCCGAGCCCCGCGATCGAGTCCAGGTCGGCGCGTACGTCGTCCAGGTCGAAGTCCAGCCAGTGGTGGAACCAGCCCTGGCTGGGCGTGTAGTTGACGCCGAAGCGCGGTGCGGGAGTGCTCATGGGGGGCAACGTTGTCCTGCTTCTGTGCGGAGCGTGCGATGGTTCCTGTGGTTCCGGGGCGTCAGCCCTTCACGGCGCCTTCGCCGACGCCCCGGAAGAAGTAACGCTGGAGGCAGGCGAAGAGCACGATGAGCGGGGCCACGGCGATGATCGTCCCCGCGGCGACCAGCCGGGGGTCCTGGGCGAAGGTGCCGTGGAGGTAGTTGAGTCCGACGGTCAGGGTGAAGTTCTCCGGGTCGCTGAGGACGATGAGCGGCCAGAGGAAGTCGTCCCAGGCGCCCATGAAGGCGAAGATCGCGACGACGGCGAGGGTGCCCTTGACGGCGGGCAGGGAGATCCGCAGGAAGCGCTGCCAGACGTTGGCGCCGTCGACGAAGGCCGCCTCCTCCACCTCGTGCGGCAGGTTGAGGAACGCGTTGCGCATCAGCAGCACGTTCATCGCGCCGATGCATCCCGGCAGCAGCACGCCGATGAGGGTGTTGTTCAGGCCGAGGTCCCGCATGGTGGTGAACTGGGCGATGATGATGCCCTCGACGGGGACGAGCATCGCGAGGATGAACCCCAGGGTCGCGGCGGTCCGGCCCCGGTAGCGCAGCCGGGCGAGCGCGTAGCCGGCCAGGGCGGCGCCGACGCAGTTGGTGACAACGTTGGCGAGGGCGACCTTGAGCGAGTTGAACGCGTACTCCCACACCGGGATGATCTCGGCGACCCGGCCGTAGTTGTGGAGGGTCATATCGTCCGGGAGGAAGGTCGGCGGGTAGCTGTAGATGTCCTCGGTCGGGCCCTTGAGCGAGGTGGAGAGCTGCCAGAGGAACGGACCGATCATCACGGCCAGCATGATGAGCAGCAGCGTGTAGCGGAGGGCGAGCTGCCAGGGCGCGATGCGCCGGCCCTCGGCGTCGGTGGCCTTCAGGATGGTCACGCGTCCTCCTTGCGGTCGGCGCGCAGCACCAGGAGCATCAGGGCGACCGTGACGACGAAGACGACCACGGAGATCGCCGAGGCGTAGCCGACCCGGCCGCTCAGCCCGGTGCCGACCCGCTGGACGAGCATGACCAGGGTGGTGTCCTGGCCGGCCGGTCCGCCGCTCGGGCCCGCCATCAGATAGACCTCGGAGAAGACCTTGAAGGCGGCGACCGAGGAGAGCGCCGCGACGAGGACCATGGTGGAGCGTACGGCGGGCACGGTGACGGTGATGAAGCGGCGGATCGCCCCGGCGCCGTCGACGGCCGCGGCCTCGTGCAGCTCGCGCGGTACGTTGGCCAGCGCGGCCAGGTAGATGATCATGTAGTAGCCGAGGCCCTTCCAGACCGTGACGGCCATCGCGCTGAACAGCAGCAGCCACTGGTCGCTGAGGAATCCGATCCGGCCGACGCCGACGGCCTCCAGCACCGAGTTGACCAGTCCGCGGTCGTCGAGCAGCCAGACCCAGATGAGGCCGACCACCACGATCGAGGCGACGACGGGGGTGTAGAAGGCCGAGCGGAAGAAGGTGATGCCGGGGATCTGCCGCTGGACCAGCATCGCGAGCAGCAGCGGCAGGAGGACCAGGGCCGGGACGACGCAGAGGACGTACAGCGTGCTGTTGCGCAGCCCGATCCAGAACATCTCGTCGTGGATCAGCTCCCGGAAGTTGTCCAGGCCCACGAAGCCGCCGGCGATCAGGGTCCGGCGGTCGGTGAAGGAGTTGATGACGGTGCTGAAGAACGGATAGAGACTGAAGGCGCCGACGATCAGCAGTCCCGGGGCCGCGAACAGCCAGGGACTGAGGGAGTGTTGACGCCGGATCCCGCGGACGGGCCCGCCGCGGGGCCCACGGCCGCCGGAGCCGGAGCTCCGGAGGGTGGGCCCCGCCGCGGCGGATTCCGGGGGAAGCGCCCGGGGGGCGGTGGAGCTTGTCATGGTGCGGGGCTCAGCTCTCAGCTCTGCTTGAGCAGACGGTCACAAGCCTCTACGGCCTGGTCGAGCGCGGCCTGCGGGCTCTGCTTGCCCTGGAGCGCCTTGGCGACCTGGTTGCGCAGCTCGGTCTTCATCTGCTCGCTGAACAGGACGGGCGTGTAGTTCTCGGCCTTCTTCAGGGACTTGGCGGCAGCGATCCGTACGCGCGTCTCGTCGGTGCCGTCCTCCTTGGTGAAGTACGGGTCGTCCAGCGAGCCCTTGGTGCTCGGGAAGATGGCGACCTGCTTGGCGAAGGACATCTGGCGGGTCGCGTCGGTCACGAAGTGCGCGAAGGCGATGGCGGCGGGCTTCTCCTTGGTCTTGGAGTTGACCATCATGCCCATGACGTACATGTTGACCTTGCCGGTGTTGCTGATCTGGTCGGTGATCCCGATGTTCTTGTAGAGGGTCGGGGCCTTCGTCTTGAAGTTCTCCAGGTCCAGCGCGCTGCCCGGGTTCATGGCCACGGACTCGGTGAGGAACTTGGTGCCGGAGGACTCGGGGGTCGCGGTCAGCGCCTGGGAGTCGAGCGCCTTGGCCTCGAACAGCTCCTTGTACTTGGTGAGCAGTTCGACGCCCTTGGCGTCGTTGAAGGCGAAGCCGGTGCCCTTGTCGTTCATGAGCTGCACGCCGTAGCGGCCGAAGTCCTCGATCGTGGGCACCTGGGCGAGGGTGGCGATCTTGCCATTGCTCTGCTCGGCGAGCTTCAGCCCGTCCTTGAAGACCTGGTCGTAGGTGGTCGGGGGCTTCTCGGGGTCGAGCCCGGCCTCGCTGAACAGGCGCTTGTTGTAGAAGGTGGGGCCGGTGTTCAGGTACCAGGGGAAGCCGTACGTGCCCTCCAGGCCCGGTATCTGGTGGCTCTTCCAGGCGTCCGGCAGATAGTCCTTGGCGAAGCCGGCGGCCGTCTTGTCCTTGTCGAGGTCAAGGGCGAGACCGGCCTTGGCCAGCGGGGCCACCAGGTCGGGGGAGATGTTGACGACGTCGGGCAGCGTGCCGCCCGCGGCATCCGCGCTGAGCTTGTCCGCGTAGCCCTCGGCCGGCCGGTCGACCCACTTCACCTCCGTGTCGGGGTACTCCTTCTCGAAGTCCTTGATGACTCCGTTGAAGTAGTCCTTGAAGTTGGCCTGGAGGTTCCAGGTCTGGAAGGTGATCTTGCCCTTGATGGCGCCCGAGGCGTCGGAGGACTCGTCGTCGGATCCTCCGCCACAGGCGCTGAGAGGCAGGACAGTGGCGAGAACAGCGGCGAGGGCGACTGCTCTTCGGGAGATGCGCACGGGAAACGGCTCCTTCTGCTCGGACCAGGCGTGCGGTGGGCGAGCCGGAGCTTCGGCGCCCCGACTCCTTATGCCCAGCAGACCTTGCAAGGTGCGCGGGTGAAAGTCAACACATTCTCGCCACAAACACGACCGAAGTCGGTTTCACCGCAGGTCACAGGGGGTATTACGGTTTAGTTGCGGCAGGGTACTAATGCGCTTTAGGATGCTCGGACTCAAGCGCATTAGTCCGGAGTCACGATGGCTCGTCCGATACGGCAGGAAAAGGGGATCCGAGGTGGCAGCCAACCAGCCGTCGGCCGGAGAGACCCGGGCCCCCGCGGACACCTCGCCGGCCACCGGCACCCGGCGGACCACGGAGACCCGACCGGTCACGGACCCTCCTTCGGCCACCGGCGCCCGACCGGGTGTGGAGCCTCCGCCGGTCCGCCGGACCCCCGCGCGCCGTCCGACGATGAAGGACATCGCCCAGCGCGCCGGGGTCTCGGAGAGCGCCGTGTCCTTCGCCCTCAACGACCGCCCCGGCGTCTCGGAGATCACCCGTGCCCGGGTCCGCCGGGTCGCGGAACAGCTCGGCTGGCGCCCCAGCACCGCCGCCCGCGCGCTCTCCGGCGAGGGCTCGGCCACCGTGGGGCTGGTGCTGGCCCGCCCGGCGGCGTCCCTCGGCGTGGACTCGTTCTTCCTGCAACTGATCTCCGGCATCCAGGAGATCCTGTCAGACCGTCAACTCGGCCTGCTCTTCCAGGTCGTGGAAGACGTGGACGCCGAGTGCGCGGTCTACCGCCGGTGGTGGGCCGAGCACCGGGTGGACGGTGTCCTGGTCGTCGACCCGAGGACCGACGACCCCCGGCCCGGGCTCCTGGACGAGCTGGCGCTGCCCGCCGTCGTCATCGGCGAACTGCCGGACGGCGACACCCGGTCGCACCCGGCGCTCTCCCGGGTCCGGGCGGACGACGCGGGCGCGATGGCCGCCGTCGTGGGCCGGCTGCACGAGCTGGGGCACCGCCGGATCGTCCATATCGCGGGGCTGTCCTCGCTCGCCCACACCGAGCGGCGGATCCGTTCGCTGCGGGCCGAGGCGGAGCGGTACGGCCTCCCCGAGGTGCGTTCGCTCACCACCGACTACTCGGACACGCAGGGCGCGGCGGTGACCCGCCGGGTGCTGGAGGAGGACCGCCCGCCGACCGCCCTGATCTACGACAACGACGTGATGGCGGCGGCCGGGGCGGCGGTCACGGCCGGGCTCGGGCTCGCGGTGCCCGGCGACGTCTCGGTCATCTCCTGGGAGGACTCGGCGCTCTGCCGGCTGGTACGGCCGTGGCTGACGGCCCTCTCCCGCGACTCCGTCGCGTTCGGCCGGATCGCGGCGCGGGAGCTGGCCGCGCTCCTCGACGGCGGCGCGGCCCGTACCGTACAGGTCCCGCTGCCCCGGCTGATCGAGCGCGAGAGCCTCTCCCGGAGCCGCGCCTGACCGGTCCCGGGCGGTGCGGCCCGGACGGTGCGGCCCGGGCGGTGCGGCCCGGGCGGTTGCGGTCGGTCCGGTCGCGCCCGCGTACGGGCGGGCGCGACCGGGAGTGTGCGGCGATCAGCTCGCCGCCGTACCGCGCTCCGCCGGTTCCTCCTCCGCGGAGGTCCGTTCCGCGGCCCGGCCGCGCTCTGCGGCGGACACGGATACGGGAGCCGCGGCGGGTGTGGAGGCGGAGGCCGGTCCGTCGGACGGACTCGGCTCCGGGGACCGGCGGCGGGGCTTCGGTGTGTCGGCGCGCGCGGCCTCTGCGCGGATCATGGCGTTGAGCGCGGCGAAGGCGTCGATCGGCATGGCTGTGTCCTCACGCTGAAGGGGGTGATGCTGCTGCTGGAAGGGGCGGGACCGGAGAAGTCCCTGGAACGCGCGGGTGCACGTCCTGTCAGCAGCGCAGCACCGCACAGCGCGTCGGGCCCGCCGCGCGCGGGGGTCCCACGGGGATGCGGCTGTCCGGGTACGGCGACGGCCTCATGGCGCCCGGCGCGGCGAGCACCGAGGGCTCCATCCGGGCCCGCGCGGGACGCTCGGTCCTGGCGGGGTCGGTGTGCTGATCGGTCTCGGCGGTGTCCTGCTGCCCGTCGCCCTGCCCTTCCCCGGCCGGGGCCGGGGTGCCGGAGGCGGGCGGCACGGGCTCGACGGCCCGCGCCGCCGTGGCGCAGGACGCGGCCGCGAGGCCCAGGAAGGCGATCAGCACCAGCAGCGCCACCACCACGGCCCGGCGCACGGCGGCGGCACGAGCGGCCGCGGCGCGGGACGTGAGAGGCGGGGCACAGTGCATGGGCATGACCTCCTGGGACATGCCACCCCTGCCCAGGCACGGCCGCGCCCGGTCCTGCTACCGGCGGAAACCGCCCGCACGGGGTACGCGCGCTAAGCCGGGTCCCGCTCGTTCTCGGCCGTGTGTACCCCGGCAGAGAACGTATTCGTCCCGGCACCGGCCCCGGCCTCGGCCCCCGCGCCGGCCTCGGCGGCGGTCCCGACCCCCGCGTCGGCGTCCGCGGGGACATCGGCACCCGCCCCGGCACCGGCATCGACGTCCACCCCGGCCGCCGCGCCGGCCGCCGTCACCGCCGCCAGGGGCACCTGCGGCCCGCCGCCCTCCCGGAGCCAGCGCCGGAACACCGCGTGCACCTGCTCGGCACCGACGAGTTCGGCGTGGTCGGGCACCGGCGCGCTGAGCACCAGCGGCGACAGCAGGAAGGGCCGCGCCTGTTCGCCGCCGAGCCCGCCGTGCGAGCCGATCTGCTCCTCGAAGGCGTGCACCCGCCCCGTCTCCGGGTCGTACATCGAGTTGACCATGATGTCGGCCACGTGCGGGAAACCGTCGGTGCGACGCACGGCGTCGGCCGCGCCGGGCCCCAGCCCCGTGAGCGGCCCGTCGTCGGTCAGCGCGCCGACGGGGACCTCAGCTCCGCCGCGGCCCAGCACCACGGATCCGTGCTCCTCGCTCCGTACCAGCAGGAAACCGATGCCCGGATGGCTGGCGAGGGTCCGCAGCAGCGCCGGGTGGCGCCGGTCGATCGCCTCCCGGCTCATCCGCTCCGGCACGTCGGGGAAGGAGATCAGGGCGAGGTTCCCGGAGGCGAGCACGACCGGCTCCGAGGAGCGCGCGGGAGACTCCGCCGCGTCGTCCTCGGCACGCTCGGGACGGTGCAGCGCGCCGAGCACGGCGTGCCGGGCGGCGTCGCGCGCCTCCGCGCCGCTCCTGGTCCGCCCCGCCCGGCGGGAGACGGGCAGTCCGCACCCGGCCCTGACAAGGTCCTTGAGGGTGAGCCCGTACGCGCCCTCGAAGGTCTCGCCGGGGCTCTGGCCGTGGTCGGAGAGGAGCACGATCCGGTACGTACGGGGCGCGTGTTCGGCGGCCCTGGCGATCATCCCGACCGACCGGTCGAGCTGGGCCAGCACCCGCGCGGCGTCCCGGCTGTGCGGCCCGGAGTGGTGCGCGACCTCGTCGTAGGCGACCAGATCGGCGTAGACGGCGGTCCGTCCCGCCAGCATGTCGCCGAGCACCGCCGCGACCACGACGTCCCGTTCGACGACGGTCGCGAAGGCCCGGATGAACGGGTAGAGCCCGCCTCGGCCCACCCGGGGCCGGTCCCCGCGCAGCCGGGCCCGGGTCGACTGGCCGATCTCGCGGCAGACGTCGGCGACGAAGGAGACGACCGTACGGACGGCGTTGGCCGGGTCGGAGAAGTACGCGAAGTAGCCGGCCCGGGACCGGTTGGCCCGGCCGCGCCGGGCGGCGATGGAGAGCACCAGCGCGAGCTGGTCGGCGCCGCCGCTGAAGAGATTGCCGCGGCTGGCGCCGTCGAGGGTGAGCAGCCCGCCGTCGCCGGTGCGCGCGATGGCCCGGCGCTGGAGTTCGGCGGCGCTCGCGGGCCGGTTGCTGACCATGATCCGGCCGCTGTCCTTCTCGTACCAGCGGAAGGCGGGGACATCGTGGTTGGAGCCGTGCAGGATGCCGAGCTGGCTGGCGCCGGTCTGGCTGGACCAGTCGGTGCGCCACGGGGTCAGCCGGTGGGTCGGCCGCTCGCCCAGCCACCCCGCGATGTGTGGCACCGCCCCGGCGGCGACGGCGTCCAGCAGCACCTGGTGGCCCACCCCGTCGAGTTGGAGGAAGACCGTGCCGGGCTGCTCGTCCCCGCGGCCCTCGTCGCCCGGCCGGCCTCGTCTGCGCCGTCGGCGGTCGGCGAGCCGCGAGAGCCTGCGCCGGTACGCCTCGTCGTCACCGACCGCGAGCGCGGTGGACGTCGCGGAGGCGACCGCGGACATCACGGCGGCGACCACCACCGCGGTCTGCGGATCGGCGGCGCCCCGGCCGTCGGGGATGAGCCGCAGCGCGATCAGCAGCAGCGATCCGTTGAGGAAGAACACCAGCAGGCCGAGGACGAGCGCCGGGACCAGCAGCAGCGCGCGGACGAGCACCGGCCAGACCAGCGCGCCGAGCAGGCCGAACGCGCCCGCGCCCCAGGCCGCGGTGACGGCGATCCGGGTGGGGCTGTCCCCGTCGTCGGACTGGAGCTGGAAGTCGGGCAGGATGCCGGCGAGCGCCAGCATCGTCACGGTGGAGACCGCCCATACGATGATCACCCGCAGCAGGGCTCTGCTCGTCGTACGCCATCGCCCCGTCACCACTACCCGTCACCTCACGTCCGGACCCGTACGGCTCACGGGCTCGGCCCCCAGCCTCGCACAGGCGCGCGCGGGGCCCCGCCGGAACCGGGAGGGGGAGTCACAGTGGCGCGCGGCGTCCCTTCGCGGGTATCGAGAGCCTGCGGTGGACCTCCGCCTTCCGTTCGGCGTCGTAGCACGGCTCGTCCAGGCCGGCCGTCTCCAGCCGTACGCCCCGGCGCTCGCACTCCGCGGCGAAGGCTGCGACCGAGGTGAACGCCCGTTCGAGCACACGGTCGTTGGCGGCGACGAAGAGATCGACCAGCCCCTCCTCGACATCGGTCCACAGCCCGCGGTGGTCGGGGCGCAGCCGGTAGAAGTAGAGCTGGCGGGTGACGACGTAGCCCTTGTCCTCGGCCCAGCGCGCGCACATCAGGTGCTGTCCGTGGGTGTCCACCAGGAACGGGTCGCGGTCCAGTTCCTCCAGCGGTGTCAGGCTGGCGATCGCCGTCACGCGTACCTCGCCCATGCCGCTCCCCCGCTCCCCGCGCACTCCGGGCCCGTCCCCCCGGGCCCGCCTTCGTTCCGCAGACCCTAACCCGCGCACGCCTTCGCGAGGCAGGCGCGTACGGGGCGGTCGGAGGCGCGCGTCCGGGCGCACCTCGTTCGCCCGGACGGGTGGCGGCCGTACGCTGAGTCCGAGGAGCGGCCCCGGGCGGGGAGCGGGACACCACGCGCCCCCGTGCGCGCCGGGGCGGACGGAGCTGAGGTCGGGTTGGGAACTGTCATCACCTGGTGGGGCCATGCCACCTGCACGGTCGAGGATTCCGGGGTACGGATCCTCACGGACCCGGTCTTCGTGCGCCGTCTCGCGCACCTGCGCCGGCGTCTGGGCCCCGTACCGCCGCCCGAGGCGGGCGTCGCCGACGCGGTGCTCGTCTCGCATCTGCACTCCGACCATCTCCATCTGCGGTCGCTGGCCAGGCTCGCGCCCGGCACCCGGCTGATCGTGCCGCGCGACGCGGAGCGTTCGGTGCCGGGGCTCCGGCGGCTCGACGCGCGGCGCAATCCGGCGGGGCTGCGGATCACGGAGGTGGACGCGGGCGACGAGGTGGCGGTCGGGCCGGTCCGGGTACGGGCGGTGCCCGCGCTCCACGACGGGCGCAGGCTGCCGGTCGGGCCGCACCGCTCCCCCGCGCTCGGCTATGTGATCACCGGCGAGTCACGGACCTACTTCGCGGGCGACACGGGGCTCTTCGACACCATGGCCGCGTCCGTGGGCCCGGTGGACGTGGCGCTGCTCCCGGTCGGCGGCTGGGGGCCCCACCTGGGGCCCGAGCACCTCGACGCGGGGCGCGCGGCCCAGGCACTGGCGCGGCTGGCGCCGAGCGCGGCAGTGCCGGTGCACTACGGCACGTACTGGCCGATCGGGCTCGACGGGGTCAGACCGCACGAGTTCTACGCGCCGGGCGACGAGTTCGTACGGAAGGCCGCGCGGCTCGCCCCGGAGGTGTCGGTGCATCTGCTGGGGCACGGCGAGAGCGCACGGCCGGAGGTCGCGCGGTGATCGACCGGCTGCTGGCCCAGTTCGCGGTGCTGCCCCCGGAGTCGACCCAGCAGGCCGCCGGCTATCCGTCGGTCTTTCTGCTGGTGGCGCTGGGCGCGCTGGTGCCGGTGGTGCCGACGGGCGCGGTGGTGAGTACGGCGGCGGTGGTGGCGTTCCACCAGAGCTCGCCGCTCTCCAATGTCTGGCTCTTCCTCGTGGCGTCCTGTGCGGCCTTCCTCGGCGATGTCGCGCTGTACTGGCTCGGGCGGCGCGGCGTCGGTTCGAAGAACGGTTCGCGGTGGCTGGCGGCGCTGCGCAGGAGCGCCCCGCCCGACCGGCTGGAACAGGCGCAGGACAAGCTGCGGGAGCACGGGGTGACGGTGCTGGTGCTGTCCCGGCTGGTGCCCGCCGGCCGGATCCCGGTGATGCTGGCCTGTCTGCTCGGCGAGTGGCCGCTGCGCCGGTTCGCCCGGGGCGACATACCCGCGTGTCTGGCGTGGGCCGCGACGTACCAGCTCATCGGGGTGGCGGGCGGCTCGCTCTTCGCCGAGCCGTGGGAGGGCGTACTCGCGGCGGTGCTGCTGACGGTGGTGGTCAGCGGTGCCCCGGCGCTGTGGCGCAGACTGCGGCGGCGCCGGGGAGACGCCGGGACCGCCGAGACCACCGGGACCGTGGAGATTACGGGGGCCACGGCCGACCGGGATCCGGAGGGCCGGGGAGCGTGAGGGCCTGAGCACCGGGGCCCGAGGCACCCGGGGCCGGAGGGCCAAGGTCCGGCGGACCGGGAACCCGAGGCGCCGGCCTCCTCGGCGAGGGCGGCGCGGTGCGCCGCCCTCGGCGCGGTGCGCCGCCGTGTCAGCGCAGTTCGTCGAAGACCGAGCGGAACGCGTCGAGCGCGCCGGCCACATGGGGCAGTTCCAGGGGGGCCGCGGCGGAGAGCGACTCCAGACGCTGCTCCGGGGTCTCCCCGAGCAGCGGACCGGTCGGGAGCCGGACGCGCAGGGCGCCCAGTTCGTCGCCGAACCGGTGGCCCCCCGGGGTGTCCATGCCCAGCCGGGCGCCGAGATGGTTCTCCAGCTCCAGGGAGTCCGTGACGCCGAGCGCGGCCAGCCGGGCGCGCAGCGGCCCGAGGTCGGCGTAGAGGTGGCGGCCCGCCCGGGGGGTACGCGCGAGGGCCCCGGAGGCGAGCACCGCGTGCTCGGCGGCCCCGGCGATCCGCCCGTAGAGCGTGGCGGCGTCCCCCGCCCGTGCCGTGACCGTCCCCGGCTCGTCCAGCGCGTGGGCGGCGGCCGCGGCGACCGGGCCCGCGACGAGGGCGCCGAGCGCGGTGAGGAAGTCGAGGGTTCTGGCGCGCAGCGCGGCCCCGGCCGGCGTGGCCGGGTAGCGGGCGACGGCCAGCGGCCAGGCGGCCGGGAGGAGCGAGCCGACCGCGTCGCTGACGACGGTGACCTCGTCGGGCCACATCCGGGCCGGGCTGAGCAGCACCGTCTCGTGCGGCCGGTGCAGGGTCTCGCTCCAGGTCTCGTCGCTGATGATGTGCAGCCCCTCGGCGACCGCCGCCTCGCACGCCGCGCCGACCAGTTCGGGCGGGGCGACGGTGGCCGTCGGGTCGTCGGCGGGGCAGAGCAGCAGCACGCGCGGGACGCCCCCTTCCGCCCGGATCCGGCGGACCGTCTCCAGCAGGGCGTACGCGTCGGGCACGCCGCCCGCGTCGGCCGGGGCGGGCACGTGGTAGGCGGGCCGGCCCAGCAGCCGGGCCTGCGGCATCCACCAGGCGGGACACGGCCGGGGCATCAGCACGTCCCCGCCGTACGCGGCGAGCAGCGCGAGGAGCAGCGGCTGCGCGCCGGGGGCGGCGGCCACATCGTCGAGGCCGCCGGGCAGGCCGCGGCGGGACCAGTAGCCGCAGGCGGCCTCCCGGAGGACCGCGCCGCCGCCGGGCGGTTCCGGCGCGGTCCGGCGGGCCGCCGCCGCGCACTCCTCGGCCAGTTCGGGCAGGACGGGCAGTCCCGCCTCGGGGGCGGGCGGGCCGTAGCGTACGGGGCCACGGCCCTCGGGAGCCGTCCGCCGCATATGCGCCACCTCCGGGGCCGCCCGGGGGCCGGCCCGTCCCGTACGCCCGGTATCTTGAGCCCTTTATACGGAGGTTTGTGCCTGTGCGCTTCTCGGGTTCCGCCGCCCCGTCCCCCTCGGGGGGACCGTCCGCCGTACCGGACCGTCCGCTTGATCCGCCCCCGCCGGGGTATCCGCGTGCCATGCCGAACACCGCAGCAGCCTCCGCAGTCCTCAGCCGCGCCCGGATCACCGCGCTGCTCGAAGAGTGGGACAACCGGGCCTTCCGCGCGGTCGCCGGCCGGCACTGGCCGGGCGCGGACCCCGTGCTGCCCAGGCTGAGCCGCAGCGCCAATCACGGGCTGCTCTGGTTCGGGGCGGCGGCGGGGATGGCCGCGCTGGGCGGCAGCGCGCGGTCCCGCCGGGCGGCCCTGCGGGGCGTGGCGTCGCTGGCCCTCGCGTCGGCGGCCATCAACACCGTGGGCAAGCGCGCGGTGCGCAGGGAGCGTCCGCTGCTCGATGTCGTCCCGGTGATACGGCGGCTCAAGCGGCAGCCGTTCACGTCCTCGTTCCCGTCGGGCCACGCGGCCTCTGCGGCGGCGTTCGCCACCGGGGTCGCGCTGGAGTCGAAGGGGTGGGGCGCCGCGGTGGCGCCCGTGGCCGCGGCCGTCGCGCTGTCCCGGGTCTACACCGGCGTGCACTATCCGAGCGATGTCCTGGTGGGCGCGGCGCTGGGGGTGGGGGCGGCGTTCGCGGTACGGGGGATGGTGCCGACGCGCTCGCAACTGCCCGCGCCGGGGCGGCCGCACACCCAGGCGCCCGCGCTGCCCGGCGGCCGGGGGCTGACCGTGGTCGTCAACAGCGCCTCGGGCTCGGCGGACACGGCGCCGCTGGTGCGTGACGCGCTGCCGTTCGCCCGGGTGGTGGTCTGCGCGCCGGAGGAGGTGGACACGGAGCTGGAGAAGGCGGCGGGCGACTGCCGGGCGCTGGGCGTCCTCGGCGGCGACGGAACGATAAACCGCGCCGTGTCGGTGGCCGTACGCCACACGCTGCCGCTGGCGGTCTTCCCCGGCGGTACGTTCAACCACTTCGCGTACGACCTGGGCATCGAGAGCGTCCACGACACCTGCCGGGCGCTGACGGCCGGCGACGCCGTACGGGTCGACCTGGGGCGCTTCACCCCCGGTCCGGACGGGGACGGCGCGCCCGGGCATTTCGTCAACACCTTCAGCCTGGGCGTCTATCCGGAGCTGGTCCGGGTGCGCGAGCAGTGGGCGCCCCGGATCGGCGGCTGGCCCGCCGGGGTGCTGGCCGCCGCGCGGGTGCTGCGCGGCGAGCACCAGATCGACGCGGAATTCGAGGGCCGGCGGCGGTCGCTGTGGCTGCTGTTCGCGGGCAACGGGATCTACCGGCAGATGGGCCCCACCCCCGGCCACCGGCAGAACCTGGCCGACGGCCTACTGGACCTGCGCATCGTGCACGGCGGCCGGGCCCCGGGCGCCCGCCTGCTCGCCGCCGCCCTGGCCGGCCCGCTGAGCCGCTCGCCCGTCCACGCCGCGGTCCGGATGCGCCGCGTACGGATCAAGGACATCGCGCCGGGGACCCGGCTCGCGTACGACGGTGAAGTCGCCCCGGCACCACGGGAGCTGACGCTGGACAAGGCGATCGAGGCGCTGACGGTCTACCGGCCGCAGGCGCTGCTGTAGCCGGTCCCGGCGGGGATATCCGCTGGACAGCCCCGGGCGCGCGGCCGAGGATCCCGGTCGTGGACATGGCACCCTTCCTGGAGACCCGGCGGCTGCGGCTGCGCCCCTTCACCGACGGCGAGGACGAGGTGGCCCGGGTCGTCGCGCTCGACAACGACCCGGGCGTCCGGCGGTTCATCGACGGCGGGCTGCCCGTCTCCGCCGGCACGGTCCGGGGCACGACCCTGCCGAGGCTGCTGGGCCCGGGATTCCGGGCGGCCGAGGAGCGGACCACGGGCGCCTGGCTCGGCTGGTTCTGCCTGGCGCCGCGCCCGGCCCCGGAGCCCGGCGGCGAACCGGACCGGCGCGTCGTGGAGTTGGGCTACCGGCTGCGCCGCGCGGCCTGGGGCCGGGGATACGCCACCGAGGGGGCGCGCGCCCTGGTCCGTACGGCGTTCACCGCGCTCGGCGCGGAACGGGTGACCGCGCAGACCATGACCGTGAACACCGGGTCGCGGCGGGTGCTGGAGAAGGCGGGGCTGCGGTACGTCCGCACCTTCTTCGAGGAGTGGCCGGAGACGATCGAGGGGTCGGAGCACGGGGACGTCGCCTACGAACTGACCCGGGAGGACTGGAAGAACCGGGAGGACCAGGAGAAGGTTAGGCTCACCTAACCCACAACGGAGGTGCTGTGAGCCCGGAGTCACCCCTGCCCGAACAGCCGGAGTTCGACCACCTCGTGCACTGCGTACCGGACGTGGAGGCCGCCGCCCTCGCCTACACGCGGACCGGCCTGCCCGCCCACGCCAACCCGGAGTACCGGGGATACCGCAACGGCGCGTGGCGGCTCGACACCCGCTACATCGAACTGTCGAGCGTCGTCGACCGCGCCGCCTTCCTGGACTCCCCGTACGGCAGGGCCATGCGGACGTGGCAGCCGCGCTACGACGAACTCGTCGCCCGGGGCGGCGGCGCGCTCAACTTCTGCGTCCACGTGACCGATGCCGACGCCACCGCCGAACGGCTGCGCGCCCAGGGGCACACGGTGGAGGTGCTGGGCTTCGCGCCGGAGGGGTCGCCCGTCTCGTTCCGCGAGGCGATCCCGCGGAACGTGCCGCCGTGGGCACCGTTCTTCGTGACGTACACGCCGGACCGCCACACGATCCTGGCCCGGTACACCGCGCCGGGGCGGGTGAACCGGGGGCCGCACGATCTCGCGGGACTCCTGGTCGAGACCCCGGACCCGGCCGCCTCCGCCGCCTGGCTGGGCACCCTGCTCGGTCTGGCGCCCGGCACATCGCCGACGGTGGTGGAACTCCCGCTCGGGGCCGTGCACTTCACCGAGGGACCCGCCGACGCGATCACCGCGCTTCTGCTGTCGGAGGGCGCGCCGCCGACCGCGGTGATCGACGGGCTCACCGTACGTCCGCTCGGCTCCGCCACCGACCAGGCGCGGTCCAAATCCTAAGACAGGTATCTCACCATCCGACATGGAGGCGTAGCGTGGCCTGACCACTTCACGAGAGGGAGTCCGGCCATGCCGAAGGAGACCGCCGTCTACACGCACGGGCACCACGAGTCCGTGCTCCGCTCGCACACCTGGCGCACGGCCGCCAACTCCGCCGCCTACCTCCTGCCCGAACTGCGGGCCGGCCAGGACGTGCTGGACGTCGGGTGCGGGCCCGGGACCATCACCGCCGATCTGGCGGCGCTCGTCGTGCCGGGCACGGTGACGGCCGTCGACGCCTCCGAGGGCGTTCTCGACACGGCGCGGGCGACCGCGGCGGCCGCGGGCGTGACCAACGTCCGCTTCGCGGTGGCCGATGTCCACTCCCTGGACTTTCCCGACGACTCCTTCGACGTCGTCCACGCCCACCAGGTCCTCCAGCACGTCGGCGACCCCGTCCGGGCCCTGAGCGAGATGCGCCGGGTCTGCCGTCCCGGCGGGACGGTGGCGGCACGGGACTCGGACTACGCCGCCTTCGCCTGGTTCCCCGCCGTACCGGTGCTGGACGACTGGCGGGAGCTGTACCGCAGGGTGGCGCGGGCCAACGGCGGGGAGCCGGACGCGGGCCGCCGGCTGCTGTCCTGGGCGCGGCGCGCCGGGTTCACCGAGGTCACCGCGACCGCCGCGACCTGGTGCTACGCCACCCCCGAGGAGCGCGCGTGGTGGAGCGGGCTGTGGGCGGACCGTACGGTCGCCTCGGCCTACGCGGCCCTCGCGGTCGACGGCGGACACGCGACGCGCGAGCGGCTCGCGGAGATCGCCGCGGGATGGCGGGAATGGGGCGAGGCGGAGGACGCCTGGTTCATGGTGCCCCACGGCGAGATCCGGTGCCGTGCCTGATACCAACTAACCTGGTGGGCATGGAAATCATGGGTACCACGCTGCGCATCTGCGTCGACGATCTGGAGACATCGGTGGCGTTCTACGAGCGCCTCACCGGAAGCCCCGCGCTCCGCTTCGAGCGCGGCGGGGTCTCCGTGGCCGCCGTCGGCTGCTTCCTCCTGATGAGCGGTCCCGCCTCGGAGATCGACGTCCTGCGCAAGGTGACCGCGACCATCGCCGTCAAGGACGTCGAGGAGACGCTCACGGTGCTCACCGGCGGCGGCGCCCGCGTCGTCGCGGGCCCGGTGCCGACCCCCGCCGGGCGCAATCTGATCGCCGTCCACCCCGACGGCTCGGTCTTCGAGTACGCGGACCGCAAGGTGGTCCCGGGCGCCTGACGGGCCGTTGCGGATCAGCCTTTGGCTGATCCGCCACTTCAACACCGGTCGAGACCGGGCGTAGGCACTCCGTCAGTCCGGCTTGCCCAGCAGCCGCGTCACCCTCTCCCCCACCGTCACGGTGAGTTGCCCCTCGCACTCCACACCCACCGCCACTGCCAGGTCCCTGCCGCACAAGTCCGCCAGCGCCTCGGCCAATTCCGCGAACGAGGTGGCCGCCGTGCGACCGCGTGTCACGCCCGTCGCCACCGTGGCCGCGCCGACCAGCGCCGCCGGCCACCACCAGGCGGACAGCAGGAGGTACGCCAGGCCCCAGGCCGTGAGGCGGGCAGCCGCGCTCAAGGCCGTGCGTACGGTGGTCAGCTCGGTTCGGGTGGTGTCGGGGGCGAGGAGCCACAGGTGAGGCCAGGAGAGGGTCAGGTCCAGGTGGTAGGCGCGCCAGACACGGCGGTCGGGGCCGGTGATCCTGTCACCGGTCCAGAACGGGTGCCGGGGAGGGACAAGGGAGATCCGGTTGCGGACGGCGTAGCGGAGTTCCGCCTGTTCCGTGAGGGCGGCGGCGTCGGCCGTGCTGCCGATTCGTGCGCGGCCCGCGGCGACCAAGGCCGCGCGGTACTCGGCGTCAGCTGCCCGCCAGCGGCGCACTCGGCGCTCGGTCAGGCGGCGGGTCAGCGGTCCGCGCGCCTCCATGAGCCAGATCTTCTCGATCAGGGCTCCGGCGGCCTGCGCAACGGTACCGGTCATCGCAGCACCGGCCAGCACGGCGACCGCAGCCACCGCGAGGACGCCCGCGCTGTGGATGCCGGGGGAGTCCGCCAGGGAGTCCAACCGCGTCCGCAGCCGCCCGAAGTCGTACCAGTGGCTCTGTCCCAGGGTGACCGCCGTGGCCAGGGACACGAGGTACACCAGGCCGGGGATCGCCAGGAGCGCCAGCCAGCGTTCGGCGAGTCTCCCGCTGAGCGCGTTGAGGAACGCACTCACCGGCGCAATCCGATCTCGCGCAGCGGTCCGTCGAAGACGCGGCAGGCCGGCGGTTCGCCGTCCTCGGACGCCGGTGCCTCGACGCGGGCGCAGTGGCCGCGCGGGCAGGCGAGGACGTAGAGCCAGGGGTGGCCGGGTCCGGTGCCGGGGAAGCTCTGGTAGGCGGGCTTGGTGTCCGTACGGTAGGAGCCGAGACCCGCGCTGTAACCGGCGGCAAGGAGCTGGTCCTCCAGTTCGTCGAAGGCGTCCTCGAAGTCCTCGGGAGAACGGCCGTCGCGTACCTGGGAGATGATGTGCTCGACCAGGCGATCTCCCTCCACGCCGAGGTCGGGCATTCCCAGTGACGACGTGAGCCGATGGCAGAGCGCTGCCAGCCGATCGTGCCCCCCGCCGGTGGCCGCGCCGATTCCCCCGTCGCCGTCGCCGAGTCTGCTCACTGCCACACCTCCGTGGATCCGTCGACCGCCCTCCCAGCATAACGAGCGCACCGAATGGGATACTTGGGTAAAATCGGGTTTCGGAGTTCCCGCGGGCGACCACGGTCGAGAGCCCGCGGAAACACGCACAGGGGGCCGGTGATGTCGGACGCGTACGGAACAGCCGAAGACTCCACCCGGAGGGTGGCCCCGCTGATCGGGCAGTTCCACCGCACGGGCGAGCGCGCTCCGCTGGACGCCGCTGTCGAGATGAGCCGGGCGGCACTGGGTGGGGCGCCTGCGGCAGAAAGGGTACGGAGGTTCTGGAGGGAGGCCTTGCGCACCACCCTGGTGATGCGCTGGCAGTCCTTCCGGCAACGGCCCGATCTGGACGACGCGATCGACCTGGGCCGTCTGCTGGCAGCCGGGAGTGCACCCAGCGAGCAGGATGTGCGTCTCCTGGGGTGCATGCTCGCGGACCGCTTCGACGTCGACCGGAACCACGCGGACAGGGACGCGGCGATCTCGGTGCTGCGGCGAGCCGCCGAGATGCCTCCGGACGGTACGGAGCAACCGGAGCTGACCCTCGGCACCCTCGGACTGATGCTGGCGGAGACGGGCAGCGCGGCGGACATGGCGGAGGCGGTGCGGCTCCTGCGGCACGCCGTGAATGTGCTGCTCGACGCGGAACCGCAGAACGCGGCGGACATCGTCGCCACCCGGAGCAACCTGGCGGCGGTCCTAGGCCGCGCCTTCGAGGACCACGGAACACCGTCCGCCGCGCACGAGGCCGTCGAGCTGCTGCGTTCGGTACTGGCGGCGACGCCTCCGGGCTCGCCCCGCCGGACACCGGCACTGCTGCATCTCGCCGTGGCGCTGCGCAGGAAGGCCGGCCTGACCGCGACGGCGGCCGACATCGAGGCGATGATCACGGCGGCCCGGGCGGCCCACGCGGCGACACCGGCAGGGCATCGCGAGCGCCCGCGGGGGCTGGCGGTGCTGGGCGTCGCGTTGCGGATGGCGGCCGAGCACACGGAGGGGACCGGTCTGCTGCACGAGTCGGTGGAGGTGCTGCGCGAGTCCGTGCGGGCCACGAGCCGGGCCGATCCGTCCCGTCCGGCCCGGGTGAACAGCCTCGGCAACGCCCTCTTCCGGCTCGGTGAACGCACCGGCGACGTGACGCTCCTTGACGAGGCCGTGCGTTACCTGCGCGAAGGCTCCACGGAGCAGTCCGCCGATGATCGGGGCCGCTTCGACCGCGTCGCGAACCTGGCCGTCGTCCTGCGCGAGCGCTACCGCCAGTCCGGCGACCTCACGACCTTGCGGGAGGCCGCCGAACTGGCCCGGCTGGCCCTGCGCTTCTCCCGGTCGCCCCTGGACTCCGACGTCAAGCTCGACACCCTCGGCATCATCCTCCAGACCTGGTACGACCGGACCGCGGACGCCGACGCCGCCGCCGAGGCCGTGGCAGCGGCGCGGCAGGTTCTCGGCCGGACCCCCGAGGACAGCACCGGTCTCGCCGAGCGGCTGAACCACCTCGGCAACGCCCTGCACCAGCGCTACCTCTCCGAGGGCGATCAGGCCGATCTGGACGAGTCCATCGCGGTCCTCACCCGTGCCGTGACGGAGACGTCCTACGGTGAACCGGCACACGCGGTTCACCTGCACAACCTCGGGCTCTCGCAGCTCGAGCGGGCCCGGGCGACCGAGGACGTGACGCTGATGAACCGAGCGGTGACCACGCTCGGCCGCGCGGTACACGCATCGACCCGCGGCACCGCCCACACCGCCGGCTTCCTCCAGTCGTACGCCTCCTCGCTCCGCACGCTGCACGAGGCGGACGGCGACCCCGCTGTCCTCCGCGCCTCCGAGGACGCGTACCGGCAGGTCGCCGTGATCGAATCCCTCCCGGCCGCGTCCCGTGTGGCCGCGGCCTGTGCCTGGGGCGCCGCCGCCGGTGAGGCGGACCGCTGGGAGGAGGCCCTCGCCGGGTTCGAACTGGCCCTCGCCCTGCTGCCGTTCACCATCACCAGGCGACTGCGGCGAGACGACCAGGAACACCGGCTCACCAGTGTCCAGGGGCTGGCCGCCGACGCCGCCGCGTGCGCCGTGCAACTCGGGCGGCTGGACCACGCGATGCTGCTTCTCGAGCAAGGGCGCGGTGTCCTGCTCGGCCGGACGATCGCCGCGCGTGCCGAACTGGAGCGGCTGCGCGCCGCGCACCCGGAGGTCGCCGCGGTCTTCGTCCAGGTGCGCGACCACATCGACGCGCTGGACCCGGGGACCACCGAGCAGGGGACTGCCGGTCACGACTCCGACGCTCTGCACACCCTCGCGGCCCGGTGGGAACGGCTGGTCGGCGAGATCCGCGCACTGCCGGGTTTCGAGGAATTTCTCGGCGCCCCGGCGTACGAGGAGATCCTGGCGTGTGCCACACACGGTCCCGTGGTGGTGGCGTACTCCAGTGTCTACCGCAGCGACGCGCTGGTCCTGCTTCCCGAAGGCGTGCGGTTGGTGCCGCTGCCACGGGTGAGTCCCGAGGCGGTGGCGGAGCAGGTGACACAACTCGACGAAGCGCTCACCGCCGCGACCTCGACGACCGGGGAACGGAGCGCCCAGCAAGCGATCGAGGCGGTGCTCGCCTGGACCTGGGACCGGGTGGCGGAACCGGTCCTCGCCCGGATCGGGCTGCTCGGTGCGCCGGCCGAAGGTGACGGGCCCCGGCTGTGGTGGTCACCGGTCGGCGCGCTGGCCGCGCTGCCGCTGCACGCGGCCGGGTATCACAGCGAGCCACCCGGTCCCCGGCCCCGGACCGTCCTCGACCTGGTGGTCTCGTCGTACACGCCGACCGTCCGCGCCCTGGCCTACGCGCGACGCCGCGCGGCGGACCCCCGGCCCGCCGGCGACCTGCTCGCCGTCGTCGTGCCCGACGCCCCCGGAACGCGCGCACTCGGCGGCGTCGGCCGGGAGGTGAAGGAGCTGAGGGCGCTGCTGCCCACGGAGGTCGTCTCCGGTCCGCGGGCGACGCTCGCCCACGTCCTGCGCGCGCTTCCCAGGTATCCGTACGTGCATTTCGCCTGCCACGGGGTGAGCGACCCGGACTCCCCCTCCCACGCCCGTCTCCTGGTGCACGACCACCAGCGGCATCCCCTGACCGTCCATCACATCTCGCGTCTGGAACTGCCGAACGCCCGGCTCGCCGTGCTGTCCGCCTGTGAGACGGCGCGGGGCTCCGGGCGGCTCGCGGACGAGTCCATCCACATCACCTCCGCCTTCCAGGTCGCCGGCTACCCGCACGCGATCGGCACCCTGTGGCCGGTGCACGACGCGGTGGCGGGACGGGTGGCCAGGATTCTCTACCGCCATCTGCGCGGTGACAGAGCCGCCGGGTCCTCCGGGCTCGACGCCGACCAGGCGGCCCTCGCGCTGCACCGGGCGGTCCGACAATGCCGTACCGCTTTCCGGGGCAGCCCGAGCCTGTGGGCCGCGCACGTGCATTCCGGAGCCTGATGAACCTACGGGGAAGGAGCTGGCCGCGACATGGCCCTCAAATGGCGCAGGAAGCGGGACGACGACGCGGGGCGGAACGAGCCGTCCTCGCCCCCGGCCGGGCAGGAGCTGCCCCCCGCGGCCGACCTGGTCATGACGTTGCTGGGCGAGGACGGGCAGGAGGAGGAGATCGTCCGGGTCGGCATCCCGCCGCACGAGTTCTACGGGATGAAGGCCAACGCCGCCTATGAACGCCTGGGGCCCGACCATCCCGAGACCCTGCTGGCCTTTCGGCAGTACGCACGGGTGCTGGCGCGGATGGAGGGCCGCCGTGAAGAGGCTCGTGACCGGTTCATGGATCTGGTGCGCCTCCAGGCCGAGGTGCTCGGCTATGTCCATGAGGACACCCTGACGACCGCCGCCGATCTGGCTGACCTCGTCCGGACCATGGGGGACTTCGTCAAGGCGGAGGAGATCTGGCGCAGCGTGTGGACCAGCCTGGGCGAACTGCTCGGCCCCGACCATCCCCAGACCCTGGACGCCGCGAGCGGTCTGGCCCGGGTACTGGAGGACCTGCGCCGCGAGGCGGAGGCCGTCGCGCTCCACCGGGACGTGCTGGAGCGCAGGACCCGGCTGCTCGGGCCGGACGATCCGGCGGTGCTGGCCGATGCCGGGCGCCATGCCGCCGCACTGGGCAGAGGCGCCCGCTGGGACGAGGCCGAACCGGTCCTGCGCGAACTCCTCGCCCGCCTGGAGCGCCGCGACGAACAGGACGGCTTCCTCGGGCTCTCCGCACGGGCCAACCTCGGCGCCGCCCTGTGCCGGCTGGACCGCCTCGACGAGGCCGAGTTGGTGGTGCGCGATGTGCTCGCCGCCCAGCAGCGGGCCAAGGGCATGGATCATCCGGACGCGGTCACCTCCCGCAACAATCTCGCGGCCGTACTGCACGCCCAACACCGGTACACAGAGGCAGCGGCGATGCTGCGCGACATCCTCACGGCCGTGTCCAGAAAACACGGGGACAGCCATCCGGATACCGTGCACTCTCGCGACAACCTGGCCAACGTGCTGATCGACAACGGCGAGCACGCCGAGGCCGCGCAACTCCTCGTCCGCTGCCGTGACGACTACGCCCGTATCTTCGGTCCGCACCATCCCCTGACCCGGAAGGCCGTCGAACGCCTCGACTGGCTGCGGGAGAATCCGGCCTTGTAGCGAAGCCGGGAACCTCAGTGCGGCCGCTCCCGCTCTTCAGGGTGCTCCCCGTACCTGTCGCCGCCCCGCACCGTTCTGGTGTACGCGGCTCCAGGCGGTGCGTTGCCCGGCCGGTCCTTACGCGGCCGTCCCCGCCGCCTGGTCGAACGCGCCCACGACCAGGTCCGCGAGGAGCGCGCCCGCCGTTCCGTCCGGGTCGAGGTCCGGGTCGTAGATGGTGACGTTGAGGCCGGTGCAGTGCTCCGAGCGCACCAAGGTCCGTAGCAGTAAGGCGAGTTCGTCCGGCAGCAGGCCGCCCGGGTCCGGGCTGTCGACCGCGGGCATCACCGACGGGTCGAGGACGTCCGCGTCGAGATGGACCCAGAACCCGTCGAACTCCGGCGTCTCCAGCGAGAGGAGCGTGGCCGCGGCCGTCTCGGCCACACCCCGCTCGCGCAGCTCCCCGACCGTCACGGTGGGGATCTTCAGCGCCGCCAGTTCCGCGCGGTCCTCGTCGCCGTCCCGCATCCCGAAGAGCCGTACGTCCTCGTCGCGCAGATACGGCCGCAGCCCTTCCAGGTCGGTCAGGTCGCGCCGGCCGCGGCCGGTGCCGAGCGCCAGCTCCTCGCCCCCGGCGGCGCCGACGCGCGCGGAGTTGCCGGGGTGGCGGAAGTCCGCGGAGCCGTCGATCGCGGCCAGCCCGTACCGGCCGATCCGGCGCAGCGCGAGGGAGGCGCCGAGTTGGATGGAGCAGTCGCCGCCGAGCACGACGGGGAAGTCACCGGCCCGCACATGGTGCTCGATCCGGTCGGCGAGCCGGGGCGTGTACGCGGCGATCGCGGCGGCGTTGAAGACCCCGTCGCCCTCCTGCCAGTCGCCCCGGTCGTAGCGCGGCGGTACGACGACCCCGCCCTCGGCGGCGCCGAGCCGCTGGAGGAGCCGCTGCTCGCGCAGGGCCCCGGCGAGCTTGTAACAGCCGGGGACGGTACCGGGGGCGGGCGGGCGCAGCCCGAGGTTGGAGGGCGCGTCGATCACCACGATATTCCGCATGCGCGCCATCCTCGCCGTCGTACGCTGCGTCCTCAAGGCGATTTACCCCGCCCGGACGCGGTCCGGCGGCACGGAACAGCAGGAAGTGAGCGTCGGGATGAGTACGCAGCACACGTACCGGGTGATCGTGCGCGGGACGTGGGAGGGGCTGACGGAGGAGAGCCGGGCGCGGCTCCTCGCGGAGCTGGGCCGGCACGGACTGGCGCAGATGCGGTTCACGCCGGAGGGCTCGCTCACGTACGACGCGACGCTGAAGCACTTCAGCTACCGCTACGAGGTGGTCTCGGACGCGGCGGACGGCGAGGAGATGGCGGGCGCGCTCGCCGAGGACCGCGCCGAGTCGGCGCTGCGGGCGCTGGGCTGCGGCCACGGCGCGCTGCGGTCCACCGTGACCGACATGGACACGATGAAGATCAACCGGAAGGGGTCCAGGACGGCCCCGCGGTGATCGCCCAGCGCTCGTGGTCGCGCCACCGGCCGTCGATGAGGAGGAAGTCCGGCGAGTAGCCCTCCAGCCGGAACCCGGCGCGCCGTACGAGCGCGACGGAACCGGTGTTGGCGGGCTGGATGTTGGCCTCCAGACGGTGCAGGCCGAGCGGGCCGAAGGCGTGGCCGAGGACCAGCCCGAGCCCCTCGCTCATCAGGCCGCGCCCGGCCGCGTGCGCGAAGGCGCCGTAGCCGAGCGCCCCGCACCGGAACGCGCCGTGGACGATGTTGTTGATGTTGATGAACCCGGCGATGCGGTCGTCCTCGCGCGCGCAGACGAGGTGACCGGCCCGCGTCGGGTCCTCGACGAGCCGGCGCGCGTACGCGGCGTACGCGGCGGGCTCGTCCGGCGGGAAGAGCCAGGGCCGGTGCAGCTCCGCGCTCGCGCGGGTGTGGGCGGTGAACTCTTCGGCGTCCTCGGGGCGGAACGGGCGCAGATATGCGCGGGGGCCCTCGGCGAGCGGGGTCGTGGGCGTTGCGGGCATCGCGCCAGCTTACGTGCGGGTGCCATGAGCCCGGCCGAGCCCACGGCACCCGCTGAGCCCACGGCACCCGGCCGGTCCGCCCGGTCACGTCAGCGCGGGCAGGTCCAGGGTGAGCGTGGCGCTCTCCGCGTCCAGCACCCCCGGTACGCCCAGCGGCACCGTCAGGGCCGTCTCGCCGTGCCCGAAGCCCAGTTCCTCGACCACCGGCACGCCGAGCCCCCCGAGCCGGTCGGCCAGCACCGCCCGGACGGCGGAGGCGGACGGGCCGCACTCCGCCCAGGAGCCGAGGCCGACCCCGGCGACGCCGTCCAGCCAGCCGGAACGGAGCAGTTGGGTGAGGATGCGGTCGATGCGGTACGGCTCCTCTCCGATGTCCTCGATCATCAGCAGCCCGCCGGCGGCAGAGGGGCGGGCGTACGGGGTACCGAGGTCGGCGGCGAGCAGGCTGACGCAGCCGCCCAGGGTGATGCCGCGGGCCCGCCCCGGGGCCAGCGCGCGGGCCGTCTCCAGGCCGAGGGTGCGGACCGACTCGGGCTCGAACAGCGTCGCGCGCAGGGACTCCTGGGTCCTGGGGTCCTTGAGGAAGGTGAGCGCGGCGGTCATCGGGCCGTGCAGCGTGACCAGCCCCGCCCGCACGGCGAACGCCTCGTGCAGCGCGGTGATGTCGCTGTAGCCGACGAAGACCTTGGGGCCCGCGGCCCGCATCGCGTTCCAGTCGAGCAGGTCGGCCATGCGCTGGGCCCCGTAGCCGCCCCGGGCGCAGAGGACGGCGGAGACGGACGGGTCGCACCACGCCTCCTGGAGATCGCGGGCGCGGTCCGCGTCCGTACCCGCCAGGTAGCCGAGGCGGGGGTGGACGTCCAGCGCGTGGGGGGCCACGACAGGGTCGAGGTCCCAGCCGCGCAGAACGGCGAGTCCGGCGTCGAGCCGGTCGGCGGGTACGGGGCCGCTGGGCGAGACGACGGCGACGCGGTCCCCCTGCCGCAGCCGCGCGGGCCGGGTGAGCGGCGCCGTCCGGGGCGTGGACAGGGGGGTCATGTCGTCAGCTCCAGGCGCGGGACATCGGTGCGGGTGACGCCGAAGGTCTGGGCGTACAGGGAGAGTTCGGCCTCCAGCGCGCGGACCATCGTGTCGGCCCTGCGGAAGCCGTGCCCCTCGCCCTCGAAGGCGATGTACGCGTGCGGGATGCCGCGGCCGGCCGTCCGCTCCAGGAAGCGCGCGCTCTGGGCGGGCGGGCAGATCACGTCGTCGAGCCCCTGGAGCAGCAGGAACGGGACGGTGATCCGGTCGACGTGCTGGAGGGGCGAGCGGTCGTGGTAGCGGCCGGGGACCTCGGCGAACGGTCCGATCAGCGAGTGGAGGTACTGGGATTCGAAGTCGTGGGTCTCGTCGGTGGCCCAGCCCACCAGGTCGAGGACCGGGTAGATGATCGTGCCGCAGGCGTAGACGTCCGTGCCGGTGAGGGAGGCCGCCGCGGTCCAGCCGCCCGCGCTGCCGCCGCGTACGGCGATCCTGGCGCGGTCGGCGGTGCCCTCGGTGGCCAGCGCCTCGGCGACGGCCGCGCAGTCCTCGACGTCGACCACGCCCCACTGCTCGCGCAGCCGTTCGCGGTAGGCGCGCCCGTAGCCGGTGGAGCCGCCGTAGTTGACCTCGGCGACGCCGATACCGCGCGAGGTGAAGTAGGCGATCTCCAGGTCGAGGACGAGCGGCGCGTGCCCGGTGGGCCCGCCGTGGGCCCACACCACGTAGGGCGGCAGTTCGTCGCCGGGGGCGCCGCGTCCGGGGTGGTGCGGCGGGTAGACATGGGCGTGGATCTCGCGGTTGTCGGGCCCGGTGAAGGTACGGATCTGCGGCTCGGGGTAGTACGCGGGGTCCACCGGGTCGTGGTGCGCCGAGCCGATGACCCGGGCCTCCCCGGTGGCGGTGTCCACCTCCACGACTTCGTACGCGCTGCGGGGGCTGGCGGCGACGCCGATGACGCGGTCGCCGCGGACCGCGAGGGTGGGGGCCCATTCGGTCCAGGGCCCGGCGGCGTCGACGAGTTCGCCGGTCGCGGGGTCGAGGATGCCGAGCGCGGTGGAGCCCCGGCCGTGGATGACGGCGATCAGCCCGTTCGCCAGCGGCTGGAACCACCGGAGGCCGATCTTCCACAGCGGGCCGCCGAACTCCTCCTGGCGGCCGGGGCAGAGCGCCGTGCTCGCGGCGGCGGCGCCGCCGGTCCCGTCGGGGCGGATGCGCCGCACCTCCCACCAGTCGCTCGGGTCGGAGACGAAGACCAGCGAGCCGTCGGGCGCCCAGTCCGCCTGCGCGACCGCCTCGTCGGTGTTACCCGCGACCGGCCGGACCCCGGTGAAGGGGGCCGTGCGGGCGGCGGAGCCGGGGGCGGCGACCTCGCCGAGCATCACCACCGTGCCCTCCCACGGCATCCGGGGGTGGTCCCAGGCGATCCAGGCGACGGAGCGCCCGTCCGGGGAGAGCCGCGGTCCGGTGACGAAGCGGTGCCGGTCGTCGGAGAGTTCGGTGACGGCCGTACGGTCCCCGGCGGCCGTGCCGTCCAGCGGTACGGCCACGATCGCCCGGCGTACGTCGGTGGGCCGCTCACCGGTGAACTCCTCCATGACGCACCAGACTTCGCCCCGGTCCAGGTGGATCACGGGGTCGGCCCAGCGCAGCCCGCCGCCGGTGGCCGACACCGGGGTGAGCGGGCGGGGCGGTGCCGCGCCGTCCGGCTCGTACGCGTACAGCCGCTGGTCGGGGAGGTGGACGAAGACGACGAGCGGGCCTCCGGCGGGGCGGTCGGCCCCCGTCCAGGGCACGCCGCCGTACTCGATCACCCGGCTGCGGACGTCCCAGGGCGCCGGCAGCACCGGCTCCTCGCGGCCGTCGGCGCGGCGGCGTACAAGGGCGCGCCGGCCGCCCTCCGCCGGGCGCGGTTCGGTCCACCACACCTCGTCGCCGACCGTCCCCACATAGTCGGGACGCCCGTCGTGCGAGGCGGCCAGGGTGGCGTCGATGGGGGACGGCCAGGTCCCGTAGGGCCCCATGGGCAGTATCACGGACGTTCCTCGCTCCTCGGCCCGGCGAGGGCCGGGCCTGCTCGGGCGGTGCACGGGTGTACGCGGACGAACTGGTGTGGACTCAGGCGGACTTCAGGTAGTGGTCGAGCACCCGGACGCCGAAGTGCAGCGCCGACACGGGCACTCGTTCGTCCACACCGTGGAAGAGCGCCTGGTAGTCGAAGCCAGGGGGCAGCCGGAGCGGGGAGAAACCATAGCCGGTGATGCCGAGTCGGGAGAACTGCTTCGCGTCGGTGCCGCCCGACATGCAGTACGGCACGACGTGCCCGGCCGGGTCGAAGCGTTCGACGGCGGCGCGCAGTTTGGCGAAGGTCGGTGAGTCGACGGGGGCCTGGAGGGCGACCTCCCGGTGGTGGAACTCCCACTCCACGTCGGGCCCCGTCAGCAGGTCCATGGTCGCGCGGAACTCCTCCTCACCGCCGGGCACCATCCGCCCGTCGATGTACGCCGTGGCCTGTCCGGGGATCACATTGACCTTGTAACCGGCCTCCAGGACCGTCGGGTTGGCGCTGTTGCGCACCGTCGGCTCGACCAGCGCGGCGGCCGGGCCGAGCTTCCCCAGCAGGCCGTCCACATCGAGGTCGGCGGCGTACACGTCGGTCTCTATGCCGTGCAGCACCGCGATCTCGGCGAGCGCCGCCCGTACGGTCGGGGTGAGCCTGACCGGCCACGGGTGGTCGCCGATCCGGGCGACGGCGGTGGCGAGCCGGCTGACGGCGTTGGCCCGATTGACCTTGGAGCCGTGTCCCGCCCTGCCGTGCGCGGTCAGCTTGAGCCAGCCGGTGCCGCGCTCCCCGGCGCCGATCGGGTAGAGCGCCATGCCGGGGCCCGCGTGGAAGGTGAAGGCCCCGGATTCGCTGATGCCCTCCGTGCACCCCTCGAACAGGCCGGGGTGCTGGTCGGCGAGGAAGCCCGAGCCGTCCTCGGCGCTGGCCTCCTCGTCGGCGGTGTACGCGATGACGATGTCGCGGCGGGGGCGGACCCCGCCCCGGGCCCAGGCCCGGACGACGGCCAGGATCATCGCGTCCATGTTCTTCATGTCGACGGCGCCCCGGCCCCACACCACGCCGTCACGGATCTCGCCGGAGAAGGGGTGGACGGTCCAGTCGGCGGGCTCGGCGGGTACGACGTCGAGGTGGCCGTGGACGAGGAGGGCCTCGGCGGACGGGTCCGTGCCCTCGATCCTCGCCACGACGTTGGTGCGCCCCGGGGTGCGCTCCAGGAGGACGGGTTCGAGTCCGGCCGCGGCGAGGCGCTCCGCGACGTACTCGGCCGCCGGCCGTTCCCGGCAGTCCCCGCCGCCCCGGTTGGTGGTGTCGATCCGGATGAGCTCGGAGGTGAAGGTGACCACCTCGTCGAGGGCTGCCGCGTCAAGGGCGGCACCGGAGCCGCCGACCGTGCCGCCGGCGGTGGCACTGCTCTCGCCGTTCTCGCCGGTCTCACTGATGTCACTGGTCTTACTGGTGTCGCTGGCGTTCATGTCAGCCATACTGCTCCTCCACGGCCGACGAAACGATCGTCGTGACCGCTTTGAACGTGCGAATGGCCTCATACATCGTTCCGCTGGTGTACGTGACGCGCCGTTCACCGCTGGGCACGACGCCCGGTACGACCGTGGCGGCGGCCGAGAGATGGGCCGCGTCGCACTCCAGCTCCACCGTGAACGGGCCGCCGTCGACCGGCGCGTGGCGCACCGCGAGTGCCGTCGCCTCGCCGGCCGCGGCGCGGATGTCCACGGCGGTACGGGCGGGGGTGCGGCAGACGGCCGCGTACCGCGAGACGTGGTCCTTCACGGCGACCTTGTGCGCCTCGGGCGCGTAGCCGATGGCGTCCTCACAGGTCAGGTCGTCTCCGGTGACCAGGATGACGGGGACGCCGTACTCGGCGACGACATGCGCGTTGAGCAGGCCCTCGCTGGCCCGTACACCGTTCAGCCAGACGCCGGTGAGGGTGTTGGGCAGATAGGTGTGGGCCAGCACGCCCTCCGTACCGGCACCCGTGTGATAGCCGACGAAGGCGATGCCGTCGACGTCGCCGCGCTGGACGCCCTCGACCATGGAGAGCGACTTGTGACGCCCCGTGAGCATTTCGGCGCGCTCGTCCAGCCGCTCCAGCAGCAGATTCCGCATGGACCAGTGCGCCTCGTTGATGAGGACCTCGTCGGCGCCGCCGTCGAAAAACCCGAGCACCGCCGCGTTCACGTCCGAGGTGAAGAAGGGGCGGCACCGCTCCCACTGCGGAGTCCCCGGCAGGACGTCGCCGGGCCAGGTCACCCCGGTGGCACCCTCCATGTCGGCACTGATGAGGATCTTCACAGGTGGGCTCCGTTCTCCGCCCGGCCCCACGCGACCGCATGCCGGTCCTGAGGGCGGGGCGAGTGTAGACCGACTCGACGGCACGACTGTAAGGTCCCGCGGCGAACGGCACCTCCATCAGCGGAGTGCCGGAATGTCTCAGGGGGGAGACATGGGATTCATGAGATTCCGGGTGTTCGCACAGACGCGTGGCCGACTGGCCGCGCTGGTGCCGGCCGCCGCCGGAGTGGGGGTGGCGGGACCGGCCACGGTGGCCGCCGCCGCCGACGCGCCACCCATGGGTACGGTCTTCAACGAGCCGACGGGGGACGCGGCGGCGCGGAACGCCATCAAGGACCGGATCCGCGCGCTGATCGCGGCGGCCGACGAGGGCTCCACCATCCGGATGGCCCTGTACCACCTCTGGGACAAGGCGTCGCGCAGGATCTGGTGACGGCGCACCAGGACCGGGCGGTACGGGTCCAGGTGGTGCTGGACGAGTCCAGCGTCAGCACCACGGGCATCGATCCGGCACCGTACGACACGCTCAAGGCGGCGCTGGGCACGGACATCGCGAGCACCTCGTACGTGAAGCTGTGCGCGGCGGGCCGGTCGTGCCTCGCCACCGGGAGCGGCGGCATCAACCACAACAAGTTCCTGCTGTTCAGCAGCGTCGGGGGCGGCGCTGCCCGGCAGGCCGTCGCGGACAAGCTGCGCGCCAAGGCCGCCGAAGGGTGCACGGTCGATCTCGTCTACAGCGAGACCGACACGGGGACGTGGAACGCGCTGCACGGGCAGACCCGGCTCACGACCCGCTGCTACCAGCACGACCACGACGCGGACCCTGCCACGCCCAACCGGATCGTGCACTCCAAGAACATGATGATCGACGGGAAGTACGCCGGGTCGGTGACACGGCTGGTCTTCACCGGCAGCCACAACTGGAGCGGACCCGCGCTGCGCGACAACGACGAGTCGATGGTGCGCATCAACACGGGCTCGGTGTACGACGCGTTCCTCGCGAACTTCACGCGGGTGCGGGCGGCGGCCGCTCCGGACACCGCGGACAACGTGGCGGCCTGCCGCTGACGGTGCGGCCGCCGGGGACGCCCGCCGGTCCGTACGGCGGGGAGTCCGCGGGAACGCCCGCCGGTCCGTACGGCACCCTCGCGCGTGGGGCGCCGTACGGACCGGGGCGGGCGGGGTCAGCGCATCCGTGCCGAGGGCCGGTACTCCTCGACGGGCGTCGGGTCGAGGTAGAACCACTGGGCCGTCGGTCCCGGTGTCGCCTCCTGGTCCGCCCGGGGCTCCTGTTCCGCCGCCGGGGTGGGCGGTGGGGTGGGCGCGTTGGGGGTGTTCGGCCGCAGCAGTTCCACCCGCACCTCGCCGGTGCCCCGCTGCTGTGCCACGAACTCGTCGACCTGGCTGCGGCAGGCGTGGTCCCAGTGGGTGACGGCGGTCAGATCGAGCCGGATCCTGGGCATCCCGGCGGAGGCGACCTCCTCCAGCGCGTCGATCAGCTTCGGCAGCCGCAGGAAGGTCGCGTTGCCCGCCATGACCAGCTTCGCCGTGTCGCCGGCCACCTCGGTGCGTACCGAGGTCTGCGACATCCGCAGCGCGGCCAGCACGATGCCCGCCGCGAGGCCCACCAGGACGCCTTCCAGGAGGGCGGTGGCGACGATCACGACCGTGGTGAGGGTCATGACGGCGAACTCGCCCCGGTCCTGGCGCCACATCTTCGGGAACTCCGCCGGCGCGAACAGCTTCCAGCCGCTGTGCACCAGCACGCCCGCGAGGACGGAGATCGGGATGAGGGCGAGCACCCCGGGCAGCAGCACGGCGAAGGCGAGCAGCCACAGGCCGTGCAGGGTACGGGAGATCCGGGTCTTGGCGCCCGCCTGCACATTGGCGGAGCTGCGCGCGACGACGGCGGTCATCGGCAGCGCGCCGAGGAGCCCGCAGATCGTGTTGCCCGCGCCCTGCGCGATCAGTTCGGAGTTGTAGCGGGTGCGGGCGCCGGTGTGCATCCGGTCCACGGCGGCGGCCGTGAACAGGCTCTCGGCCGAGGCGATGATGGTGAAGGTGAGCACGGTGCTCAGGACGGCGCCGTTGGCGAGCATCGCGAACTGCGAGGGCCCGGGGACCTGCACGGACGCCAGCAGATTGCCGACCTGGAGGGTGTTGATGTTCACCCCGGGCAGCGAGGCCACCGCCATGCCGCCGGCCACCGCGACCAGCGCGGCGGGCGCCTTGTTCACCGGGGCCGGCATCTTCTTCCAGAGGAAGCTGAGGACGACAGTGCCGATGCCGAGCGCGGCCGCGATCATCTTCTGCGGGTCGGCCAGGGTGCTCGCGATCAGCCCGGGGATGCCGAGCATGTTCTCGACCGGTACGCCGATGGCCTTGGCGTCGGCCATCGGGTACGCCTGACTGAACATCAGCGGCAGCCCGATCCCGGCGAGCATGCCCTGCACCACGGCGATGGAGATCGCCTGGAACATCCGTCCGAGGCGGATCAGCCCGAGCCCGATCTGGAGCACCCCGGAGGCCAGCACGATCACGCCGAGGGTGGCGAGTCCGTGTTCCAGCACCGCCTCGGCGACCAGCGCGGCGAGCCCGGCGGCGGGGCCGCTCACCTGGAGGGTGCTGCCGCGCGCCATGCCGACGACCAGGCCGCCCACGACCCCGGAGATGATGCCGAGTTCGGGGGGCGCGCTGGAGGCGACGGCCACGCCGATGCACAGGGGCAGCGCGACGAGGAAGACGACGAAGGACGCGGTGATCTCGGTGGCGAGATCCGGTTTCTGCCCGGCCCCCGTCTTCTTCTTCCCGCCCGGCCCGGCCTTCGCCTTCCCGCCCGGCCCGGCCTTCGCCTTCCCGGCGGGCCGCGGCGGGCCCGGCGGCCTCGGCGGCGCGGACGGCGGCGCCCCGTACGACCCCGGCGCGCTCCCGTAGGGGTCGGTCGCGTAGGCGTCGCTCGTGTACGAATCGGGCGCGTACGGGTCGGCCGCGTACGGGTCCCGCGGGAAGGAATCCGCGGCGGAGTACTGCCCCGTCGACGCGAACGGGTCCGGTAGGTACGGATCCGCCGCGGGGTGCTGCCCCGTGGGGGCGAAGTCGGCCGCGTACGGGTCCGCGCCGAAGGCGTCGAACGGATCCGGCCGCGCCCCGCCGTACCCGGGTTCCGGGGCCGGTTCGGAGCTGTCCGCACGGCCCGGCCCGCGGCCCGCGTGCCGGCCGCGGTGGCGGCCCGGGCCCGGCGGACCCGGCTGGACGGGGCCGCCGCCGTATCCCTGCCCCGGGCTCAGCACGGGTGCACCCGGAAGCTGTCGTCGTCCTCGTTCAGCTCCCACACCTCGCCGGTGTGGACCTCGTAGTACCAGCCGTGCAGCCGCAGCCGGCCCTCGGCCAGCCGCCGCCGGGCCGCCGGATACTCGCGCAGGGCGGCCAGTTGGACCCGTACGTTGAGCTGCGCCAGCTCCGTGACGAGCGCGTCGCCCGGTGCGGCGGGATCCGCGCCGTCCACGGGCGCGCGGTCCAGTACGGGGGCCAGCCCCGGCCTGGCGTTCTCCAGCCAGGCACCCACGCCGGGCAGGCCGGAGAGGTCCTTGCCGGAGGCCAGCGCGCCCATCGCGCCGCAGTGCGAGTGCCCGCAGACGACGATGTCCCGCACGTCGAGCACCTCCAGCGCGTACTCGACGGTGGCGGCCTCGCCGGAGACGAGATGCGGCTGGTGCGGCGGGACGATGTTGCCCGCATTGCGTATTTCGAAGACGTCGCCGGGCCGGGCACCCGTGATCAATGCGGGGATGACACGGGAATCGGAACAGGCGACGAAGAGTGCCTGTGGAAATTGCCCGTCGGCCAGTTTCCGATATGTGTCGCTTTCGAAATCGACACGGCGGCGGAACGAGCGGGCGCGTTCGAGCAGAGCCTTCATGGTGCCTCCCCAGGGGGTGGTGGTGGCCGGCGGGTGGTTGCGGGCCAGGACCTGGTTCAACACCGTAGAGAGCGCTACCCAAGGCGAAGGTTAGAGGAACACTAAGGCAATACCATCATTCGGCCGGACGCTGTGACCTGGCTCCCACTCCTCCGAAAACGGTGTTCGCCGCATTCGTTTATCGTACGGTGTTCGCCCCGGCGCGAATACGGGGGAGAACTCGCGCCGGCCGAATTCACGGAGAGACGGAAATACATGACCCTGAGGGCCCTGCTCATCGAGGACGACGAGACGATCGCCGAGCCCCTGGTCGAGGGTCTGGGCCGGTACGGCCTGACGGTGGGTCATGTGACCACGGGCGCGGACGGACTGCGCGGCCCGTACGGCGACATCGTCCTGCTCGATCTCGGGCTGCCGGACATGGACGGCATCGACGTCTGCCGGGGCATCCGGCAGGTCTCGGACGTGCCCATCATCATGCTCACCGCGCGTGGCACGGAGGCCGACCGGGTGCTCGGCCTGGAGCTGGGCGCCGACGACTACCTCGCGAAGCCTTTCAGCGTACGGGAGTTGATCGCCCGGATCCGGGCCGTCACCCGCCGGACCGCGGCCTGGGCGGGTCCGGCCCCGGCGGGCACCGCGCCCATGGGGCCCAACGGCGCCACGGGCGCCTTCGGCGGGATCCCTGCGCCCATCGGGGTGGAGGTGACCCACGGGCGCGGGGCGTTCCCGTACCCGATGCCGACCGCTCCCCCGGCTCCTGCGGCTCCCCCGGCCGCCGCGGCTCCCCCGTCCCCCGCGGCGGCCGCTCCGGCCGCGCCGCCGGTCCCGCCCGCCGCGCCGCGCCGGCCCGCACCGCCGGGACGGGCGCCCGCGCCCCCGCGGGTCCGCGAGCCGGCCTACGAGGCGCAGCCGGCCTACGGACCGGCGGGGGGTCCCGCGGCGGACCCGTTCCATGAACCTCCCGAGGCCGGGTCCGTGCCCCCGCCGTCCGCCACGGGCGCGCTGATCGTCGACCGGCGCACCCGGCAGGTCTGGGTCGGTGAGCGGGCGGTGGTCCTCACTCCCAAGGAGTTCGATCTGCTGGCCCTGCTGACCGAGGATCCCGGCGCGGTCTACTCCCGCCAGCAGATCCTCGACCGGGTCTGGGACCCGAACTTCCACGGGCCCACCAAGACCCTGGACGTCCATGTCGCCACGCTGCGGCGGAAGCTGGGGAATCCGGCCTGGATCCAGACGCTGCGCGGGGTAGGGTTGCGGCTCGCCGTGCGGACCGAACCGCACCAGGAACACCAGGGCCCGGCCGGTGCCGAGCACGCCTTCGACCACCCGGGGTCACGGTTCTGATGACGCGCAGACTACTGGTCAGCTATCTGACCCTCGCCGCTCTGGTCCTGATCTGTCTGGAGATCCCGCTCGGCTACGTCTACAGCCGCGCGGAGCGCGAACGCGCCACCAACGCCGCCCACGAGGAGGCGGAGTCGATCGCCGACTTCGCCTCGCTCTCCCTCGCCTACGGAAGCCCGGAGGATCTCGCCGCGCGGGTCGTGGCCTGTGCCGAGCGCATGGGCGGCCGGGTCCTGGTCGTGGACCCGGCGGGCGCCCCGCTCGCCACCTCGCACCGGCTCGACGCGCGGGAGCAGGCGGGTCTCGCCGAGCGCCCCGAGATCTCCGCGGCGCTGCGCGGCGGCAACGGCGCCGATGTGCGCACCTCCTCGATCGGCGGTGTCAACTGGCTCTCGGTGGCCGTCCCGGTCCGGCACGGCGCGACGCTCCAGGGCGCGGTCCGCCTCATCGTGCCCACCGACGCCGTCGCGCGCGACGTCCACCGGGTGTGGCTGGGGCTGGCGCTCGGCGGGGCCGGGGTGCTGATCGCCGTCGGTACGGTGGCGTTCGCGCTGGCCCGGTGGATCGGCGGGCCCATCCGTGAACTGGAGCGCGCCGCGCGCACCCTGGCGGGCGGCAGCCTGACCACCCCCGCGTCGGTCACCACGGGCCCGCCCGAAGTGCGGGTACTGGCCGCCACGTTCAACCGTACGGCCGCGCTGCTGGAGCATCTGCTCGCCTCGCAGAGCGCGTTCGCGGGCGAGGCGTCCCACCAGCTGAAGACACCGCTCGCGGCGCTGCGGCTGCGCCTGGACAATCTGGAACCCGATGTGCCGCCGCATCTGCGGTCCAACCTCGACGCGGCGATGACGGAGACCGAGCGGCTGGCCAGGATGGTCGAGGGGCTGCTCTCCCTCGCCCGGATGGAGGAGACCGCGCTCACCCCCGAGGCGATCGACCTGGACGTGGCGGCCAAGGAGCGCGTCTACGCCTGGAGCGCCCTGTACGAGCGGCACGGCGTACGGCTGCTGCTGCTCGGCGATCCGATCGGTCACGCGCTGGCCGTCCCCGGGGCCGTGGAGCAGATCCTGGACAACCTGCTCTCCAACTCCCTGCGGGTGGCGCCGGTGGGAAGTACGGTGACGGTGTTCCGGCGGCTGCGCGGCACCGGCGCCGAGCTCCATGTCGCCGACCAGGGGCCCGGGATGACGGCGGAGCAGCGGCGGCGGGCCTTCGACCGGTTCTGGCGCGCGCCCGACGCGCCCAAGGGCGGCACCGGTCTCGGCCTCTCCCTGGTGCAGCGGCTGACCCTGGCCAGCGGCGGCGAGGCGCTGCTGCTGCCCGCGCCGGGCGGCGGCCTGGAGGCCGTCATCCGGCTCCAGACACTGACGCCCCGGCGCCCCGGCGGCTTTCCGCTGCCCATCCCCCATCCACGCCGCCGTCCGACGGTCGGGGCGAGGGCGGGGGCGGGAGTGGGTGCGGGCGAGGGGTGACCCGTACGGGGCGGGGCGTCGGCCGGCGACGCCGCCCGCCCGGCGGCCCCGCCGCGCCGGGCGGCCGTACCGTACGGCCGCCCGGCTGCCCCGTGCCGTACGACCGGGCCGACCCGGCCGCCGCGTACGGCCGCCGCCCGGCTGCCCCGCCCCGTACGGCCGTCCCAGGTCACTGGCCGGCGAGCACGAACCATCTCGCCGGGAGATCGATCCGGGTGCCGTCGGGCAGGTGCTCCGTCTGCGGGAGCGCGGTGTCACCGCTGGCGAGGATCTCCAGGCCGGCCTCGCGCAGCAGGTCAGGCACCTCCTCGTCGGTCACGCTCGCGGGCCTGAGCCCGTGCTCGAAGACCCGCCGCAGCTTCTCCGGCGGGCCGCCGGGGCTCTCCGCCGCCCCCTGGAGCACCGCCTTGGAGGCGGGGGTCAGTTCGGCGACGAAGGCTCGGCCGCGCGTGCCGACCAGCTCCGCGACGGCCGCCGCGACCGCGGGCCGGTCCTGCGGTTCGCTCTGGTGTATGACGGCGCGCATGTAGACATTGGTGTCACCGGTGCGCTCGCGCAGCGCGCGTACGGCGTCGTGGTCGACCAGATTGAGCTGTTCGAACTCGGCCGTCCCCGTGGTGTCCGCGCGGCGGGCGTGTTCGATCGCCGCGTGCGAGAGATCCACCCCGATCGCGCGGGCGAAACGGGTCGCGAGATAGCGCGTCTGCGTGCCGTTGCCGCAGCCGAGGTCGACCACGGGCAGTGAGGTGTCGGCGTGCGGCACCAGCAGCTCGCTGTGCGGGACGGAGCCGAGCGACGGGTCGCAGTCCCAGATCGCCTCGCCCGGCGCGTCGGATGTCTCCCGCCAGTACCCTTCCCAGGATTCACGGTAGCGCGACGACACATCCATGTCGGTCCTCCCCATGTCCGGCTCGCCAGGCGCGAGTTGTCGCACCGAGGAGTACCGCCCGTGGGGAGCGCGGGGCAAGGGGGCCGGGTGGTTCCTTCACCTGCCCTTCGCACGGACACGCGGCGCCCGCGGCAGCGCCTGTTCGAACCAGACCGTCTTGCCGTGTGCCGAGCTGCTGCTGCCCCACTCGCGGGCGAGCGCGCTCACCACCCGCAGTCCGCGGCCGTACTCGTCGGAACGGCCCGCGCTGAGCAGGGTTGCGGGCGCCGGTTCGTCGTCGAGGACCTCGCAGAGCAGGGCGTCCGTACGGACCAGCCGCAGCACGACCCGGTGCGAGCGGGCGTGGTTCACGGCGTTGGTGACCAGCTCGCTGACCATCAGTTCGGCCGTGTCCACCACCGTGCCGGGCAGCTCCCAGCCGAGGAGCCGGTCGCGTACCAGCCGCCGGGCGCGCCCCACCTCGCGTGGGTCCAGGGCGAGTTCGTACTCCGCCACGTCGTCGTCCGGGATGCCGTTGAGACGCGCCATCAGCAGCGCCACGTCGTCCTTGCGCCCGTCGCGGGTGTTGAGCGCGCGGATGATCGTGTCGCAGGCGTCGTCCATCGAGGCGGCGGGGTGGGCGGCGGTGGCGCAGAGCGCGGCGAGACCGTCCCCGATGTCCGCGCCGCGCACCTCGACCAGCCCGTCGGTGCAGAGCACCAGCCGGTCGCCGGGGCGGATCCGTACGGTCGCGGTCTCGAAGGCCACGCCGCCGACGCCGATGGGCGCGCCGGTCGGCACGTCGAGGACGTCGCCGCTGCCGTCCTCGGCGCGGACGAGCACCGGCGGGATGTGGCCCGCGTTGGCGATCTGGACCTCGGAGCGGATCGGGTCGTACACCGCGTACAGGCAGGTCGCCAGGTACTGTTCGCCGAGCCGCTGCGCCAGGTCGTCAAGGTTGCGGAGCAGTTGGGCGGGCGGCATCTCCATGGTGGCCATCGTCTGGACGGCGGTGCGCAACTGGCCCATCATCGCGGCCGAGTTGAGGCCGTGGCCCATCACGTCCCCGACGACCAGCGCGGTACGCGACCCCGGCAGCTTGACGGCGTCGAACCAGTCGCCGCCGATCCGGCCGAGCCGGGTGCCGGGCAGATAGCGGGTGGCGATGTCGCACCCGGCCATGCGCGGCGGGACCTGCGGCAGCATGCTGTCCTGGAGCGTCTCGGCGACGTTCTCCTGGTAGGTGTACATGCGGGCGTTGTCGAGGACGAGCCCGGCGCGGGCCGCGAGTTCGGCCCCGGTCGTCCGGTCCATGGCGTCGAACGGCTCGCGCTCGGGCCGCCGCATCAGCACCATGAAGCCGAGCACCACGTCCCGCGCCTTGAGCGGGACGAGCAGCATGGAGCGGTGGTTGATGAGGGGCCGCAGATCGCGCTTCTCGAACTCGCCGGAGATCCGGTTGCCCTGCTCCTCGCTGATCCGGGGGATGAGCACGGGCTCACCGGTGACCATGCACTGGAAGAACGGGGTGTGTTCGGGGAAGGCGATGGCCTCGCCGACCGGGACCGTGTCGTCCCAGCGGCCCGGCTCGTCGTTGTGTTCGACCCAGACGCGGTGCCAGATGGTCGTGACGTCGGGCGGCCCGTCCGGGAACCCCTCGCCGGCGAGCACGGCGGCGCGCAGATGGGTGCCGGCGAAGTCGGTGAAGCGGGGCACCGCGGCGCTGGTGACCTCGCGGATGGTGCGGGCCAGATCGAGGGAGCTGCCGATCCGGCCGCTGACCTCGTTCAGGAATTCGAGGCGCTCACGCACCTCCGCGTACTCCAGGTCGAGTTCGGGCCGGGGCGCGGCCCGCCGCCGGTACGGTGCCGACTCGTCCTCGGGCTCCAGGCTCCCCGGGCGCCCCGCCACCCGTTTCGGCACGCCCCAGTCGGGGGTGACCGGAACCCGGTCCTGGTGGCTGAACTCCAGTACGGGATAGCCGAGTTCGAGGACCTGGGAGACGATGCGGCCGGCCGCGGCGGGCCCCATGTTGGGCAGGATGTCCGGCAGCCGCCGGGCCAGCCGGTCGGCGTCGGGGAACTCCGTGTGCAGGGCGAAGGCCGGGGTGATCCGCAGCACGCCGCCGTCCGGGTCGCCGGTCGCCTCGCCGTCCGCCGTCCGGAACTGCGCGGCGTCGGCGGCGAGTACGAGATGGCGTCCGGGGCCCGGACCGACCAGCGGATAGGCCCACCAGAGCACGTCGAGCCTGCCGCGCCCCGGCTCGGAGAGCTTGGCGCATCCGGCGGTCGCGTAGGAGCCGCGGGTGTGCAGCTCCGGGCCCAGCTCGTCGCGGCCGTACCGGACGTCGTACCCCTGCCCGGACGGGGCGTCGTGGCCGGACGGAACGTCCTGGCCGGGCCGGCCGTACGGGCCCTCGTCGCCTCCGTGGGCGACGCTCGGCTCGTCCTGCGCGAGGGCGCCGGCCACCGGCATCAGATCCGCCGCCGCCTGGCCCACCGCCTCGTCCCGCGTGGGCCCGAACAGCCGCCGGGCCCCGCTCGACCAGTGCGACACCAGTCCGTCGCCGTCCACGACGACCACGGCGAGCGGAATCCGGCCGGCCGCCGCGAATTGCTCGGGCGGCCCCGGCGGAATACCCCTGTCCATGGGTGGGAGGCTCCTTCCCTGCCGCCGGGATCCGCGGCTCCGCCTCCACGGTACGCACTTCGGCACAGGTTGCGCCGGGCAATGAACTAATCGGTAGTGCGCCCGCGCACAACCCCTTCTTCACGGAACTTCACTGAATTCCGGTCAGTCCTCGTGGCCCAATTGCAGATCGCGTTCGGTGCGCCCGCCGCCCGCCATCCGGAGCACGGTGGCCACCGGAGGATAGCCCGCCGCGATGACCGTGTACTCGCCGGAGGAGAGATCGACGAAACGGAATGTGCCGTCGGCGCCGGTGGTCAGGGTGTCCACCACGTTGCCCGCCGCGTCGAGCAGGGTGACCCTGGCGTCCTCGACGGGCCGCCCGCCCCCGGCCCGCACGGTGCCGCGCAGTACCGCCCCGCCGGCCAGCTCGATGTCCTGCCGGGTCTCCCGCGACGCCTGCACGGTGACCGGGAGCGCGGCGGGCCGGAAGGCGGGGGCGCTCGCGGCCAGCGTGTACTCGCCCGCCACCAGCTCCGAGATCACATAACCGCCCTCGCGTCCGCTGCGGGTGGTCGCCACGACGTCCCCGCGGACGTCGGTGAGGGTCACGGCGGCGTCCCGTACGGGGGTGCCGTCGGCGGTCACCACGGCGCCCGCCAGCCGGCCCGCGCCGCCGAGGACCACGTCCAGCTCGACGGGGCGTTCGCCGACGGTCACCGTGACGGCCTGCGGCTGGTGCCCGCCGGCCGCCGCGATCATCACGTACGACCCGGCCCCGGGCACGCTCAGCGCGTACCGCCCGTCCTGGCCGCTCGCGCCGCGCCCGATCTGGTGTCCCTGGACGTCGATGAGGGTGAGGGCGGCGCGCGGCACGGTGGAGCCGTCCGGGTGCTGGACGGTGCCGCAGACGGCCACGCCCGGAACGTACGCGGCGGGCGCCCCCGGGACGTACGCGGCGGGCGCCGGGGCGTACGACGCGGGCGCCGGGGCGTACGCGAGGGACGTCTCCGGGACGTACCCGGCGGGCGCCCCCGGCACCGGCGGTGCCCCGGCGGCGGGCGGGGCGGCGCGCGGCGGCGGGACCGCGGCCGGCTCGGCGGCGGTGGGCTCGGCGGCGGAGGCGTTCTGGGACACCAGCGGTTTCTCCTTGAGGAAGAAGGCGGTCAACAGGCCGAGCGCGAGCACCGGCACGAGATAGAGGAAGATCCGCGGCATGGCGTCCGCGTACGCCTGGACGTAGCCGTCACGCAGCGCGGGCGGCAGGGCATGGACCGTCTGCGGGGTGATGGACTCGGGGCTCGGCAGATCCGCCCCGGCGGGCAGGCGGTCGGCCAGCGCCCCGGCGAGGCGGCCCGCGAAGAGCGTGCCGAAGACGGCGGCGCCGACGCTGCCGCCGATCTGCCGGAAGTAGTTGTTGGCGCTGGTGGCGGTGCCGAGGTCGGCGGGGCGTACGGAGTTCTGCACGGCCAGCACCAGCACCGGCATCACCAGGCCGACCCCGAGCCCGAGGACCGCCTGCGCCACCGCGCAGAACACCAGGGACGTGTCGGCCTCCAGCCGGGACAGCAGCCACATCCCGACGGTCGCGACCGCGGAGCCGAGCACGGGGTAGATCTTGTAGCGCCCCGTACGGCTGACGAGCTGCCCCGCGAGGACGGAGGAGACGACGATGCCGCCCATCATGGGCAGCATCAGCAGCCCGGACTCGGTGGCGCTGGCCCCCTCGACCATCTGGAGGAAGGTCGGCAGATAGCTGGCCGCGCCGAACAGCGCCACCCCGGCGATCGCGCCCAGCAGTCCGGTGACGTTGAAGACGGAGTCGCGGAAGAGGCGCGGCGGGATGACCGGTTCGGCGGCGAAGCGCTCGACGACCAGGAAGAGCACCGATGTCACGACGGCGCCCGCGGCGAGCGCGAGGATGACGCGGGAGCCCCAGGCGTACTCCGTACCGCCCCAGCTGGTCAGCAGCACCAGGCAGGTGGACGCGGCGGCGAGGAGCAGCGTGCCGAGAACGTCGAGCCGGGCGCGGGCGGCGGGTTTGGGGAGCTTGAGGACCGCGGTGACGACGGCGAGGGTGACCAGCCCGAAGGGCACGTTGAAGTAGAAGCACCAGCGCCAGGAGGCGTGGTCGGTGAAGAAGCCGCCGAGCAGCGGCCCCGCGACGGAGGCGAGCCCGAACGCCGCCCCGATGAGCCCCATGTACCGGGCGCGCTGCCGGGGCGGCACGATGTCCGCGATGATCGCCTGGACACCGATCATGAGTCCGCCCGCGCCGACGCCCTGGAGCGCGCGGAAGGCGATGAGCTGGTCCATCGTGCGGGACCAGCCGGCCAGCGCGGAGCCGATGACGAAGACGACGATCGCGAACTGGAAGACGCCCTTGCGGCCGAGGAGGTCGCCGAGCTTTCCGTAGACGGGCAGGCCGATCGTGGCGGTGAGCAGATACGCGGTGATCGCCCAGGACATCCGGTCCAGGCCCTGGAGTTCGCCGACGATCTTCGGCAGCGCGGTGGCCACGATCATCTGTTCCAGCGAGGCCAGCAGCAGCGCGAGCATCAGGCCGAGGAAGACCAGTCGGATCCGGCGGGGGCTGAGCGGGGCCGCGGCGCCGGACACGCCCGGGGTGGGGGGCCCGGGCGTGTCCGGGCCGGCGCTCCGCGGGGTGGGCCGCCGCCCGGCGCCGTCGCCGTGCCCGTCCCCGCCGTGCCCGTCCCTGCCGTGGGCGGCTCCGCCGTCGCCTTCGACGGCCGGCCCGCCCTCCGGCATCAGAGTGGTCCCACCCACGTACTGCTCCCCTCGTCGCACCTGCGCGGCGTCATTCTTCGCATTGGCCGCCGAGCAGGAGCAAGCGGAAGGCTCTCCCCCGAAGAGGAGTGTGACGGTGGGAAGTTGAGAGGAAAAGGTGGCAGCGAGGCGCTCATCAGGGGCTTTCCCGCGACGCCGCACGCCGGGGGCGCACCACCGCGCCGCGGGGAAAACCACTCGAAACGGTGAGAGGGGGTCAGCCCTTCTCGGTCTCCGTGGCGAGCTTGGCCAGCAGCTCGCCGTAGATGCGGCCGAGCCCCTTCGGCGCGAAGGTCCGCTCGAAGAATCCGCCGATGCCGCCGGCGCCGTCCCAGACCGTGGTGACGGCCGCCTTCGAACGGCCCTCTCCGGCCGGGGTGACGGTCCAGGTGGTGACCATCGAGGAGTTGCGGTCCTTCTCCACGAGCCGGCCGTCGCTGGGCTCGGTCACCTCCAGCAGGCAGTCACGCACCCGCTTGCTGGTGGCCTGGAGCCGCCAGTGGACGAGGGTGCCCTCACCGTCGCCGCCCTCGCGGACCTCGTACTCGCTGAACTGCCCCGGGAGGAGCTTCGCGCGGGTGTTCTCGTAGTCGGCCAGAGCATCGAACACCGTCTCCGGGTCCGCCGCGATGATTCGCTCCGTCGTGGCCTCGACCTGCGCCATGGGCTCTTCCTCCAGCACTCGGTTCTTCAGTGGGGTGCGGCCAGCCAACCACCCCCCGGCACACCCGCCCAAATCCGGGGTCGCGGCGATCAAGGGAACAAGTGTTCTATTCTGTCGCCAGTGCTACCGAGGAGGCACCCATGCGCTGGGACAATCTGGCCGAAAGCCCACCCGACACCCCGGGGACCGGAACACCCGGAGCGAGCGGACCCCCCGGACCGACCGGCACACCGGGGCCGCCGCCCGGAGAGATCGCGCTCTTCGGCACGGCCGCGGTGACGACCCGCACCTTCGACACCCCGGAGTTCCGCGGCATCACGTTCCACGAGATCCGGGCCCGTTCGATCGTGAACCGGGTGCCGGGCGCGTCCCGCATGCCGTTCGAATGGACGGTCAACCCGTACCGGGGCTGCACCCACGCCTGCGTCTACTGCTTCGCCCGCAAGACCCACAGCTACCTGGACCTGGACACCGGTCTGGGTTTCGACTCACAGATCGTCGTCAAGGTCAACGCGCCGGAGCTGGTACGCCGCCAACTGGCCTCCCGCCAGTGGCAGGGGGCGCACATCGCGATGGGCACGAACGTCGACTGCTACCAGCGGGCCGAAGGCCGTTACCGGCTGATGCCGGGGATCATCGCGGCGCTGCGCGACCACGCCAACCCGTTCTCCATCCTCACCAAGGGGACGCTGATCCTCCGCGATCTCGATCTGCTGCGCGAGGCCGCCGCCGTCACCGACGTCGGCATCTCGGTGTCGGTCGGCTTCCTCGACCAGGAGCTGTGGCGCACGGTCGAACCCGGCACGCCCTCCCCCGAGCGCCGCCTCGACGTCGTACGGACACTGACCGGCCAGGGCATCGGCTGCGGGGTGCTGATGGCCCCGGTCATCCCCTTCCTCGGCGACAGCCCCGAACAGCTCAGGGAGACGGTCCGGGCGATCGCCACGGCCGGCGCCGCCTCCGTGACCCCGCTCGTACTGCATCTGCGGCCGGGCGCGCGCGAGTGGTTCATGGCGTGGCTGGGGCAGCACCACCCGCATCTGGTGGCCCGGTACGAACGGCTGTACGCGGACGGGTCGTACGCCCCGAAGTGGTACCAGCGGCGCATCACCCGCCAAGTACACGAACTGGCCGACGAGTTCGGCATCGGCCCCGCAAGCAGCGGCACGGCCCGCCGAATCCGCACAACCCCCGCGACGCCGCCGCCCCAGGAACCCGGCGGGACCCAACTCACCCTGCTGTGACAGCGCGGGCCACTCTGGAGCGGAGAACGCGTCGCGGCGGCGGCCCGGATCGCGCCGGACATCGGCCACCACGACGGTCGAAGTCCGCTTCGCCACAGGCGAATCCCTCCTGTCCGCAGGCAGAACCTTCGGGCAGGAGGAGACGGACACGCCGCCCTCCCGACGGCCCCCACTGAACACCCGTCGCCAGTACCGAATCCCACAATCAACTGGGAGTTCTTACCAGGCGATTCAGGAGGCCCTCTCTTTCACCCTTGCCGCCGCCCCGCGATGATTGGCCAGGTGCTCGACGAGCCATGGAGAGCGCGAGCTTCAACAACATCGGAACACGCCGATCATGCTTCGAAGGGGGAATTCGGTGGACAAGCGTTATGAGACCTACTGTATGGCCGACCCGGTGTTCTTCGAGGCACCCGGCAGGTTCGGGGGGCCCGACGGTGTGGCGGAGGGAGGTGACTACACCGCGGCCAGGCGGACGGTGCCGGACGGCTGGCACAGCCACCGCGGGGACCTCTGGCTGGAGTTGCACCCCAGAGGCGAGGACATGGTCGACCAGGGCTGGAAAGTTCATTCATCGGGAACCGCGGAGAACGCGGAGCGCGTTATCGAGACCGTCTGGAATTTCTGCGTCCCACGTCGGTACGCGTTCAAATTCCTGCCGAGCCGCCGCGCTTTCCTGGGACAGAACGCAAAATACGCGGCACGCGGATCCAGCGGGAAACTCGTGACCATCTATCCGCGGAACGAGCAGGAACTGAGCGACATTCTCACCGAGCTCTCCTCCCGGCTCCAGGGCGAGTCGGGCCCGTACATCCTCAGCGACGCCCGTTACGGATCAGGTCCCCTCTACGTGCGCTACGGAGGCTTCCGCAAACGGGAACTCCTCCTGGAGAGCGGTGTGGTCGTGCCAGCGATGCTGGCTGTGGACGGGGATCTCGTCCCCGACCTGCGCAAGCCGGTGTTCGAGGTGCCGGATGGGGTGACCCCGCCGGAGATCCTTCGCAAATCCATCGCCGAGCGGACCACTCCGTCAGGGACGGCGATCCCTTTCCCCTACCGGGTGGAAAAGCCCCTGCACTTCTCCAACGGGGGCGGAATCTACCTGGCCAGGCGCTTACGGGACGGCCTTCAGGTGGTACTGAAGGAGGCCCGGCCGCATGCCGCCCTGGACGCTGCCGGATCGGACGCGGTGGCGCGGCTCCTGCGGGAGCGGGACATCCTGCGCAAGCTGACCGGGGTACGTGGAATTCCGCGACTCTACGAGCACTTCACTGCCTCTGACCACCACTTCCTCGCCATCGAACACTTCGACGCCGAGCGGCTGAGCGCCAAGGAGGCGCAGACGTATCCCCTGCTCGGCGCGGCTCCCTCGGCGGAGGAAAAGACGGCGTACACCGCCTGGGCCATACAGGTGTGTGAGCAGGTCGAGTCCATCCTTGACGCGGTCCACGCGCGCGGCGTGGTGTACGGGGACGTACACCCGAACAACGTGCTGCTGCTCAAGGACGGCCGGGCCGTACTCATCGACTTCGAGACATCGTCGGACGATCCCGCGGGTTTCCGGCAAGCGCTCGCCGCACCGGGCTTCGCGGCGCCGCCCGAAATGCGCGGCGCCGGGATCGACAAGTTCGCCCTGGGGGTGCTCCGGCTGTGGCTCTTCATGCCTCTGGTGGCGATCCTCTGCCTCGACCAGGCGAAGGCGCACGACCTGATGGCCGCCGCGCGGGAGAACTTCCCGATCCCCGACTCGTACCTGTCCTCGATCCGGGAGGCCATGGGGGATTCACCGCCCGAGACCAAGGCGGTGCGGGCTGGGGTCGGCCGTCCGAGGGTGCGGGTGGAGGGCACGGACGGCGAGGACACCGACTGGCCGGCGCTCATGGACTCGCTGGCCTCGGCTATCACGGACAGTGCGACCCCCGACCGGCTGGACAGACTGTTCCCGGGTGACGTGCGCCAGTTCTCCCACGCTGGCGAGAGCTTCGCATTCGGCGCGTCGGGGGTCCTCCACGCGCTCGCCGAGTGCGGCTACGAGGTCCCCGACGGGTCGGCCGAGTGGCTACTGGGCGCGGTCGACCGGGGAGGCTCCGTTCATCCCGGCTTCTTCGACGGTGGCCACGGGGTGGCCCATGTGCTGGATCGGCTCGGCCGTCGCAAGGAGGCGCTGCGGCTCCTGGAACACGCGGACAGGGCTGTCGACCGGTTGCACAATCCGAATCTCTTCAGTGGCCTCTCCGGAATCGGCCTCAACCTGGCGCATTTCGCCGAGGTCACCGGCGATGGATCCTTACGGGCGCGCTCCCTGGGGCTCGCGGAGCGGGTCGCCGGGACCGTGGCCCACGGGAGCTTTTCCGCAGCCTCTACGTCCATGCCCGGCGAACTCGGCCCGGTTCGGGCTCCGACCGGCCCTGCGGGCCTGATGCACGGCTGGTCGGGGCCGGCCCTGTTCCTGCTGCGCACCTACGAGGCGACCAGGGATCCAGCCTGGCTCGACGCTGCGGTCCGGGCCGCTCACCTCGACCTCGACCGGTGCCGGGTGTCCAGTTTCCGCACCCTGAACGTGGACGAAGGCTGGCGTCTCAACCCGTATCTGGAAGGCGGCTCCTCGGGGATCGCGCTGATCTGCGCGGAACTGCTGACACACCGCGAGGACGCGCGGCTGGCGGATTCGATGGAGGCTGCGAGGAACGCGTGCGCCTCCGAGTTCTTCGCCCTGCCCGCCCTGTGGACCGGCCGGGTCGGACAACTGGCCGTGCTGCACCACATCGCCGACCCGGCGGACCCGGTGGCCGCGACCCAGGTACGCCGCCATCTCGGCCGCCTCTCCTGGCACCTCCTCGGACTGCGCGGCGAATCCGTCTTCCCGGGCTTCCAGCTCATGCGCATCTCCATGGACCACGCCACTGGAAACGCGGGGATCCTGCTCGGCCTCAAGAGTGTGCTGAGCGGCTCCGTGGGTTTCCTCCCATTCCTCCGGCCGACCGCTGAGGCGGTCTGACGGAGTTCCATCTCACTCGTACGGGACCGCTGTGGTCCGTACCGAACCGAAGGAGCACCTCATGACGAACGTCCTCGATCTTCAGGCTCTGGAGCTTCCTCAGGAGGAGGCCGACGCCCTGGCCAGTACCCAGAGCAACCACTGCAACGACACCAGCAGCATCAGCATCTTCTGCTGAACGAGTCTGCCGAGCCGACCAGTTGACGATGGACCGGGCGGCCGGCAGTAACCGGTGCGGGGCGGCCTCGGCCGCCCCGCACCACCGTTCGGAACCAGCATGTGGGACAACACGGAGGCTTTCATGACGGGGACCGGCAGGTCCGCCGACGGACCTGATTCCGAGGTGGGAGTGGCGTACATGCCCGGTACCTGGCGGCGGATCGCACAGATCGCCACGCCCTTTCGGGGGCACCTGACGGCCTTTCTGGCCTTGATCGTGGTCGAGTCCGCGCTGATCGTGTTCCCCGCGCTGCTCACCCGGCGCATCGTCGACGAAGGGGTACTGAAGGGCGACCGGGACCGGATCACCATCCTGGTGCTGGAGGTGGCGCTACTTGCCACCGTGGCCGTAGGGGTGACCCTGGCCCAGCGTCGGCTGGCCGCCGGAATCGGCGAGGGAATCACTCTCGAACTGCGCCGCCACGCCTTCGCCCATGTGCAGCGCATGCCGCTGTCCTTCTTCACCCGGATGCGTACCGGAGCCCTCGTGGCGCGGCTGGACAATGATGTACAGGGCGCCCAGCGCGCCCTCACGGGGACGGCCGCGAATCTGCTGTCCAACCTGGTGGCCGTCGTCGCCGTCACGGTCACCATGGCCCTGCTCTCCTGGCAGATCACGCTGCTCGCGGCGGTCCTCGTCCCCGCTTGTCTGCTGCCCGCCCGCTTCCTCGACCGCCGCCTGCGCGATCTCAACCGGCGTCAGCTGGACGACAACGCGGAGCTCGCGTCCTTCATGACCGAACGGTTCCACGCGCGGGGAGCGATGCTGGCCAAGCTCTACGGTCGGGCCGCCGAAGAGAACGAGGCCTTCGGCAGCCGCGGGTCCCGGCTGCGTGACACCGGGATCCGCCTTGTCGTCGCCAACTCACTGCTCGGGCTCACCGTCTCCTGGCTCGCGACTATGGCGACCGCCGCGGTCTACCTCACCGGTGGTTTCCTCGCCGTGGACGGTCGGATCACCGTGGGCACCATGATGGCCATGGTGACACTCCTTGCCCGCCTGTACGGGCCGATCACCTCGCTGTCACAGGCCAAGGCAGAGGTCACCGCCGCCGTGGTGAGCTTCGAGCGGGTCTTCGAGGTGCTGGACCTCGTCCCCATGGTGGCCGACGCACCAGGGGCCGAGGAACTTCCGGCGGACGCCGCATCGATTCAGCTCGATCGGGTGAGCCTGCGCCACCGTACGGCCGCCGTTCCCCTCACCTCGAGGGAGGCCACCGCCGAGGACGCCGCGAGTCGCCGCGCCGGCGAGGGGGCCGGGGAGCGTGATGTCCTTCGTGACGTCAGCATTCGTGTCGAGGCCGGCTCGACGGTGGCCGTGGTCGGCCCTTCCGGCGCGGGCAAGTCGACCCTGGTCAATCTGGTCTGCCGGCTTCACGACCCCACCGGCGGAGTCGTTCGGGTCGGCGGCCACGACGTACGTCGGATCACCCAGGAGTCGTTGCGGACGGCTGTCGGCGTCGTCTCCCAGGAAGGCCACTTCTTCCACGACACGCTGCGCGCCAACCTGACGTACGCCCGCCCCGCCGCCACGGACGAGGAGTGCGAGGCTGCCTGCCGCGAGGCGATGGTGTGGGACACCGTGCGGCGGCTGCCCCACGGTCTGGACACCATGGTCGGAGACGGCGGCCATCACCTGTCGGGAGGCGAGCGGCAGCGATTCGCCATCGCCCGTCTGCTGCTGAAGAACCCACGCATCGTGGTACTGGACGAGGCGACCGCGCACCTGGACTCCGAGTCGGAGGCCCAGGTACAGCAGGCCCTGGTCCGGGCGATGGCGGGCCGCACTGCACTGGTGGTGGCACACCGGTTGTCCACCGTTCGCGGGGCCGATCTGATCGTCGTCCTGCGGGACGGCGAGGTGGTGGAGAGCGGCACCCATGGGGAACTGCTGGCGACCGGGGGCATGTACGCGTCGCTGTACCGCACGCAGTTCGACGAGTCCCGGCCCTCCGTGTCGACCGCGCCGGTCACCGCCCGGCCCTCCTGATCCCGGCATCAGGGCGGTCAGCGCCGTAGGTAGGCCAGAACAGCCAGCACCCGCCGGTGGTCGGCGTCGCGGGAGTGGAGCCCCAGCTTGTCGAAAATGTTCCCGATGTGCTTCGACACGGCGGCTTGGCTGACCGACATCAACTGTGCGATGGCCGAGTTGGAACGCCCCTCGGCCATCAGGGCGAGCACCTCCATCTCACGCGGAGTCAGTTTCCGCACCGACGTGCGCCCCCGGCGGCTGCCCAGCAGCCTCCGGACGATCTCCGGATCGATCACGGTGTCACCGTCCGCGACCCGCTGCGCCTGACCGACGAAGTCCAGTACGTCCCCGACCCGGTCCTTGAGCAGATAGCCCACTCCCGAGCCGCCGTCCCCCGCCTCGGAGGCCCCGAGCAACTCGGACGCGTACTCCGCCTCCAGGTACTGCGAGAGCACCAGCACACCGAGGCCCGCGTGCTCCTGCCGCAGGGCCACCGCAGCCCGCAGCCCTTCGTCGCGGAAACCGGGCGGTAATCGGACGTCGACCACGGCGAGTTCCGGTGCGTGCTCGCGCACCGCGGCGAGAAGAGACGGAGCGTTGTCCACCGCCGCCACGACCTGGTGGCCGAACTTCCCGAGGATCTGCACCAGCCCTTCCCGCAGCAGGGCGGAGTCCTCAGCGATCACAATGCGCACGGTATCTCCACGTGTAACAAGGTCGGCCCACCCACCGGGCTCGACAGATGAACGGTGCCGTCGAGGGCCGCCACCCGGTCCGCGAGCCCCAGCAGGCCGCTGCCGTCCTCGGCGTCCGCGCCGCCGCGCCCGTTGTCGTACACCTCCAGCACCAGCCGGAGACCGATCCGGCGCAGCGAGAGCCGGGCCTCGGTGGCTCCGCTGTGCTTCGCCACATTGGCGAGTGCCTCGCAGGCCACGAAATACGTGGCCGCCTCCACGGCCTGCGGAGGCCGTTCCCCCAGCGCGACCTCGGCCGTCACCGGAAGTGGGGAGTCCTCCGCGAGAGAGCTGAGCGCGGCGGGCAGGCCCCGGTCCGTGAGCACCGCCGGAAAAATCCCGTGCACGAGTTCCCGGAGTTCGGTCAGGGTCACCCGGGCCTGTTCGTGGGCGCGCTCCACCAGTTCCCGCGCCTCCGCACCGCTGTCGGTGACCGCCAGTCGTACCAGGCCCAGCGTCATGATGAGCCCTGTGAGCCGCTGCTGCGCCCCGTCGTGGAGGTCTCGCTCGATGCGCCGGCGTTCGGCGTCGTACGCGTCCATGATCCTTGCCCTGGAGCGTACGAGTTGCCCGATGTACTGGTCCTCGTCGGCTCCGTGCCGCCCGGTTCGCCGATCCAGCAGGTATGCGGTCGCCCCGGCTCTGAGGACGGCGTACCGGGTGAGGGCGAAGTGCGCCAGGACCAGGGCCACCACGCCGCACACCACCAGGACGAGGGCCTGCAGGTCCGTGTCCGCCCGGAACACCGCCACTCGCATATCCCCGTCCGGGGTGAGCCGTCGCAGCACGGGAGCTGTCAGCAGGGCACCGCAGATCGTCACGGCACCGAGGACGAACAGGAACTCCGCGATCGACAGAGCGCTGTGCATCGCGGCGTAGCCGAACTCGAACCACGTCGCCCGTTCGGTCAGCCGCTGCCGCGCCCAGGCCACGGGTCCGCCGGTGGTACGGATAGGCGCGGGGCTCGCGCTTCTGCCGTTCGCGGGGCCCGTAAATCCGCCGGCCCCCCTGGTGAAGCCGCCGTACGCGCCGCCGGCCCGGTCCGGCTTCCCGGTGAACAGACGCAGCCGGACACGTTCGGCGGCCGCCAAGGGTATTCCCGAGAGCAACACCGCGCAGAGTGGAACCACCCCGACGAGCAGAGGCAGCGTCGCCAATCCGCACGCCAGCAGAACGGCGCTGACGACGAGCCAGGTCAGACCGGTCGGCAGGCCGGTGGCCAGGTACAAGGCCGCCCGGAGCGTCTGCGCCGATGCCTGCCGCAGCCGTTCGCGGCTCGTTTCGCGTGCCACTCCCACCCTCGATCTCACGGCACGGGGTAGAGCCTGCCATACCCCTGTGTCGACCGTCCTCTACCGACAACGCCCTCTGGAGAGCGTTGACTTGACACATGCTGAAGCCGCAGCCCACCCCCGCGCCTCGCGATTTTACCCGCCCACGGCACGCCGTCCGACTGTGTTCGCTGTCCAAGGTGCACGGCCGGGGGGCAAGTGCGGTCACCGCGCTGCACGAGGTCAGTCATGACTTCCTGCCCGGCACCTTCACAGCCGTCATGGGACCGTCGGGTTCGGGCAAATCCACCCTCATGCACTGCGCTGCGGGGTTGGAGCCTCCCACCTCCGGCCGCGTCCTCTTCAACGACCGGGACATCTCGGGCTGGTCCGAACGGCGACTCACCCTGCTGCGGCGCAAGCACATCGGTTTCGTCTTCCAGGAGTTCAACCTCGTACCGGCCCTGAACGTCGCCGACAACGTGGCCCTGCCGGTCAGGCTGGCCGGGCGCCGTCCCGACACTGCCCAGCTGGACGACCTGCTCTCCCGTGTCGGTCTCGCCGACCGTCGCAGGCACCGGCCGGCGGAATTGTCGGGCGGACAGCAGCAGCGGGTCGCGGTAGCCCGCGCACTCGTCAGTCGGCCCGAGGTCGTCTTCGCCGACGAACCGACAGGTGCCCTGGACCGGGCCTCCGGCCGCGATGTCCTGGCTCTGCTGCGGGACGCCGTTGACGGACTGGGCACCACCGTCGTCATGGTGACCCACGATCCGCAGGCCGCGGCCTGGGCGGACGACGTACTCGTACTCGCGGACGGGCGGCTGGTGGAACAGCTGACGGGCACCAACGTCACGCCGGGCACGATCGCGAGCCGGCTCGTCGCGCTGGAGGGCTGACCGGTGTTCTCCTTCGTCCTCAGCTCCTGCCGCGCGCGCCTCGGGCAGTACGCGGGTTCGCTCGTGGTGACGGTCATGGCGTCCGCTCTGTTCACGGCGCTCGCCACGATCGTCGACCGCGTCCACCGGGCAGGGCTCGGTCACGGACCGGAACGGTCCGCGGAGTCGCTGACGGGCCTGATCGGCGGCACCTCCGGTCTGGCGGCCCTGCTGCTGATCGCGAACACCCTGTCGCTCGTGGTCCAGCAGCGCCGACGTGAGATCGGCGTACTGCGAACGATCGGGACGACGGCGACCCAGATCCGCGCCGAGATCATCGCGGAGACGCTGATGATCGCGCTGGCGGGCAGTGCTGCCGGTGCCGCCGTCGGCAGCGTGACCGCCGGACCCGCCCTGCGCTGGCTCATCCGCAATCAGGTCTTCCCACCTGGTCCGGAGGCGGGGTTCTCCCCGCAAGCCGTGGGCATTGGTGTGCTGAGCACCTCCGCGGTGGCGGTGTTCGCAGCGCTCGCCGCAGTTTACGGACCCACGCGCACGCCTCCGCTCACCGGACTGCGTACCGCGGAAGCCGAGCGCCGGGTCATGCCGACCGGCCGTGCGCTGACAGCCGTGTGCACCCTGGCTCTGGCAGGCGCCGCCTGGCAGCGCTACGAGCACCGGACCGGCGCGGGTGAGGCCGTCAGCGGCGCCATGGCTCTGTGCCTGCTGCTGCTCCTGTCGGCCTGGTTGCTGGTTCCGCTCATGGTACGCCCGCTGATCTCACTGGTGGCTCTGCCGGGACGCCTCCTCTCCCGCTACTCGGGGCACCTGGCGGCCGTCACCAGCACGAGCGCCGTACGGCGGGTGGCTGCCATGACCGGACCACTCCTCATCGCGATGGGGCTCGGCGCGGCGCTCCTGTGCAGCGGAGCGGCCTCGGACGCAGTGATCCGGAATTCGGCCGTCCCGAGCGCGCACGCGGCAGCGCTGGCTCCGGCTCCGGCTGCTCCAGCCTCGCTCCGTGAGGCTGCTCCGTCCACGGTGGCAGTGTCCACGCCGGCACAGGTGGCAGGCGCCCCGGCAGTACGGACAGCGGGGACGGACGCCGACGGAGATGCCGCCCTCCGTGAACAACAGCGCCGCAACGAGGTGGGAACGCGGGTGCTGATGGCCCCGCTGATCGTCTTCTCCGGCGTGGGAATCCTCAACACGCTGCTCCTGGCGACAAGGCAGCGCCGTCGGGAATTCGCCGTACTGCGACTGACCGGCGCCACCACGGCTCAGTTGCTGCGCATGCTCATGTGGGAGTCGGTGGCGGTCGTCGCCGGCGGAGTCGTCGTCGCCGGTGCCGTGGTCGGCGTATTCCTGTCGGTGCTGTCCCGGCGCCTCGTTCCCTACGACGTGGACCTCGGTTCCGTCATGCCGTGGGGTCCACTGGCCCAAATGGTCTTCTCCTGTGCGGCGTTGGGCCTGTTGGGTGTACTGCTCCCGGGAGGCCTGGTGCTGCGTGTACGGGCGGTGCAGGCGACACGGGCGCCGGATTGAGCAAGGACGGCCACGGGGTAGTACTCCTGCGGCACGGAAGCCGGACCTTCTGTCCAACGGTTCCGGCGTGCCGACGACAGGTACGCGAGACGGAGGGGACGTTCATGATCCGGGTGCTGGTGGCAGAGGACATGCACCTGTTACGGGAAGCACTGGTGAGTGTTCTACGTCTGGAGGACGGCATCGAGGTCGTGGCGGAACTCGACCGTGGCGACGAGATCGTGGAAACGGCCCTGGACACCGCCCCGGACGTCGCCCTCATCGACATCGATCTGCCGGGAATGGACGGGATCACTGCGGCTGCCCAGTTACGTCGAGTGCTCCCGCGCTGCCGAATCCTCGTTGTCACCGGTCTCGCACGCCCCGGAAACATCCGCCGCGCCATGGAGGTGGAGGCAGCTGGATTCCTGCTGAAGGACGCCCCGCTCGACCAACTGGTCACCGCGATCCGGCGGATCTCGGAGGGCGAGCGCGTCATCGACGTGGAACTGGCCGCCGCCGCGCTGAAGGGCGGAGCCAGTCCCTTCACCAGACGCGAGGCGGAGATACTCCGCCTCGCTGCCCAGGGTTCCCCCGCTCAGGAGATCGCCGAACGGCTCCGCCTGGAGCTCAGCACGGTCCGGAACTACCTCTCGGCCGTCGTCGCCAAGTCAGGCGCCAGGAACCGGGTCGACGCCATCCGGATCTCGGTGCGGGAGGGCTGGATCTGAGGTCGTCCACGCAATCAGCCGGCTCCTGCCCGAAACCGCCGCTCTGTCCTGGCGAACGATGCGGGGAAAGCGGTCCGGGATGTCGGGCACCACTGCTTCGAGCATGAATTCTTGACGGTCTTCCGATCCTCGGCGGGAGACGTCCAAGCTTCCCCGGAGTGCTACCACGCGCTCGGACAGACTGCGCAGTCCCACACCGTTGGAGATCACGCCGCCATTCACGCCGAGGGTCGGACCGTCATTGATGATGACCAGCCGCACGGAGGCATTTCGATGAAAGAGTCGCACAACGCAGTAACTCGCGGCACTATGCTTCAGAACATTACTTATGCCCTCCCTGAGAACAGCCGCGAGAACGCTGCTGGAATGATGCGTAAAATCGACACCGATAAATGAGAACCGTGACTCTATGCCCGCGGCTTCGAGTACAGACTGTGCGGACTCGAGTTCCCTCTCCAGCGACAGGTGATGGTGATCATGGGCGACCTTCCTCATCTCCGCATGCGTGCCCCGAATCATCTCGATGGCCTGGGAGAGTTCGACGCGGGCGCCGGCCGGACTCCGTTCAATCAGCCGATAGGCCAGCTCGGACTTTGTGGCGGCGGTCGACAGGCTGTAACCGACCAGGTCGTGGAGGTCCCGGGCGAAACGCAGACGCTCGTTGATGACAGCGATCTGAGCGTCCTCCTGGCGCGCCGCGTGAAGGCGGTCGGCGAGCCGCGCCAGGCGCATCACTCCGAATACGGCCAAGCCGGTCGAGAAGGTAATAAGGAGCGAAAGGAAGGAGATGTGCATCTCGCTCGGGAACGGGACCGCCGCAGATGCCTGAACCACACCGACCGCACCGGCGAGGATCCAGGAATACCTACCATTCAACGCAACGAGGAATGCCCCGACGAGCAGCCCTGAAATTCCTGCCCATTCGGCACGCATGACCGGAAGCGGGGCGAAGGTCAAAATAGACTGGATCAGGAGCGGAACAACGGACAACGTGCCGGGTGACGCGCGTAGCGCCCGGAAACAGTGGAGAGTCTGCAATCCGAGGAGTACAGCCAGCAGGACAACGACCCCCAGGGCCACCGCCACGCTCGTTCCTCGCTCCAGCACAGCAGAAAGCACATTAAGGGATAAAATGGATGAAATACCCGCGATAGCCCCCAGGGCAGACCGTCTCACGCGGGTCGACACGTCGGCATCCACATGAATGCCCTTCGGCGAAGAATTCCACGACATGACCATGCATCCCATGATCAGGCTGATGAGGGAAGTTTGCGGTCCACAAGGTCACCGGTGACTGATTTTCTCGCCTTCACTCAGGAGGAGACATCGGGGTGAGCGGGACACCATCGACCGCAAACTGCCCGAGCAGGCCGAACTCCTTCTGCGCCTCTTCCGATCGCCGCGTGATCTCCTGGACCCGCGTCGACCGAACGCGCCCAAGTCGGGGTGCCGGTGAGAATGCTGTCACCGATCCTGCTGGCTTATTCGGTCACGCGGGGAGGAAGACGTCGAGTCAGCCGCCTAGCCCGCCTCCGCCTCTCCCTCGTCACGTGAGAACCCGTCCTTGAACCCTTGACCAGGGCGAATCAGCTGAACGGCTGGTCGTCGTAGAGTGCCCGGCCGGCCTTTTCAGCCGCCCCGAATGTGCCCTGGCGTCACCTTCGCCCGAACAGGTGGTGCGTCACGCCGCTCGGGCTGGGCACGACCTCCAGGTGGAACCGGTCGAGCAGCTCATCAGGGGACTCCCACAGCCGTAGTCCGGAGCCGAGCTCTACCGGCGAGACCGCCACATGCAGGGTGTCGACGAGGCCGGCATCGAGGAACTGCCGGATGGTGGTGAACCCGCCACCGAGTCGGACATCCTTGCCCTGCGCCGCTTCCCGCGCCCGTTCGAGGACCGTGGCCGGGCCGTCGTCGACGAAATGGAACGTGGTGTCGGAGAGCGTGAACGACGGACGCTCGTGGTGGGTCATGACGAACACCGGCGTGCGGAACGGGGGCTCCTCCCCCCACCAGCCGCGCCACTCGTGGTCCTGCCAGGGCCCGCGCTGGGGTCCGAACTTGTTGCGGCCCATGATCTCGGCACCGATGTTGCGTGCGAAGTCCCGCGTGAAGTAGTCGTCCAGGCCCCGGCTCCCGCCGGAATCCGTGCGCATGGGCCAGCTCGCCGTGGCTCCGGCCCAGGCGAACAGCCTCTCGGGACGGTCGAAGCCGAACGGCCGCTCGAAACTCTGGGCCTCCCCGGCTGCGATTCCGTCACTCGAGACGTTGAAGTTCATCACTCTCAGTAGTTGATCCACGTGTTTCCTCCTCAGGTCCTGTCGCGTCATCGTGTGGCGAGGCGCCGCACACTATGACGTCGAACGGGACGTGGCCGGATCGACAGCGGTCCGCAAGTTTTTTACCCAAGGCGCACCAAGCTTCGGGGCAGTGGGTTCGGGCAGGGTGCGGAACAGCAGCCAGCTCAGTACGGGCATCAGGATCAGTGGTGCCAGGGCGGTGCGCAGGGAGGTGGCGTCGGCGATGCTGCCGATGAGGGGGCTCACCAGGCCGCCGATGCTGACGGTCAGTCCGAGTGTGACTCCGCTGGCGGTGCCGACACGGTTGGGCAAGTAGTCCTGTCCGAGGGTGACATGCAGGGAGAAGGGGACATACAGGCCGGCGGAGGTCAGCGCCACGAACACGTAGAACGCCGGGCCGGGGACGAATACGGTTCCCGCGACGGCGACGATCGTGAGCAGGTAGGACCAGCGGGCGACCGTGACCCGGTCCCAGCGGTTGGCCAGGCTGCCGCCCAGCACGGAGCCCACCGCGCCGCCGGCGTACAGGACGAACAGCGCCGCGGTGCCCGCCGCCGTGCCGCCTCCGGTGCGCTGCTGGGCGTAGAGCGAGAGGAACGTGCTCAGGCCGACGAAGACGATCGACCGGAAGACCACGGCCAGCGACAGCTTCACGAACGACGCCTTGTCGTCGGCGCCCGTCGCGGTCGCGCTGCCGGCACCGCCGCGTCCGGTCTTCCCCAGCGTGCGCAGAACGGGCAGGCACAGCGCGCTGCCGGCGAGGGCGGGCAGCACCAGCAGGGGCGTGAGGCGCAGTCCGCCGGAGGAGACGGCGGCGGTGACCATGAGCGGCGCGGCGGCGAAACCGATGCTGCCGCCTACGGAGAACCAGCCCATCGCGCTGTGGCTGCCCGCGCTGACAAGGCGGGCGACGCGGGCGGACTCCGGATGGTAGGCGGCGACCCCGACGCCGGACACGGCCACGAACACCAGGGTCAGGGGGTACGAGCCGCTCAGGCCGCTCAGGGCGATCCCCACTCCGCCCAGGACGGTGCTCACGGGCAGGATCCAGGGCATCGCCCAGCGGTCGGTGAGCAGGCCGAACACCGGCTGGGCCACCGAGGAGAGCAGGGACGCGGCGAGCACGATGCCCGAGACCGCGGCGTAGCTGTAGGCGCGCTCGGCGATGAAGAAGGGGACGAGGGAGGCGACCGCGCCCTGGTAGATGTCCACACAGGCATGGCCGACCGACAGCAGAGTGATCGATCTGTTCCTTGACACCTCACCATGCTCATGGCCGGGCATGGTGTCCCGCTTCCGATAAAAAGCCAACCAATAACGGAAATCCGCCGTGTCGTTACCGGTGCTCGTCGCCGGAAGACGTGTCGCGCTTCCGGTAATCTGCCGGTCAATGACAGAAATCCGCCACGAGCCCGTCGCGCCCACCCGCACCCAGCGGCTGGCCCCCGGAGCAGCGATCGACGCCCACCGGCACGACGACCACCAGATCGTCTACGCGGGCCGTGGAGTGCTGGCCGTGACGACCAGCACGGGCTCATGGATCGCGCCCGCCACCCGCGCCATCTGGGTACCGGCCGGCACCGTCCACGCCCACCAGGCGCACGGCGAACTCGAACTCCACCTCGTCGGGCTGCCCGCCGGCGACCACCCACCCGGCCTGGACCGGCCGACCGTCCTGGCGGTCGGCCCACTCCTGCGAGAACTGATCCTCGCCTACACGCGGGCCCCGCAGGACGACAGTCCCGAACGCGGCCGGATGCGGGCCGTACTGCTCGACCAGCTGCGAGCCTCACCCCAGCAGCCCCTGCACCTGCCCACCCCGACCGCCCCGCTGCTGAAGACCGTCTGCGGGATCCTGCGCACGAACCCGGCCGACGACCGCACCCTGGCCGCCCTCGGCCGGGAGGCCGGCGCCAGCGACCGCACACTCTCCCGCCTCTTCAAGGCCGACCTCGGCATGACCTTCCCGCAGTGGCGCACACAACTGCGCCTCTACCACGCCCTGGTGCTGCTGGCCGAGAACACCCCGGTCACCACCGTGGCGCATCTGTGCGGCTGGTCGTCCGCCAGCGCGTTCATCGACGTCTTCCGCCGCACCTTCGGACACACCCCCGGAACCCACCTGAGCCGACCGCCGACAGGCTGACCAGCGGCCGGGAGGTGGGCGGGAGGTGGGCGCCCGTGCCGAGGTTCGCCTCTCCGCGAGGCCGGAAGCGGATTCCTGATGCCGCCGCGATCGAGGGGGTCAGGCGCGGGGGACGCGCGCGAGTGCCTCGCCGGCCGCCGTCGTCAGGCGGGGGTGGTCCCTCGCCGCGGTCAGGACGGGGCGGGCGCGGGCGTCGCCGAGGTGGCCGAGGCCCTCGACGCAGGCGAGTGCGACCCGCCAGTGCGGCTCGTCCGGCGCCAGCAGGCGTTGCAGGGTGGTGATCAGTGCCGGTACGGACTCGGGTGCCCGTAACTCGGTGAGCAGCCGCACGGGGTGGAGCGCGTAGGCCGTCCGGAGTCCGTTGGTGGCGAGCGCGGCGGCGGCCCGGGAGGTGCGCGGGTCACCGAGCCGGGCCAGGGCGTACGAGGCGGAGACGCACCGCTCCGGATCGCGGTGGTTGAGGAGGAGCACCAGCGCCTCGAAGGCCCGCCGGTCCCCCGCGCAGCCGAGCCGGAAGGCGGCGATCTCCCGCGCCCACAGGGGCTGTCCGTGCTGGACGAGGACGTCGGCGAGCGTTTCCCGGTCGTCGGTGCGGATCAGCCGCCGGTACGCGCCGGAGTCCCCGGACTCGTCCCTGGTCCGGTCGGCGAGCGAGCGGAAGTCCTCGTCCATGGGGCCAGGATATCGGTGCCCACCAGCGGCAACTACCGTCCGACCGGCCACTCTTGACACCCGCTCGCCCCGCGCGCCGGCCGGGTGACCGAGCGCACAGCGGCCCAGCCCTGGCGCGCTCGTTACCCGTGGGTTAACCTCAAATGAGCGGATGACCTCCGCCACTCACGAGGGCCTGGTGACGCAGCCGTTCGTGAGTGTGGTCGCCGGTGCTGTCGGTTCGGCACCGCACCGTACGGCACGGCCACGGGACAGGGCCCGCCGTCGTTGCACCGCGCTCGTTCCACCGCGCTTTCCGTGCCGTGCTTCCGCGCGCCGGGTGTTCCGTGTTCCGGGCCCGTGCCCCTTACACCGGCCTCACGCGCCCTTCCCGTCGCGCCTCACGCGCCCTTCCCCTCGCGCCCCGCGCACCCTTCCAGTCGTCACTCTCCCCTGGAGTCCCCTGATGGACATCCCTCTCTCCCCCGTCGCCGTCGTCGGTCTCGGCACGATGGGCACCGGTATCGCCGAGGTCCTGGCCCGGGCGGGCCGCGAGGTCATCGGCATCGACATCAGCGAGGCCGCCGCCCGCCGGGCCGTCGCGGCCCTGGAGGCGTCCACCGCGCGGGCCGTCGAGCGCGGCCGGATCAGCTCGGCGGAGCGGCGGACCGTCCTCGCGCGGTTCCGTACCTTCTCCGACCTGCGTGCCGCCGCCGACGCCGCGCTGGTGATCGAGGTGGTGCCCGAGTCGTACGAGACCAAGCTGCGGGTGCTGCGCGAGCTGGACGGCATCGTCGCCCCCTCCACCATCCTCGCCACCGGCACCAACGCCCTCTCGGTGACCCGGCTCGCCGCCGACTCCGCCCGGCCCGAACGCGTGCTGGGGCTGCACTTCTTCAACCCGGCCCCGGCGATGAAGCTGGTCGAGGTGGTCTCCTCGGTGCTCACCGCGGACCGGGCCGTCGCGGCCGTCACCGCGCTCGCCCGCGAGCTGGGCAAGGAGCCCGTCGCTGTGGGCGACCGGCCCGGCTTCGTCGCGGACGGGCTGCTCTTCGGCTATCTCAACCAGGCCGCCGCGATGTACGAGGCCGGATACGCCTCCCGCGAGGACATCGACGCGGCGATGCGGCTGGGCTGCGGGCTGCCGATGGGGCCGCTCGCGCTGCTCGACCTGATCGGGATCGACACCGCCCGTACGGTCCTGGAGGCGATGTACGCGGCCTCGCAGGACCGGCTGCACGCCCCGGCACCGGTACTCAGGCAGCTCGGCGACGCCGGGCTGACCGGCCGGAAGTCGGGGCGTGGCTTCTACACGTACGAGGCGCCGGGCAGCGCCGTCCCCGTACCGGACGCCCTCACGCCCTCCCCCGCCGCGGGCAGCGCCCCGGGCCGGCCGGTCGGCTCCGTCGGCGTCGTCGGCTCCGGCACGATGGCGGCGGGGATCGCCGAGGTCTTCGCCGTGGCGGGGTACGACGTGGTGCTCGTCGCCCGGAGCCCGGAGAAGGCCGCGGCGGCCAGGGACCGGATCGCGAAGTCCCTCGGCCGTTCCGTCACCAAGGGCAGGATCAGCGCCGGGGCCCGCGATGCCACGCTGGCGCGGATCGTGCCCGCCGATTCGCCCGACGCGCTCGCCGCGGTGGATCTCGCGGTCGAGGCGGTGGCCGAGGACCTGGAGGTCAAGCGGTCGCTCTTCGGCACGCTCGACAAGGTCTGCCGGCCCGGCGCGGTGCTGGCCACGACGACCTCCTCGCTCCCCGTGGTGGCCTGCGCCCGCGCCACCACCCGCCCGGCGGACGTCGTCGGCATGCACTTCTTCAACCCGGCCCCGGCGATGCGGCTGGTCGAGGTGGTCCGTACGGTCCTCACCTCCGACGAGGCGCACGCCACCGTCCGCGAGGTGGCCGCCACGGTCCGCAAACACCCGGTGGAGTGCGGCGACCGCGCCGGTTTCATCGTGAACGCGCTGCTCTTCCCGTATCTGAACAACGCGATCAAGATGGTCGAGCAGCACTACGCGACGCTCGACGACATCGACGCCGCGATGCGGCTCGGCGGCGGCTATCCGATGGGCCCCTTCGAACTGCTCGACGTGGTCGGCCTGGATGTCTCGCTCGCCATCGAACGCGCCCTGCACCGCGAGTTCCGCGACCCCGGCCTGGCCCCCGCGCCGCTGCTGGAGCGGCTCGTGGCGGCGGGCTGCCTGGGCCGCAAGTCGGGGCGCGGCTTCCGTGCGTACGCGCGGCGCTGACCCGGGCGCGGAGCGGGGCGCCGCCGCGGGCCAGCCGTCCGGACCGGAACCGGAGGCTCCGGGACCGGGCGGTCCGCCCCCGCGGGCGCGCTCTCCTGCGCCGATGCAGTACGTTCACCTCATGTCCCAGCCCGCCAAGTCCCCCCGTACGAGCACCAGGTCCGACGCCCCGGAGAGCGCGGCGGGCACCCGTGCCGCCGCCCAGCGGCTGAAGATGCGCCGCGAACTGGCCGCGGCGGCGATGGAGCTGTTCGCGACGAAGGGGTACGAGGCGACGACCGTCGACGAGATCGCCGCCGCCGCGGGAGTGGCACGCCGTACCTTCTTCCGGCACTTCCGCTCCAAGGAAGAGGCGATCTTCCCCGACCACGACGACACCCTCGTACGGGCCGAGGCCGTGCTGAACGCCGCGCCGCCGCACGAGCATCCCCTCGACACCGTCTGCCGGGGCATCAAGGAGGTCATGCGGATGTACGCGGCCTCCCCCGCGGTCTCCGTGGAGCGCTACCGCCTGACCCGGGAGGTGCCCACGCTCCGGGAGCGCGAGATCGCCTCGGTGGCCCGCTACGAACGGCTGTTCACCCGCTATCTGCTGGGCCACTTCGACGAGCGCGACCACACCGACGGCAACGACGACCCGCTGCTCGCCGAGGTGGCCGCGTCCGCCGTCGTCACGGCGCACAACCATGTGCTGCGCCGCTGGCTGCGGGCCGGCGGCGAGGGCGATGTCGAGGGGCAACTCGACCACGCCTTCGCGATCGTCCGGGACACCTTCGGCACCGGTATCGGCGCGGGCCGGGCCATGGGCCGCGCCCCGCTGCCCGCCGCGACCACCGCGCGCGCCACCGGGGACGTGCTGGTGACGGTGGCGCGCACGGACGCGCCGCTGGACGAGGTCATGCGGACGATCCAGCGGGCCCTCAAGGACGCGTGAGCGCCCCCCGGTAGCGGCGCGCGCCACGTGCCGGGCCGAAGGCCGCGGCCACGGCGGCGGCCGTCCCGTCGCCCGCCGCACCCGCCGCCGCGTCGCCCGCGCCACCGGTGACCAGCGCGCCGACCAGCCTGCCGGTCGCCGGGGCAAGCATCAGGCCCAGCATGTTGTGCCCGGTGGCGAGCAGCACACCCGGCCGGCCGGGCAGCCACCCGATGAGCGGCAGCCCGTCCGGGGTCATCGGGCGTGGCCCCATCCACTCCTGCTCGCGCCGGTCCCACTCCACTCCGCGCAGATACGGGCGGACCGCGGCGACGATCGCTTCCACCCGGCGCTGCCGGAACCGGTCCGGGTCGCGGTCGAACTCCATCGTGCCCGCGACCCGCAGCCGGTCGCCGAGCGGGGTCAGGACGGCCTTCGCCGCCCCGAGGTGGATCAGCCGGGCGGGCAGCCGGGCGGCCGGCGCCGAGAAGCTGTACCCCTTGCCCGGCAACAGGTCGATGTCGACCCCGAGCCCCCGGCACAGTTCGCGCGACCACACCCCGGCGGCGATCACCGTCACGTCGGCGCCGTACGTCCCCGCGCTGGTGCGCACCTCGGTACGGGCGCCCCGGCGCCGTACGGCGGTGACGCGCGCGCCCTCCACGAGGGTGACGCCGCCCCGGCGCAGCCGGCCGGCCAGCCCGTCCACGAAGAGCGAGGGGTCGAGCGACCACTGCCGCTCCACCAGGAATCCGGCGCGGGCCGCGGAGCCGAGCGCGGGTTCCCGTTCGGCGAGGGCCCCCGGGCCGAGGATCCCCCCGGCGGCCACGGGGGCGCCGAGCTGCCGAAAGCCCTCCAGGGCGCGGGCCGCCGACCGGGCGGTCGGGTAGGCGAAGAGATAGCCGTCCTTGTCCGCCCGCCCGTCGACCCCGGCCGCCTCCAGTTCCTCGAACAGCTCGAAGGTGTCCCTGGCCAGGGCTCCGAGGGCGGCCGCGCCCCGGGCGTGGTGGTGCCTGGTGCTGTGCCGTCCGAGGCGGGCCAGGAAGCCGAGCAGCTCCGGATGGGGGGTGGGCCTGACGGCGAGCGGGCTGTCGGCGCGCGCCATCCCCATCAGCGCCTTGGCGGCCACGCCGGGGGCGCCGAGTGGCTCGACCAGATCGGGGCAGACCTCGCCCGCGTTGCCCCGGGAGGCACCGCTGCCGAGCCGGTCCCGCTCCAGGACGGTGACGTCGAGTCCGGCGAGGCTCAGGTAGTGGGCGCAGCAGAGGCCGATGACGCCGCCGCCGACGACGACCGCCGACGCGGGCCTCCGGTGCGGGGCCCGGGAAGGCTGCGAGGGCCGCGGGGCCTTCGAGGACGGTGCGGGCCGCGGGAGGGGCGGCGGGTGCGGGGTCACGAGGTCTCCGTAACGTGCGGGTCGGTCCGGTCGGCGGATGCGGCGCGGGAGCCGGTACCGGAGCCGGTACGGGCGCCGGTCCCCGCCCCGGGGCCGCTGGACTCGGCGAGGGTCTGGCCGCTGGTCTCGGGGGCCAGCAGGTAGGACGCGAGCCATCCGATGCCGCAGATCAGCGCCGCGAGGAACATCGCCAGCCGGGTGGAGTGGCCGAGGACGACGGGGGCGCCCCAGGTGCCGATGGCGGCGCCGATCCGGCTGGCGCCGGTGGCGAAGCCGTTGGCGGTGGCGCGGATCCCGGTGGGGAACAGCTCGGAGGGATAGATCGCCTGGAGGCACTGGCTGGAGAAGGAGGCGAGGCCGAAGAGCCCGAAGAGCACGAGGACGGCGGCCGGACCGGGGTCGGCCAGCAGCGAGAGCACCAGCAGCGGCACGGCGGCGAGCGCGAAGGACCAGAGCAGCAGCGCTCTGCGCCCCCGGTTGACGAAGAGGATCCCGGAGAGCGAGCCGAGCACGAAGAAGATCTGGAGGGCGACGGCGCCCAGATAGGCGCTGTCCCCGTGGTCGAGACCGAGGGAGGCGAGGATGGTCGGCTCGTAGGTCGTGATGGCGTAGATCGGCAGGAGCTGACAGGCCCAGAACACCCCGATGAAGATTGTCCGGCGCAGGTAGACGCCCCGGAAGATGTCCAGGTACCGGGTGGGCGCGGCGGCCTCCTCCTCCAGCTCGCGGATGTCGGCGTCGGGGCCGAGCATCCGCTTGAGGACCTGGGTGGCCTCCTCGACGCGGCCCTTGCTCAGCAGCCAGCGCGGTGACTCGGGGGTGCCGAAGCGGAGCAGCAGGATGAGCGCGGCGGGGACGGCGCTGCTGGCGAGCATGAGGCGCCAGTCGTCGTGGCCCGTGGTGAGCATCGCCCAGCCGACGACATAGGCGAGGGCGGCGCCGACCGACCACATGGTGACCATGACGACGAGCAGCGGGCCCCGGGAGCGTTTGGGCGCGAACTCGGAGGCGATGGTCCCCGCGATGGCGAAGTCGGCGCCGATGGCGATGCCCATGGCGAACCGCAGCAGGGTCAGCGTCCAGGGGTCGGTGACGAAGAACTGGGCGGCGGACAGCACGATGAAGGCGGTGATATCGGCGAGGTAGACCTTCTGCCGGCCGATCAGATCGGTGACGTAGCCGAAGACGAGCCCGCCGACGAACATCCCGATGAGCGAGGCGGAGCCGACCAGCCCCGACATGGCGGAGCCGAGTCCGAAGTCCATGGTGATCAGGGGCAGGGCGACCCCGATGATGCTGAGGATGTAGCCGTCGCACAGCTCACCGCCGCCCGCGTAGAGCGTGATGAGCCAGTGGGTCCTGCCGGGGCGGGTCTTCTCCAGTGAAGCGGTCATGGCCGTCTCCGGGATGAGGAGGGGAAGGGGGAAGAGGGGAGGGGGAGGGGACGTACGGCCCTGGGGCGCCCTTGTGGGGTGTGCGTAGAAGGTAGGGAGTCCCGGCCGCGGCGTCACCGTACGAAGCGTCCTGATCGGGGGACCGGAATACGGCTCTCCCTGTACGGTCCGCACATGGACGGACGTGAGGGTTCCGCGGTTCTCACCCCTGAACTGGCTCAGGAGATCGCCTGCGACATCGGCAGGATCATCGGTTTCAATGTGCTGATCACCGACCGGGAGTCGGTGGTGATCGGCTGCGGGGACCGGGAGCGGCTCGGCACGGTCCACGAGGCGTCGTCCGAAGTGCTGCGCACCCGGCGGGCCGCCACGCACAGCGCGGGGCAGGCGGAGCGGCTGCGCGGGGTACGGCCCGGCATCAGCCTGCCGATCCGGGTGGGCGCCGAGGCGGTGGGCACGGTCTGCCTGACCGGCGAACCCGAGGAGGTGCACCGGTTCGGTCTGGTGGTGCAGCGGCAGACCGAGATCCTGCTGGAGGAGGCGGCGCTGCTGCGCTCCCGGCTGCTGCACGAGCGGGCGGTGGACGACTTCGTACGGGACGTCGCGCTGTACGACCCGGAGGTGGTGGACGCGGAGACCGTGGAGGGGCGCGCCACGGAACTGGGGCTCGATGTCCGGCTCGCGCGGACGGCGGTGCTGCTCGACGCGCGGCCCGCGCCGTCCGCCCGGCCGACGACGGCCGGCGCTCCCCCGCCCCCGGTGTCCCGGATGTCGCTGCTGCGCACGGTGCGCGAGGAGTTCCACGGCGGCCAGGACGTGGCCGGGGAGATCGCCGCCGGGCGCTATGCCGTCCTGCATCCCTCGCCGGGGTGCCCCTCGCCGGCGGCCCGGTCCGCGCTGCTGGAACGGTGCGCTCTCCTGGTGGAGCTGGTGCGCGAGCGGCACGGGGTGGACGCCCGGATGGCGGTCGGTGAGCCGGGGGCAGGCGCGGCGGGGATGAGCGGTTCGTACCGCGACGCGGCGGCGGCCCTGCGGATCGGCCCCGCGCTGGACCCGGCCGCCCGGGTCTTCGCCGCCGCGGAGCTGCGGATACCGCGGCTGGTGGCCTCGGCCGTACGGCAGGAGCGGATCCGCTATACGGGGTCCGTGCTCGGCGCGGTACGGGAGCGCGCGGACTGGCCGGTGCTGCGGGAGACGCTGATCGCCTGGGGCGAGGGCGGATTCCAGCTGGTCCGCACGGCGGAGCGGCTGGGCGTGCACCGCAACACGCTGCTCTACCGGCTGGAGAAGATCGAACGGCTGTCGGGGCAACCGGTCAGGGAGCCGACGACGGCCCTCGCCCTGTACCTGGCCTGCCTGGCGGACCTGCTGGACGCGCCCCGCTAGGCCGTAGCAGTACGCGTCCGCACACCTCGCCTGCGCCCCCGTTGCCCCGTGGAAGTGATACGTACCGGCGGCCGGGCGGTAGGGATTGCTCATGCGTGCCGCGAGCCCGACAACTGAGACAGAAATTTGGCACCCAGTGCCTTGCCAGGTGTCACGGGGTGCCATACGTTGGAGGTGTCCGGCTGTCCCCGCAGGCGTATCCCGCCCGCGCCCCGGACGCCTGCGTCACAGGCACCCGCACCTCCGCGCCCCCGATCAGCACGGTCCGCCGGCGTACCCGCCGGACCCGCCGCATCGGCACCGCCCCTCCACCGCAGTCACGCACGCGACCCTCGCACTCGGATCCCCGCCCGGATCCCCGCTTCGCCGGAGGCACCACCGTGAAGGACATCCTGGACGCGATCCAGTCGCCGGACGCCGTGTCCGCCGACTTCGCCGCACTGCCCCTGCCCGCCTCGTACCGCGCGGTGACCGTGCACAAGGACGAGACGGACATGTTCGCGGGTCTGGCCACCCGGGAGAAGGACCCCCGCGCCTCGCTCCACCTCGACGAGGTGCCGGTGCCCGAACTCGGCCCGGGCGAGGCACTGGTGGCCGTCATGGCCAGTTCGGTCAACTACAACTCCGTCTGGACCTCGATCTTCGAGCCCGTGCCGACCTTCGGTTTCCTGGAGCGGTACGGCAGGCTCAGCGACCTCACCAGGCGGCACGACCTGCCGTACCACGTCATCGGCTCCGATCTGGCGGGCGTCGTCCTGCGGACCGGACCCGGCGTCAACGCCTGGCGGCCCGGGGACGAAGTGGTCGCGCACTGCCTCTCCGTCGAGCTGGAGTCGTCCGACGGGCACAACGACACGATGCTCGACCCGGAGCAGCGGATCTGGGGGTTCGAGACCAACTTCGGCGGCCTCGCGGAGCTGGCGCTGGTGAAATCCAACCAGCTCATGCCCAAGCCCCAGCATCTGAGCTGGGAGGAGGCGGCGGCACCCGGGCTGGTCAACTCGACCGCGTACCGCCAGCTCGTCTCCCGCAACGGCGCCGGGATGAAGCAGGGCGACAACGTGCTGATCTGGGGCGCGAGCGGGGGGCTCGGTTCGTATGCCACCCAGTTCGCGCTCGCGGGCGGGGCGAACCCGGTCTGTGTGGTGTCCAGCGGCCACAAGGCCGAGCTGTGCCGGCGGATGGGCGCCGAGGCGGTCATCGACAGGTCCGCCGAGGGGTACCGGTTCTGGAAGGACGAGGAGCACCAGGACCCGCGCGAGTGGAAGCGGTTCGGCAAGCGCATCCGCGAGCTGACCGGCGGCGAGGACGTGGACATCGTCTTCGAGCACCCGGGGCGCGAGACGTTCGGCGCCAGCGTGTACGTCACCCGCAAGGGCGGCACGATCGTCACCTGCGCCTCCACCTCCGGCTACACCCACGAGTACGACAACCGCTATCTGTGGATGTCCCTCAAGCGGATCGTCGGCTCGCACTTCGCCAACTACCGCGAGGCGTGGGAGGCGAACCGGCTCGTCGCCAGAGGGAAGATCCACCCGACCCTGTCGAAGGTGTACGCGCTGGAGGAGACCGGCCAGGCCGCGTACGACGTGCACAGCAACCGCCACCAGGGCAAGGTCGGCGTGCTGGCGCTGGCGCCGCGCGAGGGCCTGGGCGTGCGCGACGAGGAGCTGAGGGCCCGCCATCTCGACGCCATCAACCGCTTCCGGGACCTGTGACCCGCCCCCTGTCCGCGCACCCGGCCGCCCGACCGGCCGCCCGACCCCCCCGAGGGGGCCCACATGATCGATCGTCACAAGGACCGGCCCTGGCTCATGCGGACGTACGCCGGTCACTCGACCGCCGAGGCGTCCAACGAGCTGTACCGGCGCAATCTCGCCAAGGGCCAGACCGGCCTGTCCGTCGCCTTCGACCTGCCGACGCAGACCGGCTACGACCCGGACCATGTCCTCGCGCGCGGCGAGGTCGGCCGGGTCGGGGTGCCGGTCGCGCACCTCGGTGACATGCGCCGGCTCTTCCAGGACATCCCCCTGGAGCGCACCAACACGTCGATGACCATCAACGCCACCGCCATGTGGCTGCTGGCGCTCTACCAGGTGGTCGCGGAGGAGCAGGGCGCGGATCCCGCCGGGCTCCAGGGCACCACGCAGAACGACATCGTCAAGGAGTACCTGTCGCGCGGGACGCATGTCTTCCCGCCGGCGCCCAGTCTGCGGCTGACCACGGACATGATCACGTACACGGTGAACCACCTGCCCCGGTGGAACCCCGTCAACATCTGCAGCTACCACCTCCAGGAGGCCGGGGCGACCCCGGTCCAGGAGATCGCGTACGCCATGTCCACCGCGATCGCCGTGCTCGACGCGGTGTTCGCGTCGGAACGGATCCCCGAGGAGCGCAGGGGGGATGTCGTCGGACGGATCTCCTTCTTCGTCAACGCGGGCGTGCGCTTCGTCGAGGAGATGTGCAAGATGCGGGCCTTCTCCCGCATCTGGGACCGGATCACGCGGGAGCGGTACGGCATCGAGGACGCCAAGCAGCGCCGCTTCCGCTACGGCGTCCAGGTCAACTCCCTGGGACTGACCGAGGCCCAGCCGGAGAACAACGTCCAGCGGATCGTGCTGGAGATGCTGGCCGTCACGCTCTCCAAGGACGCCCGCGCCCGCGCCGTACAGCTCCCGGCCTGGAACGAGGCGCTGGGGCTGCCGCGCCCCTGGGACCAGCAGTGGTCGCTCCGTATCCAGCAGGTGCTCGCGCACGAGAGCGACCTGCTGGAGTACGGAGACCTCTTCGACGGCTCGCACGTCGTCGAGGCCAAGGTCGCCGAGCTGGTCGAGGGGGCCCTCGCGGAGATGGACCGGATCGAGGAGATGGGCGGCGCGCTGGCGGCCGTCGAGTCCGGCTACCTCAAGTCGCGGCTGGTCGCCGCGCACGCGGAGCGCCGGGCGCGGATCGAGTCCGGCGAGGAGCGGATCGTCGGCGTCAACTGCTACGAGGCCACCGAGCCCAGCCCGCTCACCGCGGATCTCGACACGGCGGTCATGACGGTCGACCCGGCGAACGAGGCCCGGGTGGTGGCGGCCCTGGACGCCTGGCGCGACGCGCGGGACGAGACCCGGGCCACCGACGCGCTGGCCGCCCTGAAGAAGGCCGCCGCCTCCACCGAGAACCTGATGGCCGCGACCCTGGTGTGCGCCCGCGCCGGGGTGACGACCGGCGAGTGGTCCTGGGCGCTGCGCGACGTGTTCGGCGAGTACCGCGCGCCCACGGGGGTGGGCGGGGCGCCGCTCACGGTGAGCGCCGAGCCGGGCACACCGCTCGCCGCCGTACGGGAGAAGGCGGCCCGTACCGCCGGGGAACTGGGCGCGGGGCGGCTGCGGCTGCTGGTCGGCAAGCCCGGTCTGGACGGGCACTCCAACGGGGCGGAGCAGATCGCCGTACGCGCCAGGGACGCCGGCTTCGAGGTGGTCTACCAGGGCATCCGGCTGACGCCCGAGCAGATCGTCGCCGCCGCGCTCGCGGAGGACGTGCACTGTGTGGGCCTGTCGATCCTGTCGGGCTCGCACGCCGCGCTCGTGCCGGACGTGCTCGCGCGGCTGCGCGCGGCCGGCGCGGGCGAGCTCCCGGTGATCGTCGGCGGGATCATCCCGAACGCCGACGCCGAGGCGCTGCGGGCGGCCGGTGTGGCCGCCGTCTTCACCCCGAAGGACTTCGGGATCACGGAGATCATCGGCCGTATCGTCGACGAGATCCGGCAAGCCAACAGACTCGACCCCTTGGAGGTCCGCCCATGACCGCGCCCGCCACCCCCGGGATCCCCGCGCCCTCCCCGTCCGGGAGCCCCGCGCCGGGGAGCCCCGCCCGGAACCGGCTGCGTCCGCGCCGCTCCTGTCTCGCCGTACCGGGCTCCAACCCGCGCTTCCTGGAGAAGGCGCAGGGGCTCCCGGCCGACCAGGTCTTCCTCGATCTGGAGGACGCGTGCGCGCCGCTCGCCAAGGAGGGCGCCCGGCACACCATCGTCGACGCGCTCAACAAGGGCGACTGGACGGGCAAGACGCGCGTCGTACGGGTCAACGACTGGACGACGCACTGGACGTACCGCGACGTCATCACGGTGGTGGAGGGCGCGGGGCAGAATCTCGACTGTCTGATGCTGCCGAAGGTCCAGGACGCCCAGCAGGTCGTCGCCCTCGATCTGCTGCTCACCCAGATCGAGCGGACGATGGGGTTCGAGGTCGGCAGGATCGGCATCGAGGCGCAGATCGAGAACGCCAAGGGGCTGGTGAACGTCGACGCGATCGCCGCCGCCTCGCCCCGGCTGGAGACGATCGTCTTCGGCCCCGCCGACTTCATGGCCTCGATCAGCATGAAGACGCTGGTGGTCGGGGAGCAGCCGCCCGGCTACGGCGCGGACGCCTACCACTACATTCTGATGCGGATTCTGATGGCGGCCCGTACCTACGATCTCCAGGCTATTGACGGTCCGTACCTTCAGATCCGCGATGTGGACGGGTACCGCGAGGTGGCGCGCCGGGCGGCGGCGCTGGGTTACGACGGCAAGTGGGTGCTGCACCCCGGCCAGATCGAGGCGTCCAACGAGATCTTCTCGCCCTCTCAGGAGGACTACGACCACGCGGAGCTGATCCTCGACGCGTACGAGTGGCACACCTCGGCGGCGGGCGGCGCGAAGGGCTCGGCCATGCTCGGCGACGAGATGATCGACGAGGCCAGCCGGAAGATGGCGCTGGTGATCTCGGGCAAGGGCCGGGCCGCGGGGATGCGGCGTACCACCAGCTTCGAAGCGCCGGAGGGCTGAGCGATGCAGTTCGGACGCACCTTCGAGGAGTTCGAGGTCGGCGCGGTCTACAAGCACTGGCCCGGCAAGACGGTCACGGAGTACGACGACCATCTGTTCTGCCTGCTCACCATGAACCACCATCCGCTGCACCTGGACAGCAACTACGCCGAGAACACGACGGACTTCGGGAAGAACGTCGTCGTCGGCAATTACGTCTACTCGCTGCTGCTGGGCATGTCGGTGCCGGACGTGTCGGGCAAGGCCATCGCCAATCTGGAGGTGGAGTCGCTGAAGCATGTGGCGCCCACCTTCCACGGAGACACGCTGTACGGCGAGACGCTGGTGCTGGACAAGACGCCGTCGAGGTCCCGGAGCGACCGGGGTGTCGTGTACGTGGAGACCAAGGGCTACAACCAGGACGGCACGGTCGTCTGTGTCTTCCGCCGCAAGGTCATGGTCCCGACGGAGAGCTACGTCAAGGAACGCGGCGGCGAACAGCCGGGCCGCCCAGAGCCGCAGGAGAAGTGACGTCATGAGCCGACTCGCCCAGACCGCGGGACTGACCGAGATCCAGCGGGAGATCCTGGCCACCGTGCGGGACTTCGTCGACAAGGAGATCCTGCCGGTCGCCACGGAACTGGAGCACCGCGACGAGTACCCGACCCGGATCGTGGAGGGCCTGCGGGAACTGGGGCTGTTCGGGCTGATGATCCCCGAGGAGTACGGCGGTCTCGGCGAGTCGCTGCTCACCTACGCGCTCTGCGTGGAGGAGATCGCCCGGGGGTGGATGTCCGTGTCGGGCATCATCAACACCCACTTCATCGTGGCGTACCTGCTCAAGCAGCACGGCACGGAGGAACAGAAGGAGGCGTTCCTGCCCCGGATGGCCGAGGGCACCGTGCGTGGCGCGTTCTCGATGTCGGAGCCCGGGCTCGGCTCGGACGTCTCCGCGATCACCTCGAAGGGGGTCAGGGACGGGGACGCGTACGTACTGAACGGCCAGAAGATGTGGCTGACCAACGGCGGCACGTCGAACCTGGTCGCCGTGTTGTGCCGGACGGACGAGGGCCACCCGGAGGGCACGGCTCCGCACCGGTCGATGACCACGTTCCTGGTGGAGAAGGAGCCGGGCTTCGGTGAGGTACGGCCGGGGCTCACCGTCCCCGGGAAGATCGACAAGATGGGGTACAAGGGCGTCGACACCACCGAGCTGATCATGGACGGAGTACGCATTCCGGCCAATCGGGTCCTCGGCGGGGCCACCGGCCGAGGGTTTTACCAAATGATGGACGGGGTCGAGGTGGGCCGGGTGAATGTCGCGGCGCGTGGTTGCGGCGTCGCTCAGCGCGCCTTCGAGCTGGGTGTCGCCTATGCCCAGCAGCGTCACACTTTCGGCAAGCCCATCGCCCAGCACCAGGCGATTCAGTTCAAGCTGGCCGAGATGGCTACCAAAGTCGAGGCGGCCCATGCCATGATGGTCAACGCGGCACGCAAAAAGGACTCCGGGGAACGAAACGACCTGGAGGCAGGGATGGCGAAGTACCTCGCCTCCGAATACTGCAAGGAAGTCGTCGAGGACGCCTTCCGGATCCACGGCGGTTACGGCTTCTCCAAGGAGTACGAGATCGAGCGCCTCTACCGCGAGGCACCGATGCTGCTGATCGGCGAGGGTACCGCCGAGATCCAGAAAATGATCATCGGGCGCCGGCTGCTGGAGGAGTACCGATTCCAGGGTTAATTATCGGCTTTGATCCACTTTGGTGGCGAAGAAAATCACACCCTGTGGTGCTCTCCCGCACGCTTCAAGCCGCCCGACTCGGCTTCTGGCTTGCTCAGTTGCGGCTTGTAACCAGTACCATCGCTGAAAAGCCGCCGTCCCCCGTTGCCAGCGCGGCATCATCCGCTACGAAGGTCATCCATGCCCCACAGCCAAACCTCTGCACCACGCGGTCGTGTCCGCATCGCTCGCGGAGCATCGCCGTGGCTTCTCCCGACCGTCGCCACCGCGGCGATCGGACTGGCCCGCGCGCGCAGCTCCAAGCGTGCGGCAGTCCTCGCTGTGCCCGCCACCGCGCTCGCGGCGGGCATGCTGTGGTTCTTCAGAGACCCGGAGCGCGAGATCACGCAGGGCCGGGTCATCTCCCCGGCCGACGGTGTGGTGCAGAGCATCATGCCGTGGAAGGACGGGCGCACGCGGGTCGCCATCTTCATGAGCCCGCTGAACGTTCATGTCAACCGCGCTCCCCTCGCGGGAACCGTGACGTCCGTGGAGCACGTCCCCGGAGGGTTCGTCCCGGCGTTCAACAAGGAGAGCGAGAACAACGAGCGCGTCGTCTGGCACTTCGACACCGAGCTGGGTGACATCGAGATGGTGCAGATCGCCGGCGCGGTGGCCCGGCGCATCGTCCCGTACCTGCCCCAGGGGACCAAGGTGGAGCAGGGCGAGCGCATCGGCCTGATCCGCTTCGGCTCGCGCGTCGACATCTACCTTCCGGAAGGTGTCGAGGTCGCCGTCGAGGTCGGCCAGACCACGACCGCAGGGGTGACTCGAATTGACCGTGATTGATCCCGACACACAAGCAGGGTGGGCCGCGGAGGCCGAGGCGGAGGCCGAGGACGACGCGGAGGACATGCCGCTCTCACTGCGGCTGTCGATAGCCGACACCCTCACGCTCGGTAACGCCACCTGCGGCTTCATGGCGGTCTACTTCACGACGACCGGCATCCTGATCCCGCACCTCACGGGCAGCGACGAGAGCGGCATGGCGCGGCACTCCGCCGCGACCGCCGTGATCCTCATGCTCGCGGCGGCGATCTTCGACCTGTTCGACGGGCTCGTGGCGCGCAAGCTGCGCAGCTCCCCGATGGGCGCGGAGCTGGACAACCTCTCCGACCTGATCAGCTTCGGTCTTGCTCCGGCCTATTTCGTACTGGTGTACGGAATGGTCGCGGACGACGCGCATCAACGGGTCTCGGCGCTGGCCGCGGTCGTGGTGCTGCTGGCCGTCGTGCTACGGCTGGCGAGATTCTCCTGCGTGACGATGAAGGACGGCATGTTCCAGGGGATGCCGTCCCCGTTCGGGGCACTGACGGTCGTCTCGATCGTCCTGCTGGAGCTGCCCTTCGTACCGACGACGCTCGCGATCGTCGGCGTGGCGTGGCTGATGGTGAGCCGGGTCGAGTACCCGAAGCCGCGGGGTGTCCTCGCGGTGGCCATGCTCAGCTGGATCGTGGCCGCGATGGGGCTGCTGGCGGCCTGGGCGTTCGACGCACCCGGCGGCCAGTTGCTGCTCCAGACGGGCTGCGCGCTCCAGGTGGTGACGGGCGCGGTGATCCCGCTCTTCGCCACGGCACGGCGGGTGAACACCTTCCGCGGCAACCGCCGCGAGGCGCGGGCGGCGCAGCTCCCGTAGCGGACACGCGGACGGCACAAGGGAAGGGCCCGGGCGGACAGCGCCCGGGCCCTTCCCTTGTACGGGTCCCTTTGTGCGGGCCCTTTGCACGGGCCCTCTGGCCCTTTGTACGGGGTCCCTTTGTACGGGTGTACGGGGTCCTTGTACGGGGTCCCTGTACGGGGTCCTTGTGCCGCTCAGCTCTCAGCTCGCTCAGCTCAGGAAGTCGCGGGCGATGTCCGTCGCCAGGCGTTCCAGCAGCGGGCCCGCCTGCGCCATGCAGCGCGCCGGGTCCGGTTCCAGGGCGGTGAGGGCGTAGGCGCGGGCGATCCCGGCCCGGTCCAGCGCCTCCGGGGGCAGGGCCAGCCGGCCGCAGACCGCGATGGTCTCGACGCCCTGCGCGCGGGCCGCCGCCGCGACGCCCGCGGGCGCCTTGCCGTGCAGCGTCTGCTCGTCGAGCGAGCCCTCCCCCGTGATCACCAGGGTGGCCCTTGCCAGGGCCGGGGCGAAGCCCAGCACGTCGAGCATCACCTCGATGCCGGGGCGGAAGCCGGCGCCGAGGCCGACGAGCGCGCCGTAGCCGATGCCGCCCGCCGCGCCCGCCCCGGGCGAGAGCGCGAGAGCCGCGGCCCGGGGGCCGACGGCCGCGGCCAGCACCGTGGCGTAGTGGGCGAGGGCCGCGTCGAGGACGGCGATGTCCTCGGGGCCCGCGCCCTTCTGCGGCCCGTAGACGGCGGGGGCACCCTGGGGGCCGGTCAGCGGGTTGTCGACATCGCTGGCGAGGACGATCTCCGTACGGCCGAGCCGGGCGTCCAGACCGGAGAGGTCGGCGGTGGCCAGCTCCCGCAGTCCGCCGCCGCCCGGGCCGACGGGCTTGCCGTCCGCGTCCAGGAAGCGCGCGCCGAGCGCCGCGAGCATCCCCGCCCCGCCGTCGGTGGTGGCGCTGCCGCCCACGCCGAAGACGACGGTCCGCGCGCCCGCGTCGAGCGCGGCGCGCAGCAGTTCGCCGGAGCCGTACGTCGTGGCGGTGAGGGGGGCGAAGACACCTTCGGGAAGATGCTGGAGCCCCGACGCCTCGGCCATCTCGATGACGGCCGTGCCGTCCCGCAGGGCGTAGGCCGCGGTGACCGGGGCTCCCAGGGGCCCGGTCACCCGTGTCTCGTACCGCTCGAAACCGGCCGCCACGGCCGCCGCGACCGTGCCGTCGCCGCCGTCCGCGACGGGCAGCGTCTCCACCGACACGTCGGGGGCGACCCGCCGGAGCCCGGCCGTCACCCGCTCGGCGACCTGCGTCGCCGTGAGCGATCCTTTGAACTTGTCCGCCGCGATCAGTACCCGCGCGGTCGTGGACACCGCTCCGTCCGTCACTATGCATCCCTTACGTTCGAACAGGCAGTCGCGCCGGTCCGACCCTATCCGTACCCGTGGATTCTGCACAGAAGCGGCGGCACGCGCGGAGGGGGCGGTGGCGGTGTTCCCAGGGCGGTGGGTGTTCAGCGGCCCGCGGTCACCGGAGCTCCGTCCTCCTGCCGGTCGGCCCGCGTCGGCTCCGCGCCCTCGATGTCCAGGTCGGGCAGGAGCCGGTCGAGCCACCGGGGCAGCCACCAGGTGCCCCGGCCGACCAGGGTCAGGACGGCCGGCACCAGCGTCATGCGGACGAGGAACGCGTCGGCCATGATGCCCACGGCGAGACCGAAGGCGATCGGCTTGAGCGTGAGATCGTCTGCGGTGACGAAGCTCGCGAACACCGCGAACATGATCAGCGCCGCGGCGGTGACCACCCGCGAGGCGTGCCGCGAGCCCGCGATCACCGACGCGTGGTGCCGGCCGGTGTGGACGAACTCCTCCCTCATCCGGGAGACGAGGAAGACCTCGTAGTCCATCGCCAGGCCGAAGAGCACGGCGATCAGGATGACCGGCAGGAAGCTGAAGACCGGGCCCGGGGTCGGCACGCCGACGGGACCGGCGAGCCAGCCCCACTGGAAGACGGCGACGACCGCGCCGAACGCCGCGCCCACCGAGAGCAGGAATCCGAAGGCCGCCTTGAGCGGGACGACGATCGAGCGGAAGACCAGCAGCAGGAGGACGAGCGCCAGTCCGACCACGACGGACGCGAAGGGCACCAGGGACGCGCGCAGCCGGTCGGAGACGTCGATCGCGGCCGCGGTGGAGCCGGTGACCAGGATCTCGGAGTCCGTCTCCGCGGCCAGCCGTGGGCTCTCGGCACGGATGTCCCGGACGAGTCCCTCCGTACGCTCGTCGCGCGGGCCGGCCTTCGGGACCACGGCGAGAATCGCCGTCCGGCCGTCCTCGCCGACCTGGGGCGCGCCGATGGAGACCACCTCGGGCAGGTCCAGCCGCGCCAGGCCGGCCGCCACCTCTGCGGCGGCCGGGGCAGGGTCGCCGTCCGCGCTCCGTACGAGGACCAGCAGCCGGCCGTTGCGGCCCGGGCCGAAGGCGTCGGAGATCAGGTCGTACGCCTGGCGCTGGGTCGACCCGGGCGGGGCCGTGCCGTTGTCGGGCATGGCCAGGGCGAGTTGGGAGGTCGGGACTGCCATGGCGCCGAGCCCGATGACGACGGCGAGCACGGTGACGAGCGGCCTGCGGGTGACCAGCCGGGCCCAGCGCTCGCCGGCGGGACGCCGACGGTCGCGGCCCCCGGCGCCCCCGGCGTCCTCGCCATCCCCGGCACTCTCGCGGCGCTCGGCCCGCGAGCCGCGCTTCGGCCGCAGCCGCGACCCCGCGAAGCCGAACAGGGCGGGCAGCAGGGTGATCGCCACCAGCACCGCCATCAGTACGGTGCCGGCGGCGGCCAGCCCCATGACGCTCAGGAACGGGATGCCGACGACGGACAGCCCGGAGAGCGCGATGATCACGGTGAGTCCCGCGAAGACCACGGCGCCGCCCGCGGTGCCGGTGGCCCGGGCGGCGGACTCTTCCGCGTCCATACCGCCCGCCAGCTGTGTACGGTGCCGGGACAGGATGAGGAGGGCGTAGTCGATGCCCACCGCGAGTCCGACCATCAGTGCCAGGCTCGGCGCCGTGGAGGAGACGGTGGCGAGGTGCGACACCAGCAGCACTCCGGCGAGCCCGGCGGCCAGCCCGGTCAGCGCGGTGAGCAGCGGCAGTCCGGCGGCGAGCAGCGAGCCGAAGGTGAGGACGAGCACGAGGACCGCCACACCGAGGCCGATCACCTCGCCGATGCCCACGGCCAGCCCGGCGGCGCTGTAGATGGTCCCGCCTACCTCGGTCCTGAGACCGTCGGCGCGTGCCGAACCCGCGATCCCCTCCAGGGCGGTGACGCTGGAGTCCTCCAGCGCGTCCCGCTTGACCGGGTAGAGCACCTGCGCGAGCGCGGTGCGCCGGTCGGCGGAGACGGACCGTGCTTCGAACGGGTCGACGGTGCTCTCCACCTGGGGTGCCTGCGCGGCCTCCCGTACGGTCCGCAGGATGACGGCGCGTAAGCCGGGGTCGTCGACGGTCGCCCCCTCGGGGGCGCGGAAGACGAGCTGCGCCGTGACGCCGGTGGCGGCGGGCTGCGACTTCTCCAGTAGGTCGATGCCTTTCTGCGACGGGGAGCCGGGGATGGTGGCCTCGCTGTCGAGACGCGAGCCGAAGCCGGCCAGACCGCCGATCGTCAGCGCGATCAGGAGCAGCCAGCCGGTGAGAAAGCCGACCCGGTGACGGAACGCGGTCCGGCCGAGCGAGTGGAGCAGGGTGGACATGGTCGGGTCCTTCAGCCGTCGGAACGTTGTGAGGGGTTCGAGTGGTCCCCCGCGTGGTCGGCGCACGGGGCACGGCCGGAGGGACAGGAAGGCGCGGTGGCGGGGGCGTACGGGTCGATCAGCGCGGTGAGGACCGCGGCGAGCGCCTCCTCGACGGCGTCGGCGCCTATCCCCTCCGGGTCGGCGACGCACTCGTTCGAGAGGCCGTTGCACAGGCAGTGCAGGATCAGTGCGGCCAGCTCGGGCCGGACGGCCGGGCGTACGCCGGTGCGTTCGACGACGGCCGCGATCGAGCGGGCCGCGGTGGCGCGCTGGGTCCGGCGCAGCGGGGTCAGTACGGCCCTGGTCCCCTCGTCCCGGGCGGCACGGGCCGCGAACTCCAGGCCGAGCCGGCCGCGTCCGGCGTCGTTGACGATGCGGTGCGCGACCGTCCGGGCGGCCAGGGTGACCGCCGCGGCCGGTTCGTCGGCGTCGCCGATCGCCGTCATGACGGCGGCGAACTCGCTGTCGGCGCCATCGCCGAGGATGGCGCCGAAGAGTTCCTGCTTGCCGGCGAAGTTCGAGTAGACGGCGCCCTTGGTGAAGCCCGCGGCGTTGGCGATGTCCTCCAACCTGCTGTCGGCGTAACCGTGTTCGGCGAAGGAGCGGGCGGCGGCCGTCAGCAGCCGTCGGCGGACCTCGTCACGCGGGACGCGTGGGACCGGGCCCTCGTGCGTGGCGCTGGAAGAAGCGTCAGCTGGAGAAGGGTCCGTAGGAACGGGGCCGGTACGAGGAGGTGCGGGATACCGGGGGTATTCGATACCCGCGGTACCGTGCTGCGGCGGGACTCCGCCGGACGGGGAGCGCATGGTGATTCTCCTTGGGTGCGTGGAACCGCGGTGACGCGGGAGTCACCGGAATCGCGGAAGGCGCGGAAGCCACGGGAGGTACGGGGACACAGCCGAGCGTGGCCACCGGGTGGCCGGGCCCGGGGTTCGCGCCGACCGGGTGGACTTGTCACGCTACGGAGGAGGCGACCCGCCTTCGATCCGGCCCGCCCCCGGCACGATGCGGGGGTTGTCCCCCCGGTCCGAGAATCTGTCCCCGGATCTGTCACCGGGTCTGTCACCGGATCTGCCTCCGCGCCCTGGCCCGGATCCGCCGCCGGAGTTGACTTTCACGTTGCCTGAACCTCGACAATCACCGCCATGGACAGCACTACAGGCTCCACCCCGGTGGACATCTCGATCGGCCTCTTCCAACCCGAGCTGCTGAGCATCAGCGCCTTCGCCCGGCGCGTCGGCCTCGCACCGAGCGCCCTGCGCTTCTACGACGACTGCGGCGTCCTGGTCCCCGCCCAGGTCGACGCCACCACCGGCTACCGCTCCTACAGCCTCGACCAGGAGATGCGGGCGCGGGTGCTGCGGAGCCTGCGGGAGGCGGGGCTGCCGCTCGCGGAGGTCATGGTCGTCCTCGACGGCGACCCGGACTCGGCCCGTTCGGTGCTGGAGCGGCACCGCAGCACCGTACGGCAGAAGTCGCGGACGGCCGACGCCACGATCGCGGCCGTGCTGCGCTCCCTGCCCGGCCAGGAGAGCGCGGACGGCGCGACCGGGGACGGGGACGGGACCGAGCCGGTCACACGCGTACGGCTCGGCGGGGCCGAACTGGCCGGTGCCGTACGGCAGGTGGGCACGGCGGTCGGCGACGACCCCGACCATCCCGTCCTCGGCCGGGTCCTCGTCGAGATCGACGACAGCGAGGTCCGGCTGGTCGCCACCGACCGCTACCGCCTCTCGACCCGGGTCCTGAAGCCGGTGGTCGCGGTGGAGGGACCGGAGCGTCAGGTGCTGTTGGACGCGGAGCCGTTGGCCGAGGCGGGCGCCTGGGCGGCAGGGTGCTCGGCGGTGACCGTCGAGATCGGCGCGGACGTGGCCCGGATATCCGACGCGGACGGTTCCGGCTCCCGTGAACTGACCCTGTGGGACGGCGAGTTCCCCGCGTACCGCGACATGCTTGCCGAACTGCCCAAGACCCGCCACCGGTTGATCGTCGACCGGTCGGCGCTGCTCGCCGCCGTCACGGCACACGGCGAGACGGGTGCTCCGGCCGACGGCACGGACGCGCCGGTGATCGCCCTGCGGCTCGGCGAGGACGACGTACACATCTCCCCGGCGCGGCCCGAGGCCCTGGACGACGCGCCGCCCGGGTCCACCACCCTGCGGGCGCTCCGTATCGGCGAACTGCCCCTGCGGATCGGCTTCGACCCCGCCGTACTCGCCCCGGCACTCGACGCCAGCGTCGGCCCCGACGTCCTGCTGGAGATCTCCGACGTGACCCGGCCGGTCGTGGTGCGCTCGGCGGACCAGGGCAGCTTCACCACCCTCGTCATGCCCGTCGCGCTCACCGCCACTCCGGAGGACTGACAGGCCGTCGGCGAAGGCAGCCGCTGCGGGGGCGGCAGCCGGGCCGGGGTGACGGTCCGTCCGGGCCGCGCCGCGCGTTCATTCCGCGTTGGTCCCCCGTGCACGCCCTCGCGCCATCATCCTGGTGTCCCACCGGAGTCCCACGACCCCCTGGAGGCATCATGCGAAGGCAGACACGCGGCCGGCTCACGGCGGTCCTGTTCACGTCCGCGCTCGTCGGGTCGGCCGTCGTGGCCGGCGGGGGCGCGGCCCATGCCGAGGATGGGGCGGGGGCCTCCGCCGTACGGAGGGCAGCGGCCTCCGCCGTACCGAAGGCGGCCGACCTCCCGGCCCTGCCGGTGTCGGTGGACGGCGGTGCCTGGGAGTCGGGGCATCTTCAGGGCACGGCCGTCGACCGCAGCAAGGGAGTGATGTACTTCTCCTTCACCAACCTGCTGGTGAAGACGGATCTGAGCGGCAGGCCGCTGGGTTCCGTCACGGGCTTCACCGGCCACCTCGGCGACCTCGACTTCAACACGGCCGACGGCCGGGTGTACGGCTCCCTGGAGTACAAGGCGGCGAAGGCGTTCTACATCGCCGTCTTCGACGGGGACCGCATCGACCGGATGAACATGGACGCCGCGTCCACGGGCGTGGTCTCCACCGTCCATCTCGACGAGGTCGTGAAGGACTACACGGCCGACATGAACGGCGACGGCGTCTTCGACGGCGACACCGCCGACACCCCCGACCACCGCTACGGCTGCAGCGGCATCGACGGCGTCGCCTTCGGCTCCTCCTTCGACGGGCGGGGCGGCCTCAAGCTCACCGTCGCGTACGGGATCTACTCCAACACCGCCCGGCAGGACAACGACCATCAGGTCCTGCTCCAGTACGACGTCCGCGCGTGGAAGCAGTACGAGCGCCCGCTGACCGAGGACGCCCCGCACACCTCGGGCCCGCCGGCGCCGGACGGCAAGTACTTCGCGTACACCGGCAACACCACGTACGGCGTGCAGAACCTGGAGTACGACGCGCGCAGCGGCAACTGGCTGATGGCCGTCTACAAGGGCAAGAAGACCGCGTTCCCCAACTACTCCCTCTTCGCCGTCGACGGTTCCAAGCGCGCGGTGCAGGGGCCCGTGCGCGGTCAAAAGCAGGCAGAGCGCGGAAAGTTGCTGTCGCTGCTGCCGCGCGGGCTGCACCACGCGGCGTCCGGTATGTACGGCTGGGAGTCGGCCGGGCAGTACGGGCTGATCGCGCTGGACGACGGCCGCTACTACGTCGCCGAGGCCGGTACCGTCCAGTCGGGCGGGGTGACCCGGCAGACGGGCCGGGTGGTCCTGCACCGCTGGACGGGGCTGACACCGGACCCGTTCACGCGGGTGACCTCGTAGTCCCTTCGCCGCTGTCCGGCCCGGCGCCTGCGATCGGATCATGACTCTCGTCGCGATCCTCAGCGGCGCCGGGATCTCCACCGACTCCGGCATCCCCGACTACCGCGGACCGAACGGCCTGTGGCGGCGCGACCCCGGTGCCGGGTCGAGGCGGGCGAGGCGGACCCGCCGTGCCGTGCGTGCGGCGGGATCCTCAAGTCCGCGACGGTGATGTTCGGCGAGCGGCTCGGCCCGGAGGTGCCGGCGCAGGCCTTGGCGATCGCCAAGGCGTGCGAGGTGTTCCTCGCGGTGGGCACGACTCTGCAGGTGCAGCCGGCGGCCTCACTGGCGGGGCCGGCCGCGGACCACGGCGCGCGGCTCGTCGTGGTCAACGCCGAGGCGACGCCGTACGACGAACGGGCGGACCGGATCGTCCGCGAGCCGATCGGTACGGCGCTGCCCGCGCTGCTCGCGGAGTTCCACGGCGGCTGAACCGAACGGACCGGGCCACGAAGGCTCCGGACCGGACCGGACCGGACCGGGCGGCGGCTCCACGGACCGGACCCGCGCGCGCCTCACCACAGCGCGTCGGTCACCGCGCCCCCGCCGGCCGCCGGGGCGCCCTCGAAGGCGAGGAGGCGCTGCTTGCGGCTCAGTCCGCCGCCGTACCCGGTGAGGCTCCCGGTGGATCCGATGACCCGGTGGCAGGGGACGATGATGCTGATCGGATTCTTGCCGTTGGCCAGTCCGACCGCCCGCGAGGCGCCCGGCTTGCCGAGTTCTTCGGCGAGTTCACCGTACGAACGGGTCTCGCCGTACGGGATCCGCAGCAGCTGCTCCCACACCTGGCGTTGGAACGGAGTGCCGCGCAGGGTGAACGGCACGTCGAACGCGGTCAGTTCACCGTCGAAGTAGGCGGTGAGCTGGCGCACGGTCTCCGTGAACGGGCCGGGGTCCGGGGCGCCGAAGGACTCCTCGGGCGGGCGGTGGCGCTGTTCGTGCATGTAGAGGCCGCTCAGGGCGCCGTCGGTGGCGACGAGGGTCAGCGGTCCGTACGGGCTGTCGATCACGGTGTGTACGACACGAACGGCCTGAGCGGGGCCGGCCGCGGTGGCGGCCGAGCGGGTGTTCTCCGTAGTCATGATGTACTCAACTCCCTTATCAGGGCAGATGGTTGATGGCGTGGTCCTCGGTGGCCCACAGATACTGCACGGCGTACGCGCGCCAGGGCCGCCAGGCGGTGGCCCGCGCCGTCAGCGCGGCGGGCGTCGACGGCAGCCCGAGACCCGCGGCGGCCCGGCGGATCCCGAGGTCCGTGGGGAGGAACGCGTCGGGGTCGCCGAGCGCGCGCATGAGAATCACCTCCACCGTCCACGGTCCGAAGCCCGGCAGCGCGGTGAGCCGGGCCCGCGCCTCCTCCCAGTCGCTGTCGGCGCCGAGCCGCAGCGTCCCGTCGGCGAGCGCCGCGACCAGCGTGGTGAGCGTGGTGCGCCGGGTGCGCGGCAGGGCCAGCGCCTCCGGGTCGAGCGCGGCGAGGGCCGCGGGGGACGGGAAGAGGTACGTGAGGCCGCCCTCCGGGTCCTCGACCGGCTCGCCGTGCGCCCTGACCAGCCGGGCCGCGTGCGTCCGGGCGGCGGCGGTGGAGACCTGCTGGCCGAGTACGGCGCGTACGGCGAACTCGGCGGCGTCCACGGTACGGGGCACCCGCCGCCCGGGCGCCTTGTCGACCAGCGGGGTGAGCAGCGGGTCGGCGCGCAGTTGACCGTCGACGGCGACGGGGTCGGCGTCGAGGTCGAGCATCCGGCGGCAGCCGCTGATGGCGACCGTGAGATCGCGCGGGTCGGTGAGGGAGAGCCGGCAGGCGATGTGGTCGGGGCGCGGGGTGAGGGCGACGATGCCGTGCCCGTACGGGAGGGAGAGCGTACGGCGGTAGGCGCCGTCCCGCCACTCCTCGACGCCGGGGACGGCGGTGGCGGCGAGGTGGCCGAAGAGGTTGTCCGGGTTGAGGGGCGCGCGGAAGGGCAGGCGCAGACAGATCACCCCGGGGGTTCGGGCCCGCTCGGGGTTGCCGGCCCGCTCCTGGCGGATGCCTGTGTCCGGTGAGGTGTCGGGGATACGCGCAGTGCGCTCGGCACGGGCGCGCAGCTCGCTCGGTGAGAGCGCGAACACCTCTCGTACGGTGTCGTTGAACGCCCGGATCGAGGCGAACCCGGCGGCGAACGCGACCTCGGCCATCGGCAGTCCGGTCGTCTCGACGAGCAGCCGCGCGGTCTGCGCCCGCTGGGCGCGGGCGAGGGCGAGCGGGCCCGCGCCCAGCTCGGCGAGGAGCTGGCGCTCGATCTGGCGGGCGGAGTAGCCGAGGCGCGCGGCGAGACCCGGCACGCCCTCGCGGTCCACGACCCCGTCCTGGATCAGCCGCATGGCGCGGGCGACGGTGTCGGCGCGGGCGTTCCACTCCGGCGAGCCGGGGCTGGTGTCGGGCCTGCACCGCTTGCAGGCCCGGAATCCGGCCTGCTGGCAGGCGGCAGCGCTCGGGTAGAAGGTCATGTTCTCGGCCTTCGGCGGCACCACGGGGCAGCTCGGCCGGCAGTAGATCCGGGTGGTCAGGACCGCGGTGAAGAACCAGCCGTCGAACCGTGCGTCCTTGGACCTGACGGCCCGGACGCAGCGCTCCGTGTCGGCGTGCATCGCGAGGTGCGTGGCGGTGTGCATGGGTCAAGCATCGAGCATCCGGAGGGGCCCGGCTGGCAGGAAAACGACATCAAGGTCCGGCGCGGTACACGGCCCGGGCACCGCCCCGCACGCCGTCCGGACACCCTCCGGACGCAGCCCGAACGCGGACCCGCGCACCGCCCGGACACCGCCCGGACGCTGCCCGCACACCGCCTGCACGGAAGCCGCAATCAAGCAAAGGGGCGCGCCAGAAGAAAAATTCTTCGGCTTGTTTCCCACCCTGACTCGAAATCCTTCTGTGAAGCGATCGTGAATTCGCCTTCATATCCTTCCGGCCGCACGCCGCTGACCACGCCATTCACCCACCGGCCGGTCTCCCGCGAAAGAAACGCCCGATGACCGAATCGACCTCTTGACCATTCCTTGGGGCAGAAACGAGACTCGCAAGCGGCACTCATACATCAAGAGTCACAGCCGAGAGTCGCAGCTAAAGCGTCACAGCCAAGAGCGCAGCGCATGATCACGCGGATGACCGCGCGGATGACCAACGCGAACGGCCATGCGGATGACCATGCGAAACAGGTACCGCTATCGCATGGGGGTGTGACGGGGGAACGCAGGAAGTGCGCACGCATGTGCATTTTAATGGGACGCACGCGCGCCGTACCTTCACCTTTCCTCCTCATCTCATCTCTTGATGCGCGAAGGGAATGGAGGGGGAATGCCGTCGCACATGGGCTATCCCGGCGTATACATCGAAGAACTCCCCAGCAGCGTCCGTACCATCGCGTCGGTCACCACGTCGGTGACCGCGTTCGTGGGTCACACCCGCCGGGGTCCGCTCCACCAGCCGGTGCGGGTCACCAGCTTCGCCGACTTCGAGCGCCGCTTCGGGGGGCTCACCTCCCGCAGCGCCGTCGGCCACGCCGTGCACCAGTTCTTCGGCAACGGCGGGACGGTCGCGGTGATCGTGCGGGTGGCCAAGGCCGGCACCGGCAAGGAGGCGTGCGTCACGCTCAACTCCACCGAGGGGAAGAGCGAATGCCCCGTGCTGGAGGTGCACGCCAAGGAGCCCGGCGGCTGGGGCTCGCGGCTGCGGGTGGCGGTCGACCACGACACGCCCACCCCGGACCGTACGTTCAACCTCCAGGTCCTCGACGCGCGCGGCGGGGCCCGCGAGTCCTTCACCGGGCTGTCGATGGATCCCGGTCACGGGCGGTTCGTGGAGACGGTCGTCAACAGCGGCTCCGCCCTCGTCCGGGTCAAGGCCGTCGACCGGGACCGGCCGGACCCCTCCGGCACCGTCTCGAAGCCCTTCGCGGCCAAACTCCCCGATCTCAAGGTCGAACTGAAGGTCAAGATCGGCGACGTGGAGCGCGAGTTCACTCTCCACGACCCGCATCACGACGGTGAAGCGCCTTCCAGCGTCGCGGAGTTGGCGCTGCTGCTGGAGCGCAAGCTGCGCGCGCTGCCCGACGCGCCCGGCAAGCACACGTACGCCGGCGTCCAGGTCACCCCGTTCGGCCGGCGGATCCAGGTCGTCGCCGGCTCCATCGACCCCGCCGACGTGGTGCGCTTCATCGGCGAGTGCGCCAACGACCTCGGCCTTGAGGGGTCCGTCAACCCGCCCGCGTTCGCCCTGGAGGGCGGCGAGGACGGCGACCCGCCCGGCCCGCGCGACCTCATCGGCAGTGAGGCGGGCAAGACCGGCATCCAGGCGCTGCGCGATGTCGACGACGTCAACCTGCTGGTCCTGCCCGAGCTTTCGGCGTACGAGTCCACCGACGACATGGTCACCGTGGTCTCCGCCGCCGGGCAGCTCTGCCAGGAGCGCCGGATCTTCCTGCTCGTGGACTCGCCCTCCGCCTGGGGCAGTGTGGACGCGGCACGGGCCGGGATCGGCGCCTTCGACGCCGTACGCGGCGATCACGCGGCGCTGTACTTCCCGCACGTACAGCTCACGGACCCGCTGACCGGACGGCTGCGCGCCTTCCCGCCGTCGGGCGCGGTGGCCGGGGTCATCGCCCGGATCGACAGCGAGCGCGGCGTGTGGAAGGCGCCGGCCGGCACCGAGGCGCGGCTGGCCGGGGTGCGGTCGCTCACGGTCAAGCTGAGCGACCGGGAGAACGGCCTGCTGAACCCCCTCGGTGTGAACTGCCTGCGCACGTTCCCGGTGGTCGGACCGCTGGTGTGGGGGGCCAGGACGCTGGCGGGCGCCGACGCGCTCGACAGCGAGTGGAAGTACGTACCGGTGCGGCGGCTCGCGCTGCATGTCGAGGAGTCCCTGTACCGCGGTCTCCAGTGGGTCGTCTTCGAGCCCAACACCGAGCAGTTGTGGCAGCAGATCCGGCTGAAGGCGTCGGCGTACCTCAACGACCTCTTCCGGCAGGGCGCGTTCAAGGGCGGCACACCGCGCGAGGCGTACTTCGTCAAGTGCGACAAGGACACCACCACCGAGGCCGATATCGACAACGGGGTGGTCAACGTCGTGATCGGCATCGCGCCGGTCAAGCCCGCGGAGTTCGTGATCGTCAAGATCCAGCAGGTCGCGGGGCAGTTCGACCTTTCCTGACCAGGCCGAGGAACAAGGAAACGCAAAGGAAACCGATGGCTGAGTTCCAGATCAACGCCCATCGTTTTGACCCCTACAAGAATTTCAAGTTCCTGGTTCTCTGGGACGGTCGAACGGTCGCGGGCGTCAGCAAGATCAGTCCACTGAAGCGCACCACCGAGGTGGTCAAACACCGCCACGGCGGCGACCCCAGTTCTCCGCGCAAATCGCCGGGCCGCTCCGAATTCGAGGGGGTCACGCTGGAACGCGGCGTCACCCACGACCCGGAGTTCGACCGCTGGGCCAACAAGGTCTGGCAGGTCGGAGCCGGACTCGGCGCCGAGGTGTCGCTCCGCGACTTCCGCAAGGACATCATCATCCAGGTCCTCAACGAGGCCGGTCAGGTGGCGGTCTCGCACAAGCTCTACCGGGCCTGGGTGAGCGAATACCAGGTACTCGGCGAACTGGACGCGAACGCGAACGCCGTCGCGATCCAGAGCGTGAAGCTCGAATGCGAGGGCTGGGAACGGGACTACGAGGTGGAGGAGCCGGTGGAGCCGTCCTTCACCCATCCGGCCTAGACGCCTCATTCCCCCGACCCGGATCCTGACACGGAGGACTGAGGGATGACGCCGACGGGCCCCGGCGAGCTGCTCGCCACCTGGGAGGCCGGACTGGCACAGCACGGCGCGGGAAGGTCGCTGCTGCTGCACCGGGCGGCCCGCCCGGGTGCCGCCACCGACACCCTGCTGTCGCTGCCCGTCGGGGAGCGGGAGGCGGATCTGTTCGCGCTGCGCCGGGCCCTGTTCGGCGAGCGCATGCAGGTACGTGCCGAGTGCGGCGCCTGCGGGGCGGCCATGGAGTTCGACCTCGACGCGACGGCGTTCGGCGCCCGGGGGCCGGGCCGGGCCGGTCCACTGCGAGTGACGGAGGGCGAGTGGGTGGTCGAGTTCCGGCTGCCCACCGTCGCCGACCTCGCGGCGGCCGGCGCCGCGGCCGATGCGGCGGAAGCCCGCCGGCTGCTGGTGGCGCGCTGCACGGTCTCGGCCGTACGGGACGGGGCGGCCGCGCCGCCGGAGCGGCTGACCGAGCTCCTGCCGGCCGGCGTCCAGCGGCGGCTGGCCGAGGCCGCGGCGGAGGCCGACCCGGCCGCCGAGGTGACCCTGAACGTGAGCTGTCCCGAGTGCGGTGGGGCCACCGCCGCCGAGCTGGACATCTCTTCCTATCTGTGGGCGGAACTCGACACCTGGGCAAGGGACTTGCTCCTCGACGTTCATCTGCTCGCCACCGCCTACGGGTGGAGCGAGCCGGAGATCCTGGCGCTCAGCCCGCTGCGGCGCCGTTACTACCTGGAGCTGTGCGCGGATGTCTGACTACTTCGACCGGCTGCTCGCCCGGTACACACCGGTGGCCGCGGCCGACGGCGCCGGGAGCGGGGACACCGGCTCGCCGGGGGGTGCTCCCGGGGTGACCCGGGTACGGCCCCGGCTGCCCGGCCCGTTCGAACGCGTCGAGGCGCTGCGTACGGCGCCGCCGGAACCCGACGCGCCCGCTTCCCTGATCCCGACGGCTCCCCAACCGGCTTTCGGGAACGTCGAGTTGGTGCGGCACGAGCGCGAGGTGCGCACGGACCGGCACACGGTCGTACGGACCGGGGCCGCGCGCGCCGAAGAGGCGGCGGGGTGGCCGGACCCGGCCGCCGGTCCCTTCCCCGACGCGGGGACGGAGCGGGCCGCGGTGCGGCCGCCCCTGCAACCCGCTGCCGGACCCCGCAGGGGGGCCGCCGACGGCTCGCGCCCGTCGCGCCACCCGGCGGAGGCCGACGCCTTCCCCGCGCCGCGGGACACCCGGGCCGCGCCCGCGTCCGGCGGGCCCGGTGCTCCGCGGGCCGCCGACACGGGCCGGGCCCGCCCGCGCGACAGCGACACGACCACCGCGCGCGGCGCCGCGCAGGGCGGGGTGGGACGCCGGGCGCCCCGGCCCGCCGAGCGCGTGGTCCACGTACAGATAGGCCGGCTGGAGGTGAGCGCGGCGCCGCCGCCCGGCGGGCCACGCCCGGCGGCCGACCGCCCAGGCCCCACCGGACGGCGCGCGCCCGCGCTGACCCTGGACGACTATCTGGCCCGTGGCGAGAGGAGGAACTGAGTTCATGAGCAACGCACTTGCCGTCGCGACGGTCACCCAGGCCCTGGCCCTGCTGATCGGGAACAACCTGTCCCCGGAAATGGACATCGCGGTCACGGTGGAGACACGCAAGCCGCCCGCGGAACCCCCGACGGAGCCGACGATCAATGTCTTCCTCTACCAGGTCACACCGAACCCCTCGATGCGCCACACCGACCTGCCGACCCGCGCCTCGGACGGCACCCTGGTCAACCGCCCGGCGGCAGCGCTGGATCTGCACTTCCTGATCAGCGCGTACGGGGACGAGACCACGCTGGTCGGGCAGCGGCTGATCGGCTGTGTGATCCGCACGCTGCACGAAATCCCCGTACTGCCACAGGACTTGATCGAGCTGGCCGCCGAGCGCCCGTATCTCGCGGGGAGCGACCTGGCCGCGTCCCCGCAGCGGGTGCGCTTCACTCCGACGGTGATGGACATCGACGAGACGTCCAAGCTCTGGGGGATGCTCCACCAGACTCCGTACACCCTGTCGGTGGCCTACCAGGCGTCGCTGGTCCTGATCGAGGGCCGCGAGAAGCCGGTGCCCGCGAAGCCGGTGGAACGGCGGACGGTCCGGGCCGTGCCGTTCAGGCCGCGGGGTGACCAGGCCCCCGAGCCCACCGCAGAACCCAACGCGGAATCCCCCCAGGACAGGACGCCCGCACCTACACCCACACCCACTTCGGCTCCCACCTCCACGCCCGAGCCCGAGCCCGAGCCCGCGAAGAAGCCGGCCCGGAGCGGATCCGCGCCGTCGAAACGGGCGGCGCCCTCGTCCCGTACCCGCAAGACCACCGCTTCGGGCGGACGCGGCCGGGCGAGATCGCGCCCCGCCGGGCCCCGGACGGACACCGACGCGGGCGACGACGGCAAGGAGAGCTGAGGGACGTGAGCGAGACGGGGGCGGGTGAGGACATGGACACGGGCACACGGGCGGGTCGCACCGGTACGACGACGGACAACTCGGCGGCGGACGGCCGCGCACTGACCGAGGCGGTGCGTTCCGTCCTCGCGCACGTCGACGCCCACGCGCGGCGCGCACACCCCGAGAACGCCCCACCGCACTCCCCCGCCCTCACCCGGCCGACCGGCCCCGGCCCCGCGCACCCCGCCACGCTGGAGGCGCTGGCCTCCTGCTTCGGGCTCAGTGCCTTCGAACGCGAGGTCGTGCTCCTCGCCGCGGCGGCGGAGCTGGACCCCACCACCGGTGCCCGTTGCGCGGCGGCGAGCGGTGACCCGGAGCGGGCGTACCCGACGTTCTCCCTCGCCCTCGCCGCGCTTCCCGAGCCGCACTGGAGCGCGCTGACGCCCGTCGCGCCCCTGCGCCGCTGGCGGTTGATCGAGCTGGCCGACGAGACCCGGCTGACCGTGTCCCGGATCCGCCTCGACGAACGCGTCCTGCACTTCCTGGCCGGCTCGCCCTATCTGGACGCGCGGCTGCACGGGCTGCTGCGCCGTACGGCGGCACCGGACGCGCTCCCGGTCTCGTACGACCTGGCGGCCGACCGGGTCGCCGCGGGGTGGGCGGGCGACGCCGGACAGCGGGCCCCGCTCCGGGTCGAGCTGGTCGGCGGCGATCAGCGGTCGCGCGCCGACATCGCCGCGGTGGCGGCGCGCCGTTCGGGGCTCGGGCTCTACACACTGACGGCGGCGGATCTGCCCACCGCCCCGGAGGAACGCGACCGGCTGGCCCGGCTCTGGCAGCGCGAGGCGGTGCTGCTGCCGGCCGCGCTGCTGGTCGAGATCGGCGACGGCCTGGACCGCGAACAGGCGGGCGCCGCCGACGCGTTCATCGAGAGCGCGGCCGTTCCGCTCTGCGTCTCCAGCACCGATCCCCGGCCCAGCGAGCGGCAGCGGGGCGAGCGGGTCACCGTACCGACCCTCGACTCCGAGGAACAGCTCGGTGTGTGGACGGCCGCCTTCGACGGCGTACCGGACATCTCCGAGGACGATCTGCGGGGCCTCGTGGAGCAGTTCTCGCTGCCGCCGCATCTCATCAGGGCCGCCGGGGCCGGCGTCGTACGGAACCTTCCGCACGCGAACGGCACGGACGCCACCGTACTGGCGTGGCAGGCAGGGCTGGAAGAGGCCCGGATGGGCATGGACGAGCTGGGCCGGCGCATCGAGCCGCAGGCCTCCTGGGGCGATCTCGTGCTGGCGGAACGGCAGTTGAGGATCCTGCGGGAGACCGTGGCGCATGTGCGGCAGCGGGCCACCGTCTACCAGGAGTGGGGCTTCGCGTCGACCCTGCGCCGTGGCCTCGGTGTCACCGCGCTCTTCGCGGGCGGCTCGGGCACCGGAAAGACCCTGGCAGCCGAGGTGATGGCGAAGGAGCTGGGGCTGGATCTCTTCATCATCGACCTGTCCCAGGTGGTCAGCAAATACATCGGGGAGACCGAGAAGAACCTGCGCAAGGTCTTCGACGCGGCCGAACGCGGCGGCGCGCTCCTGCTGTTCGACGAGGCGGACGCGCTTTTCGGCAAGCGCAGCGAGGTGAAGGACAGCCATGACCGGTACGCCAACCTGGAGGTCAGTTATCTGCTGATGCGGATGGAGGCGTACCGGGGCCTGGCGATCCTGACGACCAACATGAAGCAGGCCCTGGACACGGCGTTCATGCGCCGGATCCGCTTCGTCGTCGACTTCCCCTTCCCCGGCGAGGCCGAACGGGCCGAGATCTGGCGGCGGGTGCTGCCCGCGCGGGCCCCGATGAAGGGGATCGATCCCGAGCGACTGGCCCGGCTGACCGTGGCGGGCGGCTCCATCCGCAACATCGCCCTGTCGGGTGCCTTCCTCGCGGCGGAGGAGGGCGACCGCCTCCGGATGCGCCACATGCTGGAGGCGGCGCGCACCGAATACCTCAAACTGGACCGGTCGTTGACGCCCTCGGAGGTCCAGGGATGGATCTGAACGGAGTACGGCACGACGAGCCGCGACGCGAGGCGCCATCGCCCATGCCCTCGGTACGGGTGGAGATAGGCGAGCTGGTCCTGGACGGCTTCGACCGGCTGGACCCGGACCGCGTATCGGCCGCCTTCGAGGCCGAGTTGGCCCGGCTCGTACGCGACCGGGGCATCCCCCTGGCCACGGACGGCGGCCGTGCCCTGGACGCCCTGACCGGCCTGCCGCCCCTCCCCGCGACCACCTCACCGCGCCGCCTGGGCGAGGCACTGGCGCGCGCGGTGCACGCGGGCCTCTCAGGACGCAGTGAGCCGGCGGAAGGGGGCGGTCGATGAGCACGCAGAGCACGTCGGCGACGGCGCAGGAGGCCCGTGCCGCACAGGAGGCCAGGCGCCGCAAGCGCAAGGAACGCGCCGCGGCGTCCCGTACCCCCGAGCCCAAGGACATCGTCAGCGGCGCGGGCCAGCCGCTGGACGTGAGCGTCCGCCGCGAGCTGGAGGAACAACTCGGCCACGACCTCGGCCGCGTACGCCTCCACACCGACCGCGACGCGGGCCACCTGACGTCCCTCCTGGGCGCGGACGCGGTCGCGGTGGGCCAGGACATCTTCTTCGGCGAGGGCGCCTACCGCCCGGGCACGGCGGACGGACAGCGCCTGCTGGCCCACGAGTTGCTGCACACGATCCAGAACCCGGACGGCCTGGGCACCCTGCGCGCGGGCCGCGACCTGGGCGCGGTGAGCCTGCCGCAGGAGGGGATGGAGCGCGAGGCGGAGGGGACGGCCCAGGCCCTCGTACGGAACCAGGAGCGGGGCCCCGAGACGGCCCCGGAGATCGCGCCGGCTCCGGCCACTCCGGGATGGCTGCGCTACGCGACGGTGGACGCGGACCGGAACCGGATGGAGCAGATCGACCCGGCGACGCTGGTGGACCGGCTGGCGAACGGTGTGGTGCGTTCGCTGCGCGGCGATCCCCAGGACCGGTCGAAGCGGACCCGTCTGCAACTGGGCCGGATGTCCGACGAGTTGCAGGACGCGGTGTTGGAGCGGCTGGAGACCAGGCTGCTGACCCCGGAGCACGAGCGGCTGCTCGATCTGGTGGACGACGTCGCGTACGAGGGCGAGCCGGAGCTGAGCGCGCTGGACGCACCGGCCGTGGAGCCGGACCCGGCGGCGGAGTGGTGGTACGAGGAAGAGAGGGAGCGGGAGCGCCGTTCGGAGGCGGAGCGGGAGGCGGAGGAGAGGGCGGATCAGCAGGCCGAGGAGGAGCGGGAGGAGCGGGAGGAGGAGTCCCCGGAGCCCGACCCTGAGTCGAGCGCGTCGCCGGAAGCGGCCCCTGCTCCTACTCTCACTCCTGCTCGGGCCCCGGTTCCTGGAAAGAAAGAGAAGGCGGGCGCGGACGCCCTGCGAGGCACCGCCCGGACCGGCACGAACGCGTCGTCCGGCGGGGGCTCGGATGGGGCGGCTCCGCAGAGCGCGGCGAGCACCTCCACGCCGTCCGGCGGGACGGGCGGCGACAAGGCAGACGGGTCGAAGTCGGCATCGGCGGAGGCGCAAGGGCAGGAGTCGGCTCCGGCGGCGAGCAAGGAGGAGTCGGCCGCCAAGAACCGTCCGGGCGCGGTGGAGCCGGCCGTTGCGGACCGGCAGCCGAAACAGGAGGACAGGAACGGCCAGGAGAAGGAGACCGGTTCACCGACGGCGTCCGGGAAGGATGCCGAACTGCCGGGCGCGCGCTCCACGTTGGACGGTGCGCGCAACCAGGACATCGAGGCTCCTGAGGAGACGCCGGACGAGGACCCGTTCGGGGCGGGCAGCGAGTCGGAGGTGGAGGTCGGCGGCGAGGAGAAGAGCGCCTGGGACGTCAAGCTCCGGCCGGAGGACTTCCTTCCCGCCCAGGACCTGGACGTCTCCGCCGTACCGACGGCTGACACGCTGGACCCGTCCTCGTCCGCCGCACCGCCGATGCCGACGTTCCCCGCTCCGCCGCCGACCAAGGCCGACCAGGTGCAGGAGGAGCGGGACGCGGAGGACGCCGAGGACGCGGCGGCGCAAGCCGAGATCGAGCCGCAGCCCCCGGAGCCCGCGGAGGACACGCCGGATCTGTCGACGGAGAGCGACGATCCCCAGAGCCGTCTCGCGGACGAGGGACCGGGCCCGGATCTCTCGGCAGCGCCCGTACCGGTGCCCGCACCCGGGTCGGCGTCGAAGGACCCGAAGAGCGGGGCGGACCCGAAGGCGGGCCCGGTCGCCGCGCAGATGACGGTGGCGGAGGCGCCGGGCGGCACGTCGGAGCCCGGCACGGGTGCCACGGGCGCGGCGTCGGTCGCGAGCGGGAGCGGGGCCGGGACCGGGGCCGGTGGGGCCGAATCGGCGGGCGGGCAGGAGAAGGCGTCCCCGGTTGCGGTCGGTGGTACGTCGGCGGCACCGGAGTCCGGGGCGAGTCAGGAGCGTAAGAACACGGCTCCGGCCGCCGCCACGCGCGCGGCGGCGCCCGCACCCGAGGCATCAGCCGCGCCCGCAGCCTCCCCCTCCCCTGCATCGGATCCCGCACCGGCCGCACCCACTGCGTCCGCGTCCCCACCTCCGCCCCCGTCTCCCGAGCCGGTCGAGTCGCCCGCCCCATCCACGAAGGCCAGGCGCACCAACGCTCCGGCGCCCTCGGCCAGGCCGCCGAAGGGCAGGGGCGCCGGCGGTGCCGGTGGCAAGGGCGCCAAGGCGGCAGGGGCGGCCAAGGCGAAGAAGAGCGCGGCCGCGGCGCCCGACCTGTCGGCGGCGACCCCCGAGGCGGGCCTGTCCACGGCGTCGAAGCTGAAACCGCATCTGGCGGCCGAGGCCATGTCGGGTGTGGGCGGCGCGGTGGACCGTACCGTCGACGACGAGCACAAGACGCTTGCCGCGTCGCCGCCCGCGATGCAGCGCCCGTCGGGGGCGCCGCAGACGCTCCAGGGCGCTCCGAGCACCGACGCGCCGGCCCAGTACTCCGAGGACCCCGCTCAGAAGTCCGAGACGCCGGAGGGTGAGGACGCCGAGGTCACGGGCGCCAAGGAGCCCGAGGGCGAGATCGAGGCGGAGAAGGCCGAGGAGCCGGGCGGCTGGGACACGTTCAAGATGGCGCTGGGCTTCATCGGCGGCAAGGTCGTCAACGCCGTCACAGGCTTCTTCGGAGCCGACGAGCCCGTTGTCGATCCTCAGGAGCTGGCGGCGAAGTTCGCCGGCCTACCGACCAAGGACGAGGCGCTCCAGCAGGCCCAGGCGGGCAACGCGCCAGGTGTGGACATGCAGGGGGCGGCGGGCGAGACCTCCTCCGAGCAGGGTGCGAATGTCGACGCCAAGGGCCAGGAGACCCTGACGACGGGCCGCGACGACGCCGCCCGCGACATGGGCGAGCGCCAGGTCTACCCGGACGCTCCCCCGGAGCGGATGGCGGCGAAGGTCCCGGGCGGGAAGGGCGGCGGGGGCGGCGCGCCGAAGGGCGGGGCACCGTCCGGTTCCGTACCCCCTGAAGCGCTGTCGGAGGTGGCCGAGCACGAGCGCGGTGATGAGTTCCAGGCCGCGTTCACCGACGGTCAGAAGGGCATGTCCGACGGGCGGCAGACCAAGGACGAGGATTCCCGTACCTCCCAGGAGAAGCACAAGCAGCAGGTCGAGAAGGAGATCCAGGCCAACACCAAGAGCCAGACGAACGAGCGCGACAAGGCCCTGGACGAGGTCACGTCGGAGCGCACGGAGTGGCGCGAGGAGCAGGACGAAGAACTCAAGACGCTCGGCACGAAGAAGACCGACAAGCAGGATCAGGTCCGTGAGGACGTCGAGAAGAAGGAGAAGGACACCGACGACGACGTAGGTAAGGAGAAGGAGAGCGGCGACAAGAAGATCCAGGACGCGAACACCAAGGCCGAGGAGGACGCGGAGAAGCAGCGCGACGACAGCGTCAAGGAGTCGGGCAACTGGGTCACCAAGGCCTTCGACTGGATCAAGCAGAAGGTCATCGAGATCAAGGAAGCGATCGTCCGCGTCATCCGGGAGGCACGCGACGCGGTCATCGGCTTCATCAAGAACTTCAAGACGACGGTCGAAGGCTGGATCAACGCGGCGCGCACGTTCATCGTCGACACGATCAAGAACCTGATCAATGATCTGATCGAGTTCGCCAAGTCGATGGTGCGGGCGGTCATCGAACTGGCCAACCGGATCCGGACCTTCATCACCAACCTGATCCAGGCAGCGATCGCCCTCGTCCAGGAGTTGGCCAACGCGCTGAAGCAGATCATCACCGACCTGCTGGACGCGATCGGCAAGATGCTGAGCAGCATCCTCGACTTCCTGAAGAAGATGCTCCAGGCGGTCGTGGACGCGGTCGTGAGCGCGGTGAAGCAGGTCCTGGACTTCGCGTCCCAGCTCCTCAGCGCCCTGGGCGACTGGATGATGATCGCGGTCGACTTCCTGATGGACCCGGGCGGCTGGCTGAGCGGCGCGGGCAGCTCAGCGGCGGACGGCGCGCAGAACCACCTGTTCCGGGAGGTCAAGACTGCCGTCAAGCAGTGGTTCAACGACAAGATCCAGGAGATCATCGGCGTCCCGAAGGCCGTCTTGGACAAGCTGCTCAAGGGCGGCATCAAGATGGAAGAGATCGTCAAGGAGGCATGGGACGCGGTAGTCCCCCAACTCCCCCTGATCATCGGTGAACTGGTCATGACCAAGGTCGTCGCCAAACTGATCCCCGGAGCGGGCTGGGCCTTGGCGGTCATCGACGCCATCCGCACGGCTTGGGGCGCCCTGAGCGCGATCCTGAGCGCCCTCGGCCTCGTCCTGGACTGGCTGAAGGCGGTACGCCTGGGCGGCGCGGGCCTCCTCTTCGCCAAGGCAGTGGCCGCCGGCGTGGTCGCCCTCCTGGAGGTCCTGTACCAGGCGCTGCTGACCGGCATCGGCAAGTACGTCTCGAAGGTGGGCAGTCGCCTCAAGGGCGTGGCGGCCAGGCTGGGCAAGGGCAAGGGCGACAAGCCGGGCGGCGGCAAGGGCACGGGCACGGAGAGCCCGGACGACAAGGGCGGAAGCAAGAAGCCCTCGACCGGCAGCACGAAGAAGCCGGGCACGGACGCGAAGACGCAGACGGCTACTGCGCCGAAGCCCGGCCAGGGCAGGGGCGGCACGTCTGGGAAGCCAAAGGCACAGGGTGACGGCAAGACACCCACGCCCACCACGAGCAAGGAAAAGAACGGCAAGCCGAAGAACGAGGGCGCCAAGCCGATGCCCGAGCCGAAGAAGGACAGAGACTCCGCCGCTCCGAAGACCCAGGACAAGAAATCCGCCAAGCCGAAGGACGACGGTAAGGATCCGAACAAGCCCACGAACAAGGACGACGGCAAGGACACTCTGGGCAAGCCGAAGACCGACAAGGATGGGGACAAGCCGGGCAGGCCGAAGAAGAACGACGATGCCAGACAGCCGAAGCCCAAGCATGAGACAAAGGGTGCGCAGAAGTTGAAGCGCGACAGGCACGAGGACCGGAGGCCGAAGGACAAGGATCCGGAGAAGGAGAACAAGAAGGACCAGCATAAGGAGGACGAGGAGTCCAAGGAGTCGAAGGACGAGCGGCTGCGGAAGATCGTGGCCCGTATCCGCCCGCGCGTCGACGGCATGCTGCGCCGAGGCACCGGACGCCCCATCCTCCGTGCGTCCCTCGCTGCGATGCGCGCCTGGTACCGGCTCACCGAGCTCAGAGCCGGCGAGAACGAGCGCTTCCAGATCGAGGCCCTGCTCAACCCGAAGGAAACGGTCGCCAACGGCCTGAAGATGGACACCATCGAACTCGCCGACGCCGTCGACGCCATGGTCGCCCACGTCCTGCAGTCGAACCAGGTCATCGCCCAGTCGCAGCGCATCGGCCCGCCCCCCGGCGGTCCCGCTGCCGCGCGCACCCGTGTGATCCCCTCGGACGTCGGCGCTGCTCCCATGCTGCGCAATGTGATGGACAACCCGACGGAGCACCGGAAGCCGGAAACGTTCCAGGTCGAGGCCGGGAATTCCCAGTACAACTCCCGACTGACGCTGGAGCGTACGGAGGCGGGCGGCGGTGGCACCACCCTCCAACGCGAGGGCAGCGAAGATCTGCCGTCGTACCGGCAGGAGTCCAAGGCGCTGCGAGAGGCCGAGCCGAACGGGGCTCTCATGGGCCAGCACGTCCTCGACGCCCTGGCCGGAAACCGGAACCTGTGGCAGGGCAATACCGTCCCCAACGCCCAGACTCTGGACCAGGCCGTGTTCACCGCGACTCTCATCGGCCTCATCGAGACGGGGCGCACGCCGTTCACCATGGTCCCGAACATCGCTGCGGTCAGCGCGTCGAAGCTGGGCGGACCGCATATCGCGGACCTCGTGACAGGGCTTCCGCTGTCCGGGGCCGCCGCGCGCTTCGACCGGAAGGACAAGGTGGCGAAGTTCGGCAGGGACAGCTACGAAGTCGTCGGCGGCCAGGCAGCGGGACGGCAGACGGCCTGGCTCCTTGCCGCACGCCGCGAGTCCGGACGCGACAGCTACATGGACACCAGTGCGGGTGTCTCTGTGACGGAGAAGATAGGAAAAGGATTTCTGAAAAATCCGAATGTCAAGCAGGATGGGCATCCCGCTCCCGGTATCGATGAACTGAGGAAGCAATTCAAGGGCGTGCCGGGCTGGATGATTCAGAAAGCCTACACTCTCGGCGCACAAGGGGATATGCGAGTTGGCCCGGCACTGTGGCAGAAGGTAGGGTCGGAAATCAAGAACAAGACCGCACTGCAGCCTCCCAGCAAGGCGTCGGAAGAGGTTCTTCGGCGCACCGCCGCCAATCTGAAGCTCTGGGCGGACGCCAAGGGTCTCACCTATTCACCGAACGACCCTCAAGCCAAGGGCGAGTTCTTGGTGGAAATTTATCGGGACCTGGTCAGAATCGTGGGAATTCCGGCAGACAGTGCATTCGAAAGCAGGCTGAAACGAGGCATCAATGTCTGAGAGCGGCTACACCGAGATCCATCTACCCCTGCGGCAGCTGCCCGGGTGGGGAGCCGTGGACGCCATCATACGCAGCGCCGGCTGGCAGGTCGTGGACTCCAATGCGGAACGCGGCGACGCGAACTACAAGAAGACCGTCACCTGGGGGGTGACATCCGAACTCTGGGTGACCTATGTCGAGGACCTCATCACCCAGGTCTCCGTCGTGATCGTGTTCGGGGTGGACCGGAACGCTGTCGAGGCGCTCACCCTCCGAATCTCCGCTCTCCTGACGCCCTATTCACGCCAGGATGTCCTGGCTACGCCCAGCGAGGACACGCCGAAGCCAGAGGTAGCACGCCACCTCGTCCGCCTGGCACTCTCCGCGTCCGAGGCCTTCGACGCAGAAATCTTCGAGAAGATCAAGACAGCCGCCGGGCACTCCGATCCGGAAATCCGCAATGCCGCGGCCTGGGCGACCGTCTACCTCTCCTGGGCCGAATGTGAATTCCTGCTGCGGAGGCTTGCGGAAAACGACCCGGACGAGCGAGTCCGGGAGGGATCCCGGATGCTGATCGAGAGCCTGAAGGACGGTTGACTGTGACCCGCTACGCCGACATACCCAAGCCCATCCGCTCCGGCATCGTCATCGTCGACCCCGAGCGCGGCACCCCGCAGCGCATCATCGTGCTGCAGTTCAACCCCGACACCCTCGAACGCTCCGTCTCGCCCCAGTCGGCCGGCGGCAGTGGGGATTCCGGCGGCGGCGGGAGTGGAAGCGGGGACCGGAATGAGGCGTTGCGGCTCAAGGGGCCCGCGCAGGAGACGTGGAAGTTCACCGCCGAGATCGATGCCACCGATCAGTTCGAGGTCGCCGCGCCCGACGGGATTCATCCTCAGCTCGCCGTGCTCGAAATGCTCGTGCAGCCCACCACCGCGCAGCTCCGCGCCGCCACGCGGCTCGCGCAGAACGGGACCATTGAGATCAGTCCGATCGAGACGCCGCTCACCCTCTTCACCTGGGGGAGCAAGCGGGTGATGCCCGTGCGGTTGACCGAGTTGTCCGTCAACGAGTCGGCGTTCGACGTGAATCTCAATCCCATTCGGGCAAGCCTCAGCATCGGGCTCAAAGTGCTCACCGTCAGCGATCTGCCCGCCGGGCATCGCGGGGCCGAGTTGTATCTCGCGCATCTCGCGCAGAAGGAGCGGCTCGCCGCCGCCGCGGTCGGGGGGCAGCTCGGGAGCCTTGGGCTCGGTGGCGGCGCCGGTGGCGTCGGTGGCTTCGGTGGCGTTGGATTCGGCGCCGGGATCGGGAGGTAGGCGGAGATGATCGAGCCTTACGAGAGTGCCCTCGATGCGATCCCCGGGGCGCATCCGTATCCCCGGGACAGCCGGTACCACGATGTGGAGATCGGGGTGCACGTCCAGGCCGACGGGACCGAAGTGCGGTACGCCAAGCGGCGGTTGCTGCCGGCCTTGGACGGGACGGAGAACACCACCGCGCCGCATATCGTCAGCAGCGGGGAGCGGCCCGATCACCTCGGGCAGCGGTACTTCGGGGACCCCGGGCAGTGGTGGCAGATCGCCGATGCCAACCCCGTGCTCGATCCGCGGGAGTTGACCGCCGAGCCCGGTCGGCGTATCGACGTGCCACTGCCGGGTGGGTTCGCCGGGGGCGGCCGTGGCTGATGAGCCGGTCGGGAACGGGCCCGTACATCTCAGCCTGTACATGGGGCCCCAGCTCACCCGTCCCGTGCCGGCCGAAGTGACCGAGGCGCTGCTGTCCGCACAGATCACCACCACCGCAGGGGAACGGAGCGGGTTCCAGATCGCGTTCGACCTGACGAAGACGGGCGTGATCAACCGGCGGTTGCTGCCCGAGGGGTTCTTCGATCCGCGGACGCGGGTGATCGTCACCGCCGCCGTCAAGGGCGTCTCCACCGTGCTGCTCGACGGGCTGATCGTGCGGCAGGAGGTCGGGGCCAGCAATCAGCCGGGGCAGACCACCCTCACCGTCACCGGCGAGGACCTCACCCTGCTGATGGATCTGGAGGAGCGGACCGACCGGTATCCCAATCTCGCGCCGTCCCAGCGCGTCGAGCGGATCCTCGCCAAGTACGCCGACTACGGCATCGACACTCGTATTATCCGCGAGCAGGTGCAGCAGCCGCCTCGCGAGCAGTGGCGCGTGGACTACCAGACCGGGACCGATCTCCAGTATGTGAATGAGCTGGCGAAGGCGAACGGGTTCACGTTCTATCTCGAACCCGGGCCACGCCCCGGGCGGTCCGTCGCGTTCTGGGGGCCCGAGCAGCGGATCGGGCAGCGGCAGCACGCGCTCAACGTCAACATGGACAACAACTCCACCGTCGACCAGCTCACGTTCGCGTACGACGGGACCGCACGCGAGGAACCGCAGGCACGCGTCCAGAATCCGCGCACCCGTGACATCACCCTGCTCGCCCAGCCCGACATCAGTCCGCTCCGGCCGCCGCTGGGCCGCCGGGCCACGCCCGCGCTCAAGCGCAAGACCCTGTCCGGGACCGCCAAGAAGGACCAGGGACAGGCCGAGGCGGAGGCCCTGGCGCGCGCCGCGACCTCCGCCGACGCCATCTCCGGGTCCGGATCGCTGGATGTGAACCGGCACGGCTACATCCTGCGCCCGCGCGAGCTGGTCGGGGTGCGGGGCGCCGGGGTGACGTACGACGGCGACTACTACGTCAAGTCCGTCACCCACAACCTCAGGCCCGGCTCGTACCAGCAGAACTTCACGCTCTCCCGCGAGGGACTCATCGCCAGGAGCACCACCGTCCGTCCGTAGAGGACGCCAGGGATCAGACCAGGAGCTACTTCGTATGGCGGCACCGAACAACCGCTTCCTCGGCAAGTTCCGGGGCCGGGTGATCGACAACAGGGATCCGCTCAGGATCGGCAGGATCACGGCCCAGGTGCCGGATGTGCTCGGCGACGAGGCGTCCACCTGGGCGCTGCCCTGTCTGCCGTTCACCGGGCGCCAGTCGGGTCACTACGCCGTCCCGGAGATCGGCGCCGGAGTGTGGGTGGAGTTCGAGCAGGGGGACCCCAGTTTTCCTGTCTGGACGGGGTGTTGGTACGGGGACGCCGCCGAACTGCCGCCCCGCGCGAGCGCGGAGCTGCCCGCCTCGCAGCCGGTGGTGATCCAGACGCCCGGCAACCACAAGCTGGTGATGTCGGACGTGCCAGGCGGCACCGGGATTCTGCTGGAGGCCAGGGGCGGCGCGTACATCCGGATCGACGAGAAGGGCGTGACCGTCGGCAACGGCAGTGGCGCGACGATCGAGTTGATCGGTGACGAGGTCAGCATCAACGGGGGCCGGCTGACCGTGCCCAAGAAGCGATGAGCACAGCGACGGGGAGAGACATGTTGTCCGGGAATCTCATCAACACCGGGTTCACCATCGGTTGTCCGCACGGCGGCCGGGTCGTACCCACGGCCGGTGCGGCGTCCGGGGTACGGCTCGACGGCCTGCCGGTGCCCGCGCCGTCCGACACCTTCGTCGTCACCGGTTGCCGGCACACCGTCGACCGGGTGCCGTATCCGTGTGTCACGGTCCGCTGGACGCCGGGGCCCGGCGACGACGCGGTACGGATCGACGGTTCACCGGTGCTGCTGGACACCACCTCGGCGCTCTGCCTCAGCGCCGCGCTCGTGCCGCAAGGGCCGCCGGTCGTGACCCCGCTGTCCGGGCGGGGGGTGTGTGCGCGATGAGGAACAGCACCGTACGGAGTGACATCGCCTTTCCGTTCCGGATCGACCGCCGGGGGCGCACCGGGCACGCCGCGTACGACGACCATGTCCGCGACCTCATCGAGCAGTTGCTCTTCACCAGCCCCGGTGAGCGCGTGATGCGCCCCGACTTCGGGTGCGGGCTGCTCGATCTGGTCTTCACGCCCAACAGCCCCGAACTCGCCTCCGCGCTGGAGCTGTCCGTACAGGCGTCGCTCCAGCGCTGGCTGGGTGAACTGATCGAGGTGGAGGCCCTGGACGTGGTCAGCGAGGAGAACGTGGTGCGGGTGTATCTGCGGTACGTGGTGCGCGCCACCGCGAGCCGGCGCGACGAAGTGTTCGAGGGGAGTGGTCCGGCATGAGCGGGCCCGGAGGCCAGGTGGAGTGCCGGACGGACGGGCGGCGCGCGCGGGTGCGGGCCGCGCGGCTCGGCGGTGTGGACGCGGTCGAGGTCGGCGACGACGGGCTGACGCTCACCGTCACCTTTCTCGGGAAGGCTCCGCACGGGCTGTGCCCGGAGAACGTACGGATCGACGGCGGCCGGCGGATCACCGGGATCGAGGCCGTGGACGTCTCCGTCGAGCGTGAGGAGGACCCGGAGCTCGACGACCGGCTGTTCGTCACGCTCGACCGGACCGGTGACACGTCCCGCTACCGGCTCTCCCTCGTCGAGAAGGACCCGTACGGACGGCCGGGTACGGAGCCGTTCCCCGGCTTCGACCAGCGGTACCACTCGGCCGGGTTCGACTTCCGGGCCGGTGGTCCCACCCCCTTCGACTGCGTCGACGAGGGGCCCCATGGCGGCACGGCGCCCGTCGTCGGCACCGTGCCCGTCGTCCACACTGCGCCGGTCATCGACTACGTGGCGCGCGACTACGACTCGGTCCGCAAGGTGATCCTGGACCGGCTGGCGCTCACCACGCCGGGCTGGGTCGAGCGCAACGCCGCCGATCTCGGCACCACACTGGTCGAACTCCTGGCCCATACCGCTGATTTGATCAGCTACCAGCAGGACGCGGTGGCGACGGAGGCGTATCTCGACACGGCCCGGCGCCGGGTGTCGGTGCGCCGGCACGTACGGCTCATCGACTATCCGATGCACGACGGGGTCAACGCCCGCGCGTTCGTGACCGTCGAGACCGGGCGCCGACTGAGCCTGGCACCGGGTACGTTCCGCTTCGCCGCCGTCGACGTACGGAGGCTGGGGCCGCGCGACCGGCCCGAGACCGGCACCGTCCTCGACGACCGGGAGCTGGCCGCGCTGGACGAGGGCGGGTCGGTGGAGGTCTTCGAGCCGGTCGTCCCGGAGGGTCCGTCGGGGCCGCGGGCGCCGCTGGTGCTGCGGCCGGAACACAACACCATCCGCTTCTGGACCTGGGGCGGCGAGGTGTGTTCGCTGCCCCGGGGCGCCGTCTCGGCGACACTGCGGGACGCGTGGACGGACGAGGAGTGCTCGGCCCGTGCGCTGGATCTGTCGCCGGGCGACCTGCTGCTGATCGAGGAAGTACGGGGCGCCCGCACCGGCACCCCCGGTGACGCGGACCCGGCGCACCGGCAGGCCGTACGCCTCCTGTCCGTCACCCCGGCCGTCGACCGGCTGGCGGATCAGCCCGTGCTGGAGGTGACCTGGGCGCCGCGGGACGCGCTCGCGTTCCCCGTCCGTCTCTCCACCCTCGGCGGACCGCGGTGTGCGCCGGTCGAGGACGTGAGTGTGGCGCGCGGCAATGTCGTGCTCGTCGACCACGGCCGGTCGCCGGCCTTCGACCGGGGCGTTACGGGGGAGACGGTGGTCGTGCCGCCGGCGCCCGCCGTCCTCGGGTCGTGCACGCCCGCCGGCTTCGGCTGCTGGGAGCCAGGCCAGGGCAACGCACCCGCCGCGCTGCTCAACTCCCTTATCGACCGGACGGGTTGCGGGAGCGCGCTCACGCCGCGCCAGGTGCGGGAGCTGTTCACCGTCGTCGGCGACGAGGCCACGGAACGCGTCGGCATCGGGCTGGAGCAGGCGGGCCGCAAGCGCGAGAAGGTCGTCCCCGGCACCGCGTACGCGCAGGCCGAGGCGCTGGCGGCGCTGCTGGCCCAGGTCACCTACCCGGGGATCGCGCCGCGCTTCCGGCCGGTGCTGCACCACTCCCCCGTGGTCCAGTCCGTACCGTTCCCGGAGGCCCGCCATGTCTCGGCAGGGCAGGCCGACCGGCTCGCGGCGATACCGGGCCGGGTACGGCGGCGGCTCGTGGAGCTGTGGCGCAGCGCCCGGGACCACGACGGGCTCTCGGCCGAGGAAGTCCGGGAACTGACCGTGCTGTTCGGGCTGCGGGTGCTGGATCGATTCGAGCTGCGCCGCCATCCGGTGTCCGCGCTGCGGGAGTTGCTGCACCGCAGTGAGCGGCTGCTGGCCGCGAAGCTGCGCAGGATCGAGGTGCTGAGCGCGCGGGCCCGCGCGGGCGCGGTGCTCGACAGCTCCATCGCCTGGGAGATCGAGCACAGTTGGGGCCCGGAGTACGCGGCCGGTCTCGACCCGGACGATCCGGTGCTGCACGGTCCCGCCACCGCCGTCGTCCAGGATCCGCGCGCCGCGCTGCCCGCGGTGCGGGTGCGGGACGGCGACGCGTTCTGGGCCCCGCGGCGGGATCTGCTCGGCAGCGGGCCACGGGACCGGCACTTCGTCGGCGAGCTGGAGGACGACGGGCGGATCGCGCTGCGCTTCGGCGACGGGCGGTACGGGGCGCGGCCCCGGCCGGGCGCCCGGCTGGAGCCCCGCTACCGGATCGGCGGTGGAACGGCGGGCAATGTCGGCGCCGAGGCCATCGGCCACCTGGTGCTGTACCGCGATCCGGACGCGCCGGAGACATCGGGCGCCGGGGCGGCGGCCGCGGTGCGCCGGGTACGCAACCCGCTGCCCGCCGTCGGCGGCACGGATCCCGAACCCGTTGACCAGGTACGCCAGTTGGCGCCGCTCGATCTGAAGCGCCGGCGGCTGCGCGCGGTCACCGCCGAGGACTACGCGGAGCTCGCCGCCGCCCTGCCCGGGGTGCGGCGCGCGGCGGCGGAGATCCGGTGGACCGGGAGTGTGCGGGAGGCGCATGTCGCCGTCGACGCACTGGGAACCGACGAGCCCTCCGCCGAGCTGCTCGACTCCGTGTCGTACGCGCTGGAGCGGTACCGCCGGATCGGCCACGACCTGGTGGTGGGGCCCGCCCGTACCGTGCCGCTGGACGTCCGGCTCGTGGTGTGCGCCGCCCCCGGCCACCAGCACGGGCAGATCCTGGCCGAGCTGTACCGGGTGCTGGGCGGCGGACGGCTGCCGGGCGGCGGACTCGGCTTCTTCCACCCCGACGCGCTCACCTTCGGCGAACCCGTCCGGCTGAGCCGGCTGGTCGCCCTGGCGGCGGGCGTACCGGGCGTGGAGAGCGTCCGGGTGACCCGGCTGCGCAGGCTGTTCCACGGGGATCCCCTCGATGACACCGCACTGGAGGACGGCGTGCTGCGGCTCGGACCGCTGGAGATCGCGCGTTGCGACAACGACCCCGACCGGCCCGAGAACGGCCGGCTGTCGATCGAGCTCGGCGGAGGTGCGCGATGACCGGCAGCACCGGAACCGGCAGCGGATGCGGCTGCGGATGCGGCGGTCACGACGAGCGGCGGGCGCCCGAAGCGCTGTACAACCCGCCGGGCCGCACGGCACTCGACTACCGCGTCGGTACGTACGGTTCGTTCCTCGCGGCCCTGCTCGACCGGCTCGCCTCCCCCGCCTACCCGGCGCTGCGCGGGCTGACCGTCCGGACGCCGGACGACCCGGCGATCGGGCTGCTGGACGCCTCGGCGGTCGTCGGCGACCTGCTCACGTTCCACACCGAGCGGGCGGCCGACGAGGGGTACCTGCGGACGGCGAACGAACACCGCTCGCTGGCACTCCTCGGCCGGCTGGTCGGCCACCGGCCTCGGCCGGGCATCGCCGCCGACACCCACCTGGCGTACACACTGGACCGCGATCCGCGCGCCGAGGACCTGCCGGTGCTGATCCCCTGCGGGGCGCGCGCCAACAGTGTGCCCGCCACCGCGGACGAGGAGTCGCAGGCGTTCGAGACCAGCGCGGACCTCACCGCCCGCGCCGCCTGGAACGAGCTGGCGGTACGCCGTCGCCGGCCCGCGCTGCTCACCGTGGAGGATCTGCGCAAGCGGTCCGAGATCCAGGTCGCGGGAACCGACACGTCGCTCCGGACCGGGGACAAGCTGCTCTTCGTCTTCGGTACGGCGGCGGGCTCGGGCTCCGGTTCAGGCTCGGGCTCGGGCTCGGGCTCGGGCTCGGGCTCGGGCTCGGGCTCGGGCTCGGGCTCGGGTGAGGTCAACGGAAACGGCAACGGCAACGGCAACGGGCAAGGTGGTCAGCCGCTGTTGCTGCCGGTCGCGCGCGTCCGCCTCGACCGCGAGGACGACGTGACGGCGATCGGGCTGCCGCAGTCCCCGCCGCCGTCCCTCGCCGAGCTGGTCGCGGAGGTACGCGAGTGGATCACCGAGGACGACCGGGCGACCGAGGAGGGCGACCCGGCCCCCGACAACCCCAACCCGCGTCCCGTCAGCATGATCATCTCGGTCTTCGACGATCAGGTGCTGGCGCCGCTGCGCGCGGATCTCGACGGGATCACCACGCCGGCGGGGCTCGCACGGCGGCTCGCCGGTCCGCGCGAACGCATGGCCGAGGCGGCGGCCGTGGCCGCCGCCCACGAGGATGTCGCCGCCTGGTTCGAGCAGTTGGCCGCCGTGATCGGCGAACTGGCCGAGCGGGCCGCCGAGCTGGGGACCTCCCAGCCCGAGCAACCCGACCAGCCCCTTCCACCGGAGGGGTCCGCGCTCCGGAGCACGCCCGGCCAGCCCGGGGCACCCGTCGGCGTGACCGGCACCACCGCCGGTGCCGCCCTGCGGGCGCTCGGCGCCGTACTCCCCGCGCTGCGCACCCGTGGCGCGCGGCCGCCCGCCGGCCACGGGGCGCCGTCGGGCGCCCCCGGCGGGCTCCTCGCACCCGGCTCGGACCTCGGCGCCCGGCTGCTGGCCGCGCTCGACCCGCGGGTGTCGGACAGCCTGTACGCGGCCTGGCGCAACGCCGCTCCGGCGGCCGCCGCCGGGTCCGCCGTCCCGCTGCTGCGCGAGCTCCAGGCGATGCGGGTGACCGCGGCTCCCTTCGGGGCGACCGCCCCGCTCCAGCCCGTACAGGACGAGCGCGGCCGGGTCATCCGCCAGACGGACTGGCCGCTCACCGGCTCCGCGCTGACCACCGTACGGGTCGTGTACGACACGGCGGGCAAGGTGGCGGTGCGGGCCGAGTTCCAGCACACGGAGTACGGCTCGTCCGTACAGACGTCGGAGCCGCTGCCCGCCGCGAAGACCTTCGGCCTCGGCCCCGGCCAGGTCGTCCTGACCACCCGCCCCGCGCCGAGCGGCAGCGGGGACGTCGGAAACGAGAGCGGCGGCAGCGGGGACGGCGACCGCGCCGAGCCCGAACAGCCGGGTGTGACGGCCCAGTTGCTGCCCGGCCTCCCCGAGAGGACCCTCTTCGTCTCCCTCCCCGGCGACGACGGCCGCGTCCGGATCACCGTCCGGGGCGCCGAGTCGAAGGAGTGGTCGCTGGCACCCGGCGAGCGCCGCCAAGAAGCCCACGAGGGCTACGAGTTGACCGTCCGCTACGCGTCCGGCAGCGAACCGGCGAATGTCGAGATCGGGATCGCGACCGTGCCCGAGCGGCCCCGCCGCCATGTCCTGGCGCTCGACTCCGTGCAGGACGGCGTTACGGTCGGGAGCTGGGTCGCGATCGAGCGGCCCCGCAAGGGCGCCACCGGCCCGGACGGGATCCCGGGCGATCCGAAGCTCGCGTCCGTGAGGACCAGGGTCACCGCGGTGCGCACCGCCGCGTACACCGACTACGGCATCACGGGACGGGGCACCGAGCTGACCCTCGCGGACCCGTGGCTCGACGCGCACGACGTGCTGCTCTCCACGATCCGGGACACCGTCGTGCACGCGGGCGGCGAGCCGCTGCGCCTCGCGGACGAGCCGCTGGGCGCGGACGTCCACGGCAACGAGCTGGAACTCGACGCCCTCTACGACGGGTTGACCGCCGGCCGCCATCTCGTCGTGTCCGGGGAGCGCACCGACATCCCCGGCACGACCGGGGTGCGCGGCACGGAACTGGCGGTGATCGCCGCGGTGGAGCAGCGTCTCGACCCGCTGCTGCCCGGCGACCACGTCCGTACGACGCTGACGCTCACCGCCGGTCTGGCCCACCGCTACCGCCGTGACACGGTGCGGGTGCAGGGGAACGTGGTGCCGGCGACGCGCGGGGAGAGCCGCGACGAGCCCATCGGCAACGGCGACGCGGAGCGGGTCAACCAGACGTTCACCCTCTGGCAGTCGCCGCTGACCTGGCTGCCCGCGGACAATCCGCTGGGCGCCGTCCCGACCCTGGAGGTGCGCGTCGACGGACTGCGCTGGCACGAGGTGGACAGCCTGGCCGGACACGGGCCGCGGGACAGGGTGTACGTGTCGGGGACGGACACGGACGGGCGCCCGACGGTGACCTTCGGCGACGGGGTGATCGGCGCCCGGCTGCCCACCGGGCACGAGAACGTACGGGCCCGCTACCGCTTCGGCACCGGCCGGGCGGCCAACGTGCCCGCGCACCGCGTCACCCAGGCGATCACCCGGCCGCTGGGCGTCACCGCCGTGACCAATCCACTGGCCGCGACGGGGGGCGCGGACGGCGACGGGCCCGGGCTCACCCGGCGCACCGTCCCCCTCGCGGTCTCCGCGCTCGACCGGCTCGTCTCCCTCCGGGACTACGAGGACTTCGCCCGTTCGCGGGCGGGGATCGGCCGGGCGGCGGCGCGCGAGATCTTCGACGGGCGGCGGCGCGTGCTCCACCTGACGGTCGCGGGGACCGACGACATCGCGATCGCCGAGGACTCCGAGGTGCTGCGCGCGCTGCGCTCCTCGCTCGCGCGGTACGGCGACGCGCGCCTCCCGGTCCGGGTCGACGTGCGCGAGCTGGTGCTGTTGCTGCTGGCGGCACGGGTGAAGGTGGCCCCCGACCACACCTGGACCGTGGTCGAGCCGCGGCTGCGGCAGGCGCTGCTGTACGCGTTCGGCAGCGGGCGAGGGGAGTTGGGCCGTCCCGTCCATCTCTCCGAGGTCCTGGCGACCGCCCACCGGGTGCCCGGTGTGGAGTACGTGGATGTCGATGTCTTCACCGGGCTGCCGGCGTCGGTCACCGCCGACGGGCTGTCCGGGCTCGCGGACGGCCTCACGCGCCCGCGCGCCTCGGTCCCGGCGCGGCTCGCCACGTACGACGTGGACACCCACCAGGTCACCGCCGCGGACGGCGAGACGCTCACCCTGATCGCCGCGCGGTACGGCCTGTCACTGGACCGACTGCTGCGTCTGAACCCGGACATCACCGATACCCGGCCGCTGGAGAAGGGGCGGGTGGTGTGTGTCTTCCGGGGCATCAGGCCGGCCCAGCTCGCCCTGCTGACACCGGAGGTCGCGGACACACTGATCCTGACGGAGGTCACCGCATGAGCAGGGAACCGGACGGGCTCGCGGAGCTCCTCCCGCAGTGGCACCGGCTGCGCGACGCCGAGGACGGCGAGCCGCTGCGCGCCCTGCTCGCGGTGATCGCCGAGCAGGTGGACCGGGTACGGGACGGGGTCGAGCAGGGGTACGAGGATCGGTTCGTGGAGACCGCGGCGCCCTGGGTGCTGCCGTACCTCGGTGACCTGGTCGGTTACACCGCGCTGCCGGGGTTCGAGCGCGTACAGGCGCGCGGACTCGGCGCGGAGGGCGCGGACGCGGTGGAGGCGCGGGAGCGGCTCGCGGAGGCGCTGGCACCGCGCCGCGATGTCGCCGCGACCGTCGCCAACCGGCGGCGCAAGGGCACGCTCGCCCTGCTGGAGGAACTGGCCGAAGGGGTGGCCGGCCGGCCCTCCCGTGCGGTGGAGCTCTCCCGGCTCGTCTCGCACCACCAGCCCGTCAAGCTGTACGGGGCGGCGACCGCCGCGGTGGACGCCCGCCGCCTGGAGCGCGGCAGGCTCGCGGACGTACGGGACGGCGCCGCCCTCGATCTGGCGGGCGGTCCCTTCGGCACGGTGGCGCGGACGGCGGAGGTCCGGCGGGCCGGATCGGAGCGCCGCCAGGGCGGCAACTCCCCTGCCGGGGTGGGGCTGTTCGTATGGCGGCTCAAACCGCACCATGTGACGGGCGCGCCCGCGTACTGCGTGGACCGGGCCCGTAACCTCTACACGTTCTCGATCCTCGGCAACGACACACCGCTGGTGACCAGGCCGGTACCCGAGCCGTCGCCCGCCCATGCCGCGACGGTCGACCACGTGCCCGCGTACATCCGCCGCAGGCAGCTCGCCGACCGGCTCCTGGACTACTACGGCCCCGGGAAGAGTTTCACCATCCGGCGCGACGGGCGGAAGGAGCCGGTGCCGCTGTCGGACCTCGTCGTGGCGGACCTGACCGACTGGCGTTACCGCCCGGCGCGCGGGCAGGTGGCCGTCGACCCGGTGCTCGGCCGGATCGCGTTCGGGGCGCGCTCCGCGCCGCGCCAGGGCGTCTGGGTCAGCTATCACACCGCGTTCTCCGACGACATGGGCGGCGGCGAGTATCCCCGGGACCGGGAGACGCCGGTGACGGCGGCGGTGTACCAGGTCGGCCCGGGACGCCGGTATCAGCGGATCATGGACGCGTACGGCGCGTGGCGGGACGACCGGCGCGGCGGGCGGTGCGGCCCCGACGGGGTCATCGAGATCACGCACAGCGGCGCGTACCAGGAGCAGTTGGACTTCGAGCTGGACCCCGGCGACCGCCTGGAGGTGCGGGCGGCCGAGGGCGCCCGGCCGGTGATCCGGCTGCTGGACTGGTACAGCAACCGGCCCGACGCGCTCAACATCCGTGCCACGGGGGACGGGGAGGAACCGGAGGGTGACGGCGAAGGCAACAGCGACATCGACTCGGGCGGGGAACGGAGAGGAACCCCCGCGGACGCGGCGCGGCCCGCGGCGCCGCGGCTCGTGCTGGACGGCCTGCTGATCACCGGGCGCGGTCTCCATGTCTCCGGGCCCCTCGGCGCGCTCGTCCTGCGCCACTGCACGCTCGTACCCGGCTGGTCGCTGGAGCCGCACTGCGAGCCGCACTCCCCCGAGGAGCCGAGCCTGGTGCTGGACCGCACCACCGCGTGTGTGGCGATCGAGCGGAGCGTCCTCGGCACCATCGAGGTGATCGGTGACGAGGTACGGCACGACCCGCTGCCGCTCCACATCCGCGACAGCGTCCTCGACGCCACCGGTCACGACCGGGCCGCCCTGTCCGCGCCGGACTGCCGCCACGCCCACGCCGTGCTGCACGCGTACCGCACCACGGTGATCGGCGAGATCCACACGCACGCGGTGGAGACCGCCGAGAACAGCCTCTTCACGGGGGTGGTCCGGGTGGCCCGGCGGGGCATCGGCTGCCTGCGGTTCTCGTACGTGCCGCCCGGCTCGCGCACCCCCCGGCGCCACCGCTGCCAGCCGGATCTGGCAGGCCGGGAGAACGCGCAGCTCGTACGGCCGCTGTTCACGAGCGAACGGTACGGGACGCCCGCGTACGGGCAGCTCGCGGCCGGGTGTGCCGAGGAGATCACGCGGGGCGCGGACGACGGCTCCGAGATGGGCGCCTTCCACGACCTCTACCAGCCGCAGCGCCTGGACAGCCTGCGGGCCCGGCTCGCCGAGTACACCCCGGCCGGTACGGACGCCGGCATCTTCCACGTCACCTGACACCGACGTCTGACGACCGAGCCTGATGCCCGACGCCCGACGCCTCATGACCCACCGAACTTCCGAGGGGGACCCCTTCCCATGCACGCAGACATCTCCCGCGACACCTTCCGGCCCGAGCGGCACTACTCGGCCGTGCTCGCGCAGCAGGGCCGAGTCCAGCTCGACGCGGACGCCAACGAGCAGGCCGCGATCCAGCTCGCCCGGGCCCGTACCGTCGCCGCCGACCTGATCGGGCGGCACGGCGGGCCGCGCGACGCCACCGGCTTCGCGGTGGGCTTCGTGCCGGGCAACCGGGAGCTGGACGATCTGACCATCGGCGGCGGCCGTTACTACGTGGACGGCATCCTGCTGGACGCGGACCGGCCCGCGCCCGGCGTCCCGGTCCCGGACGACGAGGTCCGGACCGCCGAGGAGGGTGACGGGGGCCAGGACGGCGAAGGAGCCCCGGCGCCCGCCGCGCCGGAGCCGCCGGCCGGCTGGACGTACTGGGACCAGCCGGACGCGTACCGGGACCCGGAGCGCCCCGGCGACCGGCTGCCCACCCAATTCCCCTATCTGGCCTACCTGAAGGTGTGGGAGCGCTCGGTCACGGCGGCCGAGGATCCGCTGCTGCGGGAGGTGGCGCTGGGCTCCGCGATGCCGGACACGGCGGCCCGGCTCAAGGTCGTCTGGCAGGTGCTGCCACTGCCCGGCGCGGCGCTGGAGCTGGAGACGGCCGACGGTTCGCCGCAGAACCAGGACCAGGTGCGGGAGGCGTTCACCCGCTGGGTGGCGGCGCAGGAGCCGACGGCCCGGATGGCGGCGCGCAGCCGGCGGCCGGAGCACGCGGACGACGAGCCGTGCCTGGTGCGGCCCGACGCCCGGTACCGGGGGCCGGAGAACCAGATGTACCGCGTGGAGATCCACGAGGGCGGCACGGCGAAGGAGGCGACGTACAAGTGGTCGCGGGAGAACGGCTCCGTGACCTTCGCCGTGGACGAACTCGACGGTACGTGGGTGGAGCTGGCCTCCCTCGGCAGCGACGACAAGCTCGACCTGAACGTCGGTGACCTGGTCGACTTCACCGACACCGGGGCCATCGGCCGGGGCGAGCCGCTGCCGCTGCTGCGGGTGGAGGAACTCGACCTGCCGGGACGGCGCGTACGGCTCTCCGGTGAGCCGGAGCGGCACGTGGGACGGCGCCCGGAGCTGCACCCGTTCCTGCGGCGCTGGGATCACCGGGCGGGCGGGCGCCACACCGGGGGCGGCGGTACGGGAGGCTCCGGGCGGCCCGGGCCGGGCGCCGGGAAGCTGCGCGGCGGCGCGCTGCGGATCGAGGAGGGCGGCTGGCTGCCGCTGGAGGACGGGGTGCACGTCTACTTCGAGCCGGGCCGGACCTATCGCTCCGGTGACTTCTGGACCGTGCCCGCGCGTACGGCCACGGGCGACGTCGAGTGGCCGACGGACGCGGCCCGCCGGCCGCTGCTGCGCTCCCCGCGCGGGATCGAGACGCACTACGCGCCGCTGGCCTGGGTGCTCAGCGAGAGCGCGGTGACCGATCTGCGGCTGGCGTTCGGCCCGCTGGCCGGACCGGTGCCGGCGGCGAGCGAGGCGGAATTGCTGGCGGAGCGCGCGGCGGAGGAGGAGACCGTCGCCGCGGAACGGGCCGCCGCGGAGGCGGCACAGCCCTCGGCCGAGGCGCCGGGGAGCACGGAGGACGGGTCCGGGAGCTGACGCCGCACGAGGGCCACCGGCGAGGAGCCCCACCTCCGTGCCGGACCAGCACCACCACCAACCGATGCAGCGGCAGATACAGAAGCCGATACAGCAGCCGACGCAGCAGCAACCGCACACCGGAACAGCCGTGAAGGAGCACCACGATGGCCACCCCACTGACCGCCGCCAGACTGCTCAAAGCCCTCCGTGACGAGGGGCTGACCGTCGTCGAACACCGCAGTTGGCGTACCCACAACCGCAACCACAAGGGCGCCTGGGGGCCGATGCACGGGGTGATGATCCATCACACCGTCACCTCCGGCACCGACAGCTCCGTGGAGCTGTGCTACAACGGCCACTCCACACTCCCGGGGCCGCTGTGCCACGGGGTGATCGCCAAGGACGGGTCGGTCCATCTGGTCGGCAACGGCCGGGCCAACCACGCAGGTCTCGGCGACGACGACGTGCTGCGCGCGGTGATCGACGAGACGGCGCTGCCCGCCGACAACGAGGCCAACACCGACGGCAACCGCTATTTCTACGGCTTCGAGTGCGTCAACCTGGGGAACGGGCAGGACCCGTGGCCCGCCGCCCAGCTCGACGCGATCGAGAAGGCCGCGGCGGCGATCTGCCGTGCGCACGGCTGGACCCAGCGTTCGGTGATCGGCCACAAGGAGTGGCAGCCCGGGAAGATCGATCCGCGTGGCTTCACGATGGACTCGATGCGCACCCGGATCGGGAACCGGCTCGGCGGAAAGCCCGAGGTCCCGTCGAAGCCGCCGGCCACGACTCCGGCCCAGCCTCCGGCTTCGTACGAGCCGTTCCCCGGGGCGGCGTTCTTCGCGGTGGGGCGGCGCAGCGCGGTCGTCACGGCGATGGGCAAGCGGCTGGTGGCGGAGGGGTGCGGGCAGTACCAGGTCGGGCCCGGGCCCGACTGGTCGGAGGCCGACCGCGCCTCGTACGCGGCGTGGCAGCGCAAGCTGGGCTTCTCGGGCGGCGACGCCGACGGCGTCCCGGGCCGGACGAGCTGGGACCGGCTCAAGGTCCCCCAGGTCTGACCCGCCGCGGAGCCGGCGCCCTGCGGTCCCGTACGGCCGGCCTCAGCCGCGGCCCTGGGACCGCAGCCTCCGCCACACCGCCTTCGCCGCGTTGTGCCCGGACATGCCGTGCACCCCGGGCCCCGGCGGCGTCGCGGAGGAGCAGAGGAAGACCGCGGGGTGCGCGGTGGCGTACGGGAAGAGGGAGATCTTGGGGCGCAGCACGAGCTGGAGCCCCGAGGCGGCGCCGCACGCGATGTCCCCGCCCACGTAGTTGGCGTTACGGTCGGCCAGCTCGGGCGGGCCCGCGGTGGCGCGGGCCAGGACGCGGTCCCGGAAGCCGGGCGCGAAGCGCTCGATCTGCCGCTCGACGGCGTCCGTGAGGTCGCCGTCCCAGCCGTTCGGGACATGGCCGTACGCCCAGAAGACCTGCTTGCCCTCGGGCGCCCGGGAGGGGTCGGCGAGGCTGGGCTGGGCGGTGATCAGGAAGGGGGTGTCGGGTGCCTGGCCGCCGGACGCCTGGCGCAGGGCGAGCCCGATCTCCCCGCTGGTGGGGCCGATCTGGACGGTGCCGGCGCGGCGGGGCTCCTCGGCGGTCCACGGGACGGGTCCGTCGAGGGCGTAGTCGATCTTGAAGGTGCTCGCGCCGTACCGGTAGCCGTCGTAGACCCGGCCGAGGCCGGCGATCCTGGCGAGCGCGGTCGGGGAGGTGTCGAAGACATAGGCGCGGGCGGGCGGCAGATCGTCCAGCCGCTTCACCTCGTACCCCGTGTGGATCGTGCCCCCCAGATCGCGGAGGTACCCGGCGAGCGCGTCGGAGATCGACTGGGAGCCGCCGCGCGCCGCGGGCCAGCCGCCGGCGTGCGCGGCGAGGGCGAAGAGCAGCCCGACGGCGCCGGTCGCGAAGCCGTTCAGCGGGGCGATCACATGGGCGACGAGCCCGGCGAACAGGGCCTTCGCCCGCTCGTCGCGGAAGCGGCGCATCAGCCAGGTCGAGGGCGGCAGGCCGGTGAGGCCGAAGCGGGCGAGTGTGACGGGGTCGCGGGGCAGCGCGGTCAGCGGCAGGGACATGAAGTCCCGTGTCAGGGTCTCCCACTTGCCGAGGTAGGGCGCGACGAGCCGGCGGTACGCGCCGGCGTCGCGCGGGCCGAAGGAGGCGGCGGTCTCGGCGACGGAGCGGGAGAGCACGGCGGCCGTTCCGTCGTCGAAGGGGTGCGCCATGGGCAGTTCCGGGTGGACCCAGTCGAGGCCGTACCGGTCGAGCGGCATGGTCCTGAAGACGGGCGAGCCGATCCCCAGCGGGTGGACGGCGGAACAGGGGTCGTGCCGGAATCCGGGGAGCGTCAGCTCCTCCGTCCTGGCCCCGCCGCCCACCGTGTCCTTGGCCTCGAACACGGCCACGGAGAAACCGCGCCTGGCCAACTCGACCGCGGCGGTCAGCCCGTTGGGGCCCGCCCCCACGACGACGGCGTCGAGCATCGACGTCACCTCGGACTCCTTTGTCTGCCGATGGCAAGGACTCCAGGATATTCCCGGGCACCGACAGCCCGACGGCGGGTACGGTCCGCGCACGATCCGCGGACCGCGGGAGCCGGATCAGGACATCACCCCGTTCACCCTCACCTTGTGCACTCGATCCACTACCCTTCGTCACGACGCCCGGCCGGATACAGAGGTCCGCCGTGGCATCGGAACCGAAGGGATTCATCCGAGTGAACCGCATGCGCACCGCACTCGCCGGGTTCGGCGTCGCCGCCGTCCTGGTCATGGCGCCCGCCGCGAGCGCGACCCCCCTGCACGGCGAGGAGCGGCCCACCGCCACGGCGGCCGGTCCGTTCCCGGTCGCGGACGCCGTCCAGGGCCCCCTCGCCCCCGGGGTCCCGCACGAGCCGTGCACCGGGGAGTTCCTCGACGACGCCCGTCTCGGCCCCGAGCATCTGCCGCGCGCCTGGCAGAAGCCGGTCGGCCCGCTGCTGAAGGGGTACCAGCGGACCGGGCAGCTGTCGCCCTCGGCCTTCCTGAAGAAGTACTGGGAGGGCCCGGCCGACTCCGGAAGCTGGAAGTATCCGCCCGACGACGGGTTCGCCGTGGTGAACGGCGAGCTGGACAAGAAGGCCACGGAACTGCGCACCGGCGAGAAACTCGACCGCTTCGGCTCCGAGTACGGCGGCTACCTGGCCCCGGCGGGCGCCCCGTACACGAAGCGCGCGCTGCCCCCGCAGAACCTCGACACACGGGACGCCGCCGTGCCCTGCGACTACCGCGTCTACCGGGTCCTCAAGCCGTTCTCGGTCTGGCAGGGCTCCGTCGCCCCGTGGTTCGAACAGCCGGGCCGCGGTCAGCAGATCAAGCTCGACCCGGTCTTCCTCCACCCGGGCGAGGGGCAGCGGCTCAATGTGAAGTGGCTGCTGAACCATGGCTATCTGGCCCCCGCAGGCGCGTAACACCGTCATGGACCGCCACGCACTGCGGGCCGCGCTGAGCGCGGCAGGGGTACCCGACGACTACTACCGCATCGAGGGGGTCCATGAACCGGCTCCCACCCCCGTCGACTTCCTCTTCGTACGAAGGACCGCCGACGGGGCGTGGGAGACCGGCGCGTACGAACGCGGGACGAGTGAGACCATCGCCCGTCACGCGAGCGAGGCGGCGGCCTGCGAGCACCTGCTGCGCCTGCTCACCTGACCCGCCCGCGAAGCCAGTGCCCCTCCCGGCAAACATTGCCGGTCACGGCACTAGGCCCCGGCCAGCAGCCGCTCCCGTACCCGCTCCGCCGTCGCCCGGTCCCTGGCGGCCGTGAACGGGAGCGCGTTGCCGCCCGTGACGCGGTACGGCTCGCCGGTCAGCGTCGCGTGCGCGCCGCCCGCCTCCGTCACCAGCAGCAGGCCCGCCGCGTGGTCCCACGCCAGCTCCCAGCTGAAGGCCACCGCGTCGAGCGTGCCGCGCGCCACCGCCAGATACTCCAGCCCGGCCGCGCCGCACGGGCGGGCCTCGACCCCCTCCCCGCGCAGCCCCAGCAGGGCGTGCTTCTGCTCGGGCGTGGTGTAGTCCGGGTGGGACATCGCCACCCGCAGCGGCGCGGCGGGCGCGGGCGGGCCCGGGCGCAGCGGGGCGCCGTCGAGGACGGCGCCCCGGCCGCGTACCGCGATCGCCATCTCGTCCAGCGCCGGCGCGTACGTCCACGACGCCACCAGCTCGCCGCCCTGCGCGAGGGCGACGAGGGTGCAGAAGCCGTCCTCGCCGCGGATGAACTGGCGGGTGCCGTCGACCGGGTCCACGATCCATACGGGCGCGTCGCCGTGGAGCGCCTCGTACCGCGCCGGGTCCGCGTGGACGGCCTCCTCGCCGACCACGGCGGAGCCGGGGAGCAGCGCGGTGAGCGCGGCGGTGAGATGCGCCTCCGCGCGGCGGTCCGCGATCGTCACGAGGTCGTGCGGGGCGCTCTTCTCGGCTATCTCGTGCGCGGCGAGCCGCCGGTGGCGGGGCATGATCTCGTCCGCCGCGGCCTTGCGCACCGCGTCCTCCACGGCGGAGACCTGGACGTCCCGAGCCGTCCCGCGCAGGGGAACCGTTCCGTACACCGAGTCATCGATCATGTGTCCAGCCAACCATGGACCACTGACATCCGGCAGTCGGGAGAGTGTCGGGGAGATGCCGGACGCGACGGGCCGGCCCCGGAAGGGTCAGCGTCCCACGGCGTATCCCTGCATGCCGCGCGGGTTGGCGGCGGCGGAGAGGACGCCGGTCTCCGGGTCCCTGGCGACGGCGCAGAGCCGCCCCTCCGACCAGGCGTCCCCGACGGTGACGTCATGGCCGCGGTGGCGCAGTCCGGCGATGACGTCGGGGTCCGTGCGTGCCTCGACGGTGACGCTGCCCGGCCGCATGGCGCGCGGGTGGAAGGAGCCGGGGAAGCTGTCGTTGTGCCAGTTGGGGGCGTCGATGGCGCCCTGGAGGTCGAGCCCGCCGCGGACCGGCGGACGCAGGGCGAGCGCGAGGAGGAAGTGGAGCTGCCACTGGTCCTGCTGGTCGCCGCCGGGGGTGCCGAAGGCCACCACGGGGACGCCGTCGCGCAGGGCGAGGGACGGGGTGAGGGTGGTGCGGGGGCGGCGGCCGGGGGTCAGTGAGTTCGGCAGGCCGGGGTCGAGCCAGGCCATCTGGAGGCGGGTGCCGAGCGGGAAGCCGAGTTCGGGGACGACCGGGTTGGACTGGAGCCAGCCGCCGCTGGGGGTGGCGGCGACCATGTTGCCCCAGCGGTCGACGACGTCGAGGTGGCAGGTGTCGCCCCGGGTGGCGCCGTCGGTGGCGACGGTGGGCTCGCCCGCACCCGCCGCCGGGACGCCCGGCGGGCCGTAGCCGGGCTCGCCCGCGGCGACGGCCCGGGCGTGGGCGCTGAGCACGGGCTCGCGTCCGTCCGGGCTGCCGGGGCGCAGCTCGTACGAGGCCCGCTCGCCTATCAGGGCGCGGCGGGCGGTGTTGTACGGCTCGGACAGCAGCGTGTCGAGCGGTACGGGGGCGGCGTCGCCGTACCAGGCCTCCCGGTCGGCCATGCCGAGCTTGCACCCCTCCACGAGGAGGTGGACGTACTCGGCCGAGCCGTAACGGGGCAGGTCGGCGGCGCGGGCGGGCAGCAGGGCGAGTTGCTGGAGGAGGACGGGGCCCTGGCTCCAGCCGCCCGCCTTGCAGAGGGTCCAGCCGTTCCAGTCGTAGGTGACGGGTTCCTCGTACGTGGCGGACCAGCCGGCCAGATCGGCGGCGGCCAGGGTACCGGCGTGGCGGGAGCCGCTGGTGTCCATGGCGGGACGGGCGGACTGGGCGAGGATCGCCTCGGCGATGAAGCCGGTACGCCAGATCTCCCGGGCGGCGTCGATCTCGGCGACCCGGTCACCGGCTCCGGCGGCCTCGGCCTCCGTGATCAGCCGGCGCCAGGTGGCGGCGAGCGCGGCGTTGCGGAACAGCTCGCCGGGGGCGGGGGCCTTGCCGCCGGGGAGATAGACGTCGGCCGAGGAGGTCCACTCGGTCTCGAAGAGTTCGCGGACGCTCTCGACGGTCTGGCCGACGCGTTCGACGGGGGCGTGCCCGTCCTCGGCGTAGCCGATGGCGTACCGCAGCACCGCGGCGAGGGGTTTGGTGCCGTGGTCGCGCAGCAGCACCATCCAGGCGTCGAAGGCGCCGGGCACGGCGGCGGCGAGCGGCCCGGTGCCGGGGACGAGGTCGAGTCCGAGGGAGCGGTAGTGCTCGATGGTGGCACCCCGGGGCGCGGGGCCCTGCCCGCAGAGCACCCGGACCTCACCACCGGCCGGGGCGAGGATGATCGGCACCTCGCCCGCGGGACCGTTGAGGTGTGGTTCGACGACATGGAGGACGAAGCCCGCGGCGACCGCGGCGTCGTACGCGTTACCGCCGTCCTCCAGTACGGCCATCGCCGACTGTGAGGCGAGCCAGTGGGTGGAGGACACCATGCCGAAGGTGCCCTGGAGGGTCGGTCGGGTCGTGAACATACGGCCTCTCACCTCGCTGTTTACATGTATCGGCCAGGATGACGGGCGCTCAGGACGGGTCCTGGGGAGAATCCGGGGAGTGTGCGCCGGGGCTCCCCTTCTCCCGCTCCCCCAGCAGGCTATCGATCACCCTGCGCCCCTTCTGCCCCGCCTCCGGCGCGAAATGGGCGGAACCCGTCCTTCGGCGCGGCTTGCCACTGCCACGGCTTCGCCCCCTTGGCCTGGGGCAGGATGCCCCGCCCACTCACGGAGCCGCCTGCGCCGAGCTGCCTACCGCCCAAGCCCACCCGCTACCCGCAGGCAGCGCCGGCGCCCCACGCCGATCTCGGCAAGCTCATCTGCATCGCCGACCAGGACTTGCCCGCGAACTGCTCCGCTTACAACGTCACGGGTCGGAGCATGTCGGCGTACGGACTTGACTGTGCTGCTCGGCCGGTTGCCGATCCTGGGGAAGGACGGGTCCGGGAGCGGAAGGTGCGGCGGTAGGTGTCCGGGGGCACGCCGAGGGTGCGGTTGAAGTGCCGGCGCAGCGTTGTGGCAGTGCCCATGCCGGTGGCCGCTGCGATGGTGTCGATGCTCTCGTCGGTCTTCTCCAGCAGTTCCTGGGCGTGGCGGATCCGTTGGGTCAGCAGCCATTGCAGGGGGGTGGTGCCGGTTGCCGCGTGGAAGTGGCGGCCCAGGTGGCGTGAGCTCATCCGCGCGTGGCGGGCCAGGTCCTCCACGGTCAGTGGCTGGTCGAGCCGTTCGATGATCCAGGGGAGCAGGGCGGCGAGCGGATGGTCGTCCTGGGTGGGCACCGGGGCGGTGACGAACTGGGCTTGGCCGCCGGCCCGGTGCGGTGGTACGACGAGGCGGCGGGCGACGGCGTTGGCGATCGACGAGCCGTGGTCGAGGCGGACGAGATGCAGGCACAGGTCGAGGGCGGCTGCCTTGCCTGCGGAGGTGAGCACGCTGCCGTTGTCCACGTAGAGGACGTCCGGGTCGACCTCCACGTCGGGGTAGCGGGAGGCCAGGTCGTCGGTGTGCGCCCAATGGGTGGTGGCTCGCCTGCCGTTCAGTACGCCCGCGGCGGCCAGCACGAACGCGCCCGTGCACAGGGAGACGAGGCGGGCGCCCGCGTCGTGGGCCGCGCGTACCGCCTCAACCAGTTCGGCGGGCGGGGCCACGTCGACGTCGGCCCAGCCGGGGACGATCACGGTGTCGGCGCCCCGGAGCCGGTCGAGGCCGTGGTCGGGCTCCAGCCGGAACTGGCCGAACCGCACTGTGTCCGGCCCGCAGACCGAGATGTCGTACCAGGGGACGGTGACTCCGGCGGGGGCGGATCCGAAGACCTCATGGGCCACGGACAGTTCGAAGTGCAGCATCCCGTCGGTGACGGCCAGCGCGACTGTTTTCATGTCCGTAATTGTATGGGAGATGTCGTTCCAGACACTCACGGTTGAGGCTTCGACCGCGCCAGGATCGTCGCAGTTGACCGGTTCGAGCACAGGAGAGAAGTCATGGCAGTGGGGCAGATGGTGACGGTGTACGGCGCGTATGGGCACACCGGCCGGTTCGTGGTGGCACACCTGCGGGAGCGCGGATTGGTCCCGGTCCTGTCCGGGCGCGATGCCCACAAGCTGAAGGTGTTGGCGGATGAGTACCCCGGAGTCGAGGTTCGCCCTGCCGCGGTCGACAACCCGGCGTCGCTCGACCGCGCGCTGGCAGGTGTGGCAGCCGCCATCAACTGCGCGGGCCCCTTCGCCACGACGGCCGCCCCGGTGATCGAGGCGGCCCTGCGGGCCGGGATCCCGTACGTCGATGTGGCGGCCGAGATCGAGGCCAACGCCGATACGTTCGCGCGGTTCGCGGACCGTGCCCGCGACGCGGGCACGGCGATCGTCCCCGCGATGGCCTTCTACGGCGGCCTCGGCGATCTGCTGGCCACCGCGGCGATGGGCGACTGGACCGAGGCGGACGAGGCGCACATCGCGTACGGGCTGAACAACTGGGCCCCCACGGAAGGGACACGCGCCGCAGGCAAGGTCTCCGTCGAGCGGCGAAACGGCCGCCGTGTCCGCTTCACGAAGGGGAAGCTGGAGTACCACAACGATGACCTGCCCACCCTGAAGTGGCCCTTCCCGGACCCGTTGGGGCTCCGGGCCGTCATCGGCGAGTTCACCATGGCCGACGTCGTCACCATTCCCAGCCACCTGTCCATCCCCGAAGTACGCACCTACATGACGACCGAAGCGGCCAGGGGCGTTTCGGCCCCGGACACGCCGACTCCCACTGCGGTCGACGAGCACGGGCGGTCCGCACAGACCTTCCTCGTCGACGTCGTCGTGCGCCTGGGCGGCACCGAACGGCGCGCCGTGGCCACGGGCCAGGACATCTATGCCGTCACCGCACCACTCGCGGTCGAAGCGGTCGACCGCATCCTCACGGGCCGGACCAGGACAGTCGGCGTCGCCTCCGCCGGCAAGATGTTCGACGCGCCCGGCTTCCTCCAGGCGCTGTCCTCACACATCTCCCTGGTACTGCATCCTTAGCGGGAAGGACGCCCACACTGCGCGCCGGACCGGTGTGGTCGCGGCGAGCCTCCCTCATCGGCAGCCCGTCCACACGGGCGATGCACTTCAGCCATGCTTCCAGGACCTCGCCGCACCGGCGGGTGTGACGACCAGCTACCGTGCCCGGCACGCCCTGACGATGGACCACCACGAACCCTCTCCTCGCGCCAGGATGGGCTCGGCCGAGCTTTGGTGAGACCGGCCCCCCTCTCCGATCAGCAGAGTGCCGAGCAGCAGGTCTCACCGCCTCAACAACTGTCCGTGTCCATCCGTAGGCGGGTGGGGACGTTCATGTGTACGCCGACAGAACACGTAGGCCGCAGAAGTGGCTCGCCCGAACCGATGACGGTGAGCCCCTCGATCGCTCCTGGCGTTGTCAGCGGTCGCTGTCCTTTATGTCCGGCTCTCATAGGCATGAGTGTCGGCGTACGGGTCAACGTGCACCGCCGCGTACGGCTGAACGGGCTCCGGCGCTGAAAACATGCACAGGCTCGAAGCCAGCCTCATCAGTGAAACCACAGGTCGGCCCACTTTCACGACCGGTGTGGCACCTCGGTGTGCCACGTCGTCGTGCGGAGCGACCATTACTCGGAGTGAGAAAGAAGCTTTCGCCCTCACAGCCACGCTCATCGCTGCAGAAAGCCGATCTCCATCGGACACTGCCGTGTCCATGCCGGTCGCGGACACGCGCACCGGCCAAGGCCCTTCTGGGCCGGCCCGGTGCGGGGCAACTGCTTCCTATTCGGGCCGGCCGTCGGCGAGCCACTGGGCGAGGCCACGCAGCCCGACCGCCCACCGCCCGAGGTCGGTGACCTCGGCGTGCCCCGTGACGACGGTCAGAAACTCGGCCACCGCCTCGTCCGGCCGCCGGGCGTCGTTGAGGGTCAGCGCGCGGAAGACACGTACGGAGTCCGAGTCGGGGAACTCCCTGCGGGCGCGGTCGAGCACCGCCAGCGACTCGCCCAGCTCGCCCAGCCACCTCAGGGTGCTGGCGTACTGGCACAGACACCGGCGCAGCACGTCACCGTCGAGGCCAAGAGCGAGCGCCCGCTCGTAGTAACCGCGGGCGGTCTCCTCCTGGCCCGCCGTGTCGTAGGCGCCACCCACCTCGAATACGAGGACTGGGTGGTCAGGATGTTCGGCAAGCAACGCCTGGAAGTAGTCGATCGTCGGCACCATGTTCGCCCGGTCGCGCCGGTCGTAGCCACGCCGGATCGCCTCGGCCAGTTCGGGCGTCACCTCGGTCATCACTGCTGCGCCCCCATGCGTACCGGTCCGAAGACCGGCTCACCATAACGCAGCCTCGTCTGCAGGCGCCTGCCTGTGGGACGGCCCGGCGTTGGCAGCGTTGGCGTCTGTGATCGATGGGGCCATGTTCCTCCACCGACAGCACCGAGACGTTCGCGATCGACGCGAACAACAGCTCCTTCAGCCGGAGCAGGGCCTCTTCCACGGCCCCGTACTGTCAGCCCAACTGCCCCGACCACGGCTCATTTTCGGGCGACTTCGAGCACTGCCCGTCAACACTCAGCCATCACTCAGAGTTCGATTCGCCGCAGGGCCGGCAGGAGCAGGGCCTGGGGCACTCATCACCCCCATGACTCGCCGGATCGCCCGCACAGGCCCCCGAACCGACCGGTCCAAGAAGTCCTGACCGCCGGCGCGGCCCTGTCCCTGCGCTGTCCGAGGGGTCAGGCCACGGGGTTCTCCAGCAGGGTGACCCGGTTGCCGTCCGGGTCTTCCAGGGCAGCGAACCGGGTGCGTGTACCGCCGGCCTGCACCGGCCCCGCAGCCAAACCGCGTTCCTTGAGCCGTGCAAGAGCCTCGTCCAGATCAGGAACCTCCAGATTGAGGAGCGCCGAACCAGAACGCTCGGCGTCCTCGAAGACCGAGAGCCAGCCCCCTGTAGTGAGATGCCAGTCCGCCAGTGACGGCATCGGCCGGGTGTCCGCCGGACGTCCCAGCAACTGTTCGTACCAGACCACCGCAGTCTCAACGTTCCCCACGGGCGCAACCATCAATACGCGGGCAATGTCCATGAACGCCACCTTTTTTCGAACCACAGTTCCGTGTCTCTCCTCCAGACTGCTTGAGTCAACAGAACTCATCGCACCGAGTGCCGCAGCCAGAGCATGAAGCTTCCCAGCCGACCCGCCGCCGTAGTCCAGTCACGGCCGGTGTAGCGGCACCACGGCAGGTAGAGCATGACCGCCCCGACAGAGGTACACATAGTCGATTCCGCCTGATCACGACCGAAGCGCACATGCCGCAAGAACTCGTCCGCTTCCGGTACGGGCTCCAACCGATCGTCGTCCAGCACGGTCCAGTACCGCTGTGTTCCTCCACCGCTCCCGGGTACCCCTCGAACGGGCCCGATCGACCATGTCACCACAGCCGAGTGAGCCGCCCTCCCGCCCGAACTCGCCGACGTACCGGCCCCGGAGCCGATCCCGATCACCGCCCGCGCAGCGGGCCTGCAGCAGACCTTCCCCGCCGACCGCAGGTGGGCCGGAAACGTTCGTCCTTGACGGCGTCGGGGGCACGGAAACACGGAGGGTGCGATCTCACGGCTGCGCCTGCTGCGGCAAGGTGAGGATCTCGGCTCCGTCGTCGGTGATGGCGATCGTGTGCTCGCTGTGTGCCGTCCGGCAGCCCGTCGAACTCCGGAGCGTCCATCCGTCGGCGTCGGTGACGAGTTGGGCGGTGTCCGTCATGACCCATGGCTCCAGTGCCAGCAGCAGCCCAGGACGCAGTTTGTATCCGCGGCCAGGCCGTCCGGTGTTCGCGACGTGCGGGTCCTGGTGCATCGTCGAGCCGATGCCATGGCCGCCGAACTCGGTATTGATCGGATACCCCGCCTCACCGAGAACCGTGCCGATGGCATGGGAGATGTCGCCGATACGGGCCCCGGGCCCGGCAGCGGCGATCCCTGCGGCCAGCGCGCGTTCGGTTGTGCTGATCAGCGCGACGCTCTGCGGGGGCCTTGCGTTGCCCACGATGAAGCTGATGGCAGCGTCTGCGGCGACTCCGCCCTGGGAGACGGCGAGGTCGAGGGTCAGCAGATCGCCGTCGGCGAGCGTGTAGTCGTACGGCCGCCCGTGGAGCACGGCGTCGTTGACGGCCGTGCAGATGTAGTGACCGAACGGGCCGCGCCCGAAGGACGGCGCGTAGTCGACGTAACAGGACGACGCTCCCGCCTCGACGATCATTTCCTCGGCCCACCGGTCGATGTCCAGAAGGTTCGTGCCGATCGTGCTACGGCTCTTCAGCATCTGCAGGATGTCAGCGACCAGGGCGCCGGTGGTTCTCGCCCGGGCCAGCAGGGTGGGGTTGAGGATCTCGATCATGCGGCGCCCTTCTCACGCAACCAATACCTATACCGGCATTACTATACCGGTACTGGAATTGGGGTCATCGCCGGGTTCGGCCCTCACAGACCCCCGCCCCGTGGTGCGGGAGCCGAAATGGTGGCGCGCTGGCGGCCGAGTCCGGCGACCTCGATCTCGATGACGTCGCCCGGCCGCAGGGCCACCGCCGGGGACCTGAAGTCACCGCAGCCTGCCGGTGTTCCGCTGAGGATGACATCCCCCGGTGCCAGGGTGAAGAACGACGAGCAGTACGAGACGAGTTCGGCGATGCCGAAGATCATCGAGGCGGTGGTCCCGTTCTGCATCAGCCGGCCGTTGACCCACGTCCGGATCGCGACCTGTTGCGGGTCCGGCACCTCGTCCTTGGTGAGAATCCAGGGCCCGAGAGGGCAGAAGGTGTCGAGTCCTTTGCCGCGCACCCACTGGCCGTCCTGCTCCTGGAGATCGCGGGCGGAGAGGTCGTCGGCCGCGACGTAACCGGCGACGTAGGACATCGCCTCGTCGACGGGCACGGACTTGGCGGGACGGCCTATGACGACGCCGAGTTCCGCTTCCCAGTCCGCTCGGGAGGTCAGTGCCAGGTCCACGACGATGTCGTCATGAGGGCCGCACGCGGAGGACGAGAGTTTCGGAAAGAGGTAGGGGGCCGTCGGGGTCTTCCAGCCCATCTCGGCCACGGTGTCGGCGTAGTTGAGGCCGATGCCGTGGATCGTCGGGGGCCGGTACGGCAGCAGGAACTCCAGCCGCTCCCCGGCGACCCGGTCGCCGGGCCCGGCGTCGGCTCCGGTGACGACGTCGAGGGCGGGCACCCGGCTGGTCCGCCACCCCTGGCCGTCGTCGACGACCGTGGTGACGCCCCCGTCGACGCGGGCGGTGGCAATCCTCATCGGGCATCCTCCTGGCCGGCCGGGGACGGGACGACGAGTCGCCCGTCGACCCGGCGCGGAATGGACGTGTACGCGTCGTGCAGCTCGTGGGGCAGCACCTCCGCCGGGGCCGACTGCCAGGCCACCGGGCGCAGGAAGCGCCTGATGGCGGTGGTGCCGACCGACGTGTGCTGGCTGTTGGTCGCCGGCCACGGGCCGCCGTGGTGCTGGGCCCACGAGACCGACACGCCGGTCGGGAACCCGTTGAACAGCAGCCGCCCGGCCTTGGGCAGCAGCGCTCGGACGATGGCCCGAATGTCCTCGTTCGGCTCGGAGTGGATCGTGGCGGTGAGGGAACCCGGCAGGCTGTCGATCATGCCGGGAAGGTCCGCTTCGGCATACCGGACGACGACGGTGGTGGGGCCGAAGCACTCACCGACCTGTGACCCGGCCAGGTCACGTGCTTCCATGGCCAGCAGCCGCGGCGCCACCGTGCAGCCGCTGCCGGACGGCTTCTCCCCCTCGGCCACCACGCGGAGGCCGGGGATGCGCCGAAGTTCCGCGCTGGTCTCCTCGTATCCGTCGCGGATCCGCTCGTTGAGGAGGGTGGCCGCGGGCCGGCCGGCGATGAGTGCGGCGGCCGCGTCGACCAGGGCGTCACCGGCGGGACCATGGGGTACCAGCACGAGCCCCGGCTTGGTGCACAGCTGGCCGGCCGAGCCGGTGATCGACAGGACGAGGTCTTCGGCGAACGCTGTTCCCCGCGCCGCGGCTGCCGCCGGTGTGACAACGACCGGGTTGAGGCTGGCGAGTTCACCGAAGAAAGGGATCGGTGTCCGGCGCTGCTCGATCAGCCGCATCAGTGCCCGGCCGCCGTCCAGCGACCCGGTGAACGCCACGGCGCTGATGGCGGGGTGCTGCACCAGCCGCGCGCCCGCCTCGCGACCGTGTACGAGCCCGATCGTCCCGGCGGGCGCCCCGGCGTCGTACGCCGCCGCGCTCAGGATGCCGTGCATCATGACCGACAGGGCCGGGTGGGAATCGTGGGCCTTGACCACGACCGGGCAGCCCGCGGCCAGGGCGGACATGGTGTCGCCGCCGGGCACGGAGAAGGCCAGTGGGAAGTTACTGGCGCCGAACACCGCGACCGGTCCCGTCGGGACCAGCATCCGGCGCAGGTCGGGCCTCGGCCCCATGGGGGTGTCACCGGCGTGGTCGATCGTGGCCTCAAGATGGCCGCCTTCGTCGACGGCGTCGGCGAACAGGCGGGCCTGGTACACCGTACGGGCGAGTTCGCCTTCGAGGCGGGCACGGGGCAGTCCGGTCTCGCGGACGCCCAGCGACACGATGTCCGCGTGCCGGGCTGCCATGGCGTCCGCCATGGCACGCAGGAGTTCCCCGCGGAAGGCGCGATCACGTTCCGCGAGTTGCACGAAGGCCGCCGCGGCGGCGCGGCACACCTCCTCCAGTTCCTCGTACGAGGTGGCGGTGGCGACTTCCTCGACTTCGGTTCCGGTGGCGGGGTCGATACTGACGATGGTCTCGGCAGTCATGCTGCTCCTGGGGCATTGGTGGGGGCGGACGCTTCAGCGGGCGGGCGCGTCCGGATGGGGCGGACGCTTCAGCCGACAGGCGTGTCCGGATGGCGGCGGACGGTTCAGCCGGCGGGCGCGTCCGGATGGGGGCGGTCGACCGGCGGGACGAGCTGGTAGCCCTCCGCCTCGTAGTCGAAGCCTTCGAGCGTGACCTCGGCGCGGCCGTCGGAAGCGGCGGCGTAGAAGGCCCTGATCTCGGTGATCAGCCCTGTCTCCGGGTCGAAGCGGTACCACTCGTCACCGCGCAGGTATCCGCCGACCGCGGTCTTCCAGTGGGTCCACTCGATGACCGCCTGCAGTGACTCGGGTTCGGCGATCAGACGCTCGATGCTCCAGGCCGAGCCGATGCGCAGGACGAGCGCGCGCCAGTTCTCCGCTATGGTGCGGGCGCCCCGCCAGGGGCCGTCAAGTCCCGGCGGGAAGTAATGGACGGCCTCGGGGTGGAACGTCGCGGCCATGCCCTCGACGTCCGCGTCGTTGCAGCCCTGGAAGTAGGTCCGGATGGTGGCCTCCATGCGGGTGCGCTGCTCCTCGCGTGGGAGGTCGGCGAAGCGGGTCATCGCACGGCCTCCGCCCCGGTGGCAGCGGCGGACGGCTGGAGGGCTCCAGGGGTGTCGTCCACGGGGTTCGCCGACCGCCAGGCCCGATAGGAGGCCAGGGTCTCCTCGCTGGGCGGGTAGGTGCCCCACAGCGCCTCCCCCGCCTTGACCCTGTCGTGGAGATAGGACTCGAGCCGTTCCTGCTCGGCCGCGGGACCGGCGATCCCGGCCGCCAGGGCGCGGGGCACGACGATGACACCGTCGCGGTCACCGACGAGGATGTCGCCCGGGTAGACCGCGACGCCCGCGCAGCCGATCGGGACGTCGAGGTCCGCGACGTGGAAGGAGGCCGGTCGCGTCGTGGCGGTGATCGCCCGCGAGTAGGCCGGGAAGCCCAGCTCGGCGAGCGCGGCACCGTCGCGGAAGGCACCGTCGGTCACGAAGGCCGCGGCGCCCCGTTTCATCGCCCGGGTCACCAGCATGTCACCCGCCGAGGCCGCGGTGACGTCGCTGCGCGAGTCCACGACCAGGACATCGCCGGAGCCGAGCCGTTCGACCGCCTCCCACTGGAGGACATTGCCCGTGCGGTAGGGGTCGTCCATCGGGTCCACGTCCTCGCGGGCAGGGACGAAGCGCATGGTACGCGCCTGTCCCACGAAGCCGTCGAAGCGCGTGCCCACAGGGCTGAGGCCGACGAGGAACGGTTGACGGATCCCGCGCCGGTAGAGCTGGGTCGCCAGGGTCGCGGTGCTGGCGCGGCCCAGATCGGCCAGCACGTCCGGGGGAACAGGGGGAAGATCCAGCGCTGTCACGGTCCACCTTCCTCAGGGACTGGGATGAACGATCCCAACCCTAGACGACATCCCATTCAGTGAACAACCATCCCGTTAATCGGGCCGCACTCCTTGACTTGTCGCAAGACAGCCGCTTAGCGTCCCCACGTCGGCAAACCAATGAACGATAAAACGTCCCGAAGAATGGGATGCACATCGTCTGCTGACAGGTATCCGAGGCGCAGCGTTGCGAGAGGATCGAGACATATGTCCACCGCCATTGCAGACGAACACCCGGCAGTCGCCACTGCCAGCCGGAAGATCTACCGGCGCGTCATCGTGCTGTTCGCGCTGATGATGATGCTCAACCAGATCGACCGCTCGAACATCGGCTTCGTCCAGGAGGACCTGGATGCCCACTTCGGCATCGGGGCAGCCGCGTACGGCCTCGGCGCCGGCCTGTTCTTCGTGGGCTACTTCCTGTTCGAGGTGCCCAGCAACGCACTGATGCAGAAGGTGGGGGCGAAGCTGTGGATCACCCGCATCTGCGTCACCTGGGGCGCCGTCTCGGCTGCAATGATCTTCGTCCGCGGTGAGACCAGCTTCTACGTGCTCCGCTTCCTGCTCGGCGTGGCCGAGGCCGGGTTCGTGCCGGCGGTACTGTTCTACATCGCCTCCTGGCTGCCCAACCGCTACCAGGGCCGGGCCACCGGCACCTGGGCGGTGGGCGCCCTCTTCGCCTACTCCGCCGGCAGTCTGGTCTCAGGACCGCTGCTCTCGCTGCACGGCTTCCTCGGCCTCGACGGCTGGCAGTGGCTGTTCCTCATCGAGGGCCTGGCCACCGTCGGACTCGGCATCGTCGGCTATTTCCTGCTCGACTCCAGGATCAGTGACGCGAAATGGCTCACCGAGGAGGAGCGTACCCAGCTCAGCCTGCAGATCGCCGCGGAACGGACCTCCGACGCCGAGCCGGGCTCGACCATGCAGATCATCAAGAAACTGCTGCGCAGTCCGGTGATCCATCTCTTCATGTGGATCTACTTCGCCGTGCAGATGTCCATCTACTCCACGACGTTCTGGCTGCCGAGCGTGGTGCGCGACATCGGGGTCAGCAGTGACAACATGGTCGGGCTGCTCTCCGCCCTTCCCTGGCTCTGCACCATCCCGTACCTGTACTTCGTCTCCCGGCGCGGCGACCGTCGCCCCGAGCAGCGCGCCACCTTGATGACCACGTCGTTCGTGCTGGCCGCGGCCGGAACCCTGGCGGCGGCCCTCACCGGCTCGTGGCTGGGCCTGGGGTTCATCGTCCTGGCCACCCTCGGATTCAAGACCGTCGCACCGGTCTTCTGGCCGCTGCTGCGCGAGCGTACGGACCCTCTGACCGCGGCGACCGCGATCGCCCTGGTCAACTCCGTCGCCAACCTCGGTGGCTTCGTCGCCCCGTACGGCTTCGGCCTGGTCAAGGATTCGACCGGCAGCACCAGTCTGGCGATGCTCGGACTCGGAGTGATCATCGCGATCGCGGCCGGGGCCACCCTTCTGGTACGCCGTATCCCCCGCCGGCCGGTGGCCGGGCCATCGGCCGTCGACCGCACCGACCCCGGCCAAGCCGGTCTCCGGACACCACAGGCCACGACGAGTGCGGGTCTCGACGGGCCTGCCCCTGATCCGCGCTGAGGCGCCCGGCAGACCGCACCACCTCCCCGTAAAAAGAAGAAAGGACACTCATCCGTGAGCACCGATTTCCTCAACCGGACCAGCGCCACCGTCACCAGCAAGACCAACGAGCGCCACTTCGCGGCGCTGGAGCGCGGCGAAGCCAGCACCGATGCCATCGCCTCGGTCAGGCTCTCCCTCGTCAGCCTGCCGCTGGCGGCGCCCATCAGTGACGCCAAGGTTCTGACCGGCCGTCAGAAGCCGCTCACCGAGATCGCCTTCCTCTTCGCCGAGATCCGCACCGAGGCCGGATTCGAAGGCGTGGGATACAGCTACTCCAAGCGCGCCGGCGGGCCCGCCCAGTACGTCCACGCGAAGGAGATCGCACCGGAGCTGATCGGTGAGGACCCCAACGACATTCAGCGGATCTGGACCAAGCTCGTCTGGGCCGGCGCCTCCGTCGGCCGGAGCGGGCTGTCGACCCAGGCGGTCGCCGCCATCGACATCGCCCTGTGGGACCTCAAGGCCAAGCGCGCCCAGCTCCCCCTCGCGAAGCTGCTCGGCGCCCACCGCGACTCGGTGCAGTGTTACAACACCTCGGGCGGCTATCTGTCCATGTCCATCGAGCAGGTGGTCGAGAACACCCGGGCATCCGTCGAGCGCGGCATCGGCGGCATCAAGATCAAGGTCGGTCAGCCCGACACGAACATCGACCTCCAGCGGGTCGCGGCCATCCGCGAGCAGCTGGGCGACGGCTTCCCGATGATGGTCGACGCCAACCAGCAGTGGAACCGCAGTACGGCGATCCGTATGGGCCGGAAACTGGAGGCGTTCGACCTGACCTGGATCGAGGAGCCGCTCGACGCGTACGACGCCGAGGGCCACGCCGCTCTCGCCGCGGAGCTCGCCACCCCGATCGCCACCGGCGAGATGCTCACCAGCGTCGCCGAGCACGCCGAACTGGTCCGTCACCGCTCGGTCGACTTCCTCCAGCCGGACGCGCCGCGGGTGGGCGGCATCACCCCGTTCCTGAAGATCATGGCCATGGGCGAGCAGGCGAAGATGCGGATGGCGCCGCACTTCGCCATGGAGATCCACCTGCACCTCGCCGCGGCGTACGAGATCGACCCGTGGGTGGAGCACTTCGAGTGGCTCGAACCGATGTTCAACGAGCGCCTCGAAATCCGCGACGGCCGGATGATCGTGCCCAACCGCCCCGGGCTGGGCTTCAGCCTGAGCGAGCAGGCCCGTGCCTGGACCCGCGAGACCGTCACGGTCTGAGACCGTCTGCTCCCGGCCCGCCCACGGCGATGTCGTCCCGGCGGGCTGAGAGACTGGCAGCGGACATCGCCCGCCCGGCCGATGCGGGCGGGCCCACCGCGACCGGACAAGCAGAGGAACGAGAACGTGACCGAGCTGGACGAAGGCCGCAAGGGCGCACTCGACCGAGGACTCAGCATCCTGAGCCACCTCGCCGACGCGCGAGAGGCGTCCACGGCGGAACTGGCAGCCGCCGCCGACATCAGCCGCAGCGCCGCGTACCGGATCGTCGAAAAGCTCAGCCAGTACGACTTCCTCCACGCCACCTCGAACGGCCGCTGGCGCCTGGGCCCGGCCGCCGCCCGTCTCGCCATGGCCGCCGTCCACTCCACCGACGTGTCCGACGTCGCTCCCGAACTGCTCCGGGTCCTGGTCCAGCAGACCCGCGAAACCGTCAGCCTCGGCGTCCTCAGCGGCGACGAAATGGTGTTCATCTACCGCGAACGCGGCCCCCAGTCGGTCAGCGTCAACGCTGAACTCGGCGCCCGCAGGCCCCTGCACGCCACCTCGGTCGGCAAGGCCTACCTCGCGGGCCTGGACCCCCGCGAGCGAGCGGACCTGCTCCGCACCCTCACACTGACACCCTTCACCCCGCGGACACTCACCACCGCCGACGCCCTCGAACACGACATCACCACGGCCCAGGCCCGCGGCTGGACCGAGGAGCACGGCGAGTTCGACCTCGCCAGCGCCTGCTGCGGCGCCCCCATCTTCGATCACACCGGCCATGTCGTGGCCGCCATCAGCGTCGCCGGCCTCAAGGACCGCGTCGAACCCGCCCTCGACCGCCTCGGCCCGCTGGCGGTCGCCACGGCAGACGCCATCTCGCGGCGGCTCGGACACAATCCGGGGCTGTAAGGCGGTCGGTGCGACTCGGGTGCTGCGACGTCAGCCGCGCGGTGAGCGCGTCTCCGGCCGGTGCGAAATCCCCTGTGGACCCCCTGGGCGGTACGTCCGTGGCCCCGATTGTGTCCCGGGCGTGTCGAGGCCGTCGGTCAGGCGGTTGAGGAACCGGGTGAAGGTGGCCTCGGGGGTGAGGGAGCGTCCGGGGGCCGCGAGGGCTTCGGCGAGTTCCGGGTGGTGGCCGTCGGCGGCGACGGTGGCGAGATAGCGGGCTTCGGCCGCCAGCCGGTCGGGCGAGCGCGCCGCCGCGGCCTGGGCGAGTTCGTGGCCGACGTGCGCGGCCACGAACGAGGTGAGCTGGGCGAAGATCTCCAGCTTCGCGGCGCCGTCCAGTCCGGTGGGGCGCAGCACGGCGAGCGCGTGTTCCAGGAAGGCCAGGGTGTGGGGCCCGGGGGCGCGGCGGGTGGACAGGGCGGCGGGCAGCCAGGGGTGGCGCAGCATGAGGGCGCGCTGGAGGTGACCGATGGTCTTGAGGTCCGCACGCCAGTCGCCGGTCGGCACGGGGACGGTCAACGGAGCGCCGCCGGAGGGTCGTTCGGCGCCGGTCGGCGGTTCGCCATCGGTCAGCGGTTCACCATCGGTCGCCGGTTCGCCATCGGCCGGTTGTTCGGCGCCGGACAGTGGTTCACCATCGGTCAGCGGTTCACTATCGGTCGGTAGTTCGGCGCCGGTCGGCGGTTCGCCATCGGTCGGCGGTTCACCGCCGGTCCGCCGTTCGGCGCCGGCCCGCAGTTCGCCGCTGACGTGGTCGACCATCAGCTCCAGCAGCGTCCCCTTGTCGGGGGCGTAGCTGTAGAGCGACATGACGCTGACGCCGACCTGCGAGGCGACCCTCCGCATGGTGACCGCTTCGAGCCCTTCCGCGTCCGCCAGGGCGACGGCCGCCGCGGTGATCGCCTCCCGGCTGTGGGCGGGCCTGCGGCCCCTGCGGGGCTGGGTCGAGCCCAGCCAGAGCCGTTGGGGGTCGATGCCCCCGGCGCCCGGTCCTCCGTCACGGGTCACGGTTCTCGCGCCCCCTTCCTCGATCACGGCAGCCAGCCCCTTGTGGGCGTCATCCAAGCATGCCCTATTCTCGTACGCTGTACGTAAATGACGAAGGGGGCACCATGTCATCACGCACGCACGGCCCTGTGCCGAAGCCCGCCTGGGCGCCGCCCGCCGGGAAACCGCCGCTGTCCGCACGGATGATGAGGGCGACCTGGCGCCGCCTTCCGGCCCGGCTGCACGACGTCGGGTGGGAGCCGGGGCTGGTGGTGCCGGGGGCCGACGGCAGCCCGCTGATCACGGACCACTACTTCCCGCGCGCGGAGGGCGACTTCCCCACCCTTCTCGTGCGCTCGCCGTACGGCAGGGGGCTGCCGTGGTCGCCCATGTACGGCCTGCTCTTCGCCGAACAGGGCTTCCACGTGGTCCTGCAGAGCTGCCGCGGCACCGGCGGTTCGGGCGGCGCGTTCGACCTGTGGCGCAACGAACCGGCCGACGGCCGGGCCACCGTGTCCTGGCTGCGTGAACAGCCGTGGTTCAACGGGACGCTGGGAACCGTCGGCCCCAGCTACCTGGGCTACACCCAGTGGGCCCTCGCCCTGGAACCGCCGCCGGAGCTGAAGGCGATGGTGGTGCAGGTGGGGCTGCACGATCCGTACGCCCTGTTCCACGCCGACGGCGTGCTCCGCCTGGAGACCGCGCTCGCCGTCGGCGCGGGCATGACGTACCAGCACCAGGGGATGGCGCCCTTCCTCCGGTCCACCCTGCGTCTCCAGCGCCGTCTGCGCGATGTCGTCGACGCGCGGCCGCTGCGCGGCGCGTACGTGCCCGCTCTCGGGGGCGAGGTCCCCTGGCTGGACGACGTGATGGCGCACCCGGACGCCGAGGACCCGTACTGGCGCGGCGCCTCGCTCGCGGAGGCGGCGCGGACGTGCCGCGTGCCCGTCGGGCTGATCACCGGCTGGCAGGACGCCCTGGTCGACCAGACCTTCGAGCAGTACGGCAGGCTCCGCCGGGCCGGCGGCGAGACCGCCCTGCTCGTCGGCCCCTGGACCCACGCCTCGGCACTGCAGCAGGGGTGGCCCGAGGTGTTCGCCGAGAGCCTCGCGTGGCTGCGCGCGCACCTGTGCGACGACCCCTCCGGGCTGCGTCCGACCCGGGTGCGCGTGCACGTCGGCGGGGAGGACGGGCGGCGCGATCTCGACGACTGGCCACCGGCCCCGGACGCCGCCTTCCCCTGGTACGCCGCTCCGGAGGGGGTACTCGTCCGGCAGCCCCCCACGGACTCCCGGCCGCTGGTCTCGTTCCGCTACGACCCGGCCGACCCCACCCCGTCCGTGGGCGGCCCCCTGCTCTCCCCCGCCTCCGGTTCCCGGGACAACGGGGCCCTGGAGGCCCGGGACGACGTCGTGACGTTCACCGGTCCCCCGCTGACCGAGCCCCTGGACGTCCTCGGGCCGGTCTCCGCGCGGCTGAGCGTCTCCACGGACACCGGTCACGCCGACGTCTTCACCCGCCTGTGCGACGTGGACGCGGAAGGCCGCTCCGTCAACGTCTGCGACGGACTGGGCCGGTTGCGGACGACCGGGCAGGAACCCGCGCGGGTCACCGTGCCGATGAGCTCGACCGCCCACCGTTTCGCCGTCGGCCACCGCATACGCTGGCAGATCAGCGGAGGCGCCCACCCCCGGTACGCCCGCGGGCCCGGCACCGGGGAGTCGCCGGTGGAGGCCACCACCTTCACACCGGTGCGGCTCACCCTCCACACCGACTCGGCGCTGGTGCTCCCCCATGGCGGCGAGGTCGGCGACGTCGCGTAACCCGCTCGGCGCCCCGGGGATCGGCCCACGGGCCGGGCCGCCGGGGCTGACGGGACGGTCAGGCGTCCTCCTTCAGGAACAGTTCGACGACGGGGACGGCCACGTCGGGGCGGATGATCGGCAGGGTGAGGGTCAGGGTGCCCGCGGGCTGGCCGCCGAGGCCGGTGGTGAGGGCCTTCACCGAGGGGTCGATCTCGCGGAACGGGATCTCCGAGGCGTCGTTGAGGAGCTGCGCGTACGCCACCTTGCCGCCGAGCCCCGGCAGGTGCAGGTGTTCGAAGGGCCAGGCGAACAGGTGGAGGTAGAGGCGGTCGCCGCGCCGCGTGTAGCGGGTGTCGGCCGGGGCGCGGAAGGGGGCGGGGCCGGCGCCGCGGATGGAACGCTCGTGGCGGCGCATCCACTCCCCTATGCCCTCCAGGGCCGTGATCGCCGTCGCGTCGAACTCGCCACGTCCGGTGGGGCCGACGTTCAGCAGCATGTTGCCGTTGTTCGAGACGCCGTCGACGAGCATCCGGACCAGGAGGTCGACGCTCTTCACATTGACGTTGTCACGGTCGTACCCCCAGCTGCCGTTGAGGGTCTGGCACGCCTCCCACACCACGGGGACGCCGTCGGCCTCCATCGGGCGGTCGGGCTGGTACTGCTCCGGTGTGACGAGGTCGCCGGGGATGTCGAGCCGGTCGTTGACCACGATCTCCGGCTGGAGCCGGCGGGTGAGGGCGAGGAGTTCCTCCGCGCCCCAGTCCTCGGCGCCCTTGCCGTTCCACACGTCGTGGTGGTCGTCCTGCTTGTAGGAGAAGTCGTAGAAGAGGTAGTCGATGGTGCCGTACCCGGTCAGCAACTCCTCGACCTGACCGTGCAGATAGGCCCGGTACCGGTCCATGTCCCGGCCCTCGTTGAGCCGTTCGATCTCCTCGGGCGCGTCGTCGCGGCGCGGGTGGTGGCCGTCGATCGTGAAGTCGGGGTGGTGCCAGTCGATGAGCGAGTGGTAGAAGCCGACGCGCAGTCCCTCGGCGCGTACGGCGTCGACGAACTCGCGGACGAGGTCCTTGGCGATGGGGGTGTTCATCGACGTGTAGTCGGTGAGCTTGGAGTCCCAGAGGCAGAAGCCGTCGTGGTGCTTGGTGGTGAGGACCACGTACCGCATGCCGGCCTTCTTCGCGGCGCGCGCCCACTCCGTGGGGTCGAAGAGGTCCGGCTCGAAGTGGCGGAAGTACGTGTCGTAGTCCGCGTCCGTCGTCCGCTCGCGGTTCTTCACCCACTCGTGGCGGGCGGGCAGGGAGTAGAGGCCCCAGTGGATGAACATGCCGAAGCGGTCCTCGGTGAACCAGGCGGGGACAGTCATGTCGGTCGGATCCTTCCGTGCTTACGTGGGTGGGGTGCGGAGCCGGTGTTCAGCGGCCGCCGAGGCCACTGGTGACGATGCCCCTGACGAGGTGTTTCTGGAGGAGGACGAGGATGATCACGGTGGGCAGCATGGAGACCACCGACGCGGCCATGACCAGGTTCCACTGGCTGCCCTGCTGGCCGAAGAACGCCTGGAGGCCGAGGGGGATGGTGGCGCGGGCATCGACATCGTTGATGACGACGAGCGGCCAGAGGAAGGAGTTCCAGTAGCTGATGAAGGTGAAGACGGCCAGGACCGCGAGGGTCGGACGGGCGAGCGGCAGCATCACACTGAAGAAGGTACGGACGGTGCCCGCGCCGTCGACACGGGCCGCGTCGTCGAGTTCCTGGGGGACCGTCAGGAAGAACTGCCGGATGAGGAAGGCGCCGAGGGCCGTGAACGCCCACGGCAGGATCAGCGCCTGGAACGTGTCGACCCATCCGACGCCCTGCATCATCACGTACATGGGGATGACGAGGACGTCCTGCGGGATCATCAGCGTGACCAGGAAGAGCAGGAAGACGAGGTTCCTGCCGCGCCAGCGCAGCCGCGAGAAGGCGTAGCCGCTGAACGCCGCGACCGCGAGGTTGACGGCGGTCCCGAGGGTGGCCACGAGCACGCCGTTCAGGATGAAGCGGGCGAACGGCAGATACGTGAAGACATCCGCGTAGTTCTGCCACTGGATGGCGGAACCCCACAGGGTGGGCGGGTTCGAGAAGGTCTCGGAGTCGGGCTTGAGGCTGGTCGCCACCATGTAGATGAGCGGCGCCATGAAGAGCAGGGCGATGAGGCACAGGAGCGCGTAGCCGATCGCCCGCCGCGCCCGCGAGCCCGCGCCGGCCCCCGGGCGGGGGCGGCGGCCGGTCCCGGCGCCGGTCCTCCGGGGCGCGGCCGTGGTGCCCGCCCCGCCGGCTGTGATCGTCCGCGTACCGCTACCCATAGTGCACCCAACGCTTCTGGCCGAGGAACTGGACCGCCGTGATCCCGAGGATGATGACGAACAGCACCCACGCGCCCGCCGAGGCGAGTCCGAGCTGCTGGTTCTGGAATCCGGTGTTGTAGATGTACTGGACGAGCGTCTCGGTCGAGGTGCCCGGACCGCCCTTCGTCAGCAGGAACGGCTGCGCGAACACCTGGAACGAGGTGATGAGCGTCATCATCGTGGCGAAGAAGACCGACGGTGAGATGGCCGGGAACTTGATGCGCCAGAACGTCTGCCACGGGCCCGCGCCGTCGAGTTGCGCGGCCTCGATCAGATTCTCCGGCACCGCGTCGAGCGCCGCCGAGAAGATGAGCATGTTGTAGCCGAAGCCCTGCCAGACGCTCATCGCGACGATCGCGAACATCGCCCACTTCTCGTCCGCGAGGAAGTTCGGCGCCTGCGCCCCGACCGTCGACTGAAGTGTCGCGTCGATCAGCCCGTCGGGCTGGTACAGCATCCGCCACACCACGACGTTCGCCACGATCGGGGTCACCGTCGGGATGAAGAACAGCACCCGGAAGATCTGCCGGTGCCGGATCCGCGGGGTCAGCCAGGCCGCGAGCCCGAGCGAGATCACCAGGTTCAGCGGCACGTACAGCACCACGAACCCGACCGTGTTGAGGATGACGGTCCGGAAGACCGGGTCCGAGAACAACCGGGTGTAGTTCCCGAACCCGTCCCACGAACGCTCCCCGATCAGGGGCCAGTTCATGAAACTCACGAAGAGGGAGGCGAGGATCGGGACCACCGTGAAGACGGCCAGTCCGATCGAGTGGGGCGCGGCGAACGCCGCTCCCCACCAGGAGCGCCGCGCGCCCGCCTCCTCCGTCGCTGTCGTGTCCGCCGCGTTCAGCGTGTCCGCCTCGTCCGCCGCGTTCGCCGTATCGTTTCTGCCCGGCGCGTCCGCCACGCCCTTCACCGCCCGACTTCTTCCGTCCTCGTCACCGGGAGGGACCGGTGACGGCACCACCGTGCTCCTCACCGGGTGAGCTGCCCCGCGACGGACTTCATCGTCTCCGTGCCCGAGGACTGGCCGTTGACCGCCTGGATCGCGTACTGGACGAACAACTGGTTGAGCTGGTCGCTCTGCTTGTTGCCCGGCAGCGGGGTCGCGTTCTTCTGCGCCACGGTGAACAGGAACTCGGCGCCGTCGATGCCCGCGTTGTCGTACCAGGCCTTCTGGGCCGCCGTACGCGCCGGGAAGGCCCGGCCCTGCTGAGCGAGTGAGGTCAGGGTCTTCTCGCTGGTCATCGTCTCGATGGCCCGGTACGCCTGCTCGGGGTACTTGCACTGCTTCGATATGCCGAAGCCGGAGCCGGCGGAGAAGCTCGAAGGACCGGAGGTGCCGGCCGGGATGGTGGTCACCCCGAGCGGGAACTTCACCTTCGCCTTCTGCTGGAGCAGCGACCAGGGTCCGTCGATGTAGAGGCCGGCCTTCTGGTCGACGAACGCGTTGTCGTCGGCCGAGCCGTCCGCGCTCGCCTGGGTCGCCTCGCCCTTCTTCACCAGTCCGGAGAGCCAGTCGAGTCCCTGGGCGAACTTCGCGTTCTCCGGTTCGAGTTGACCGTCCGAGGTGATGACCCGGCCGCCGTTGTAGCCGAGGATCATCGACTCCAGGTTGAGGTCCTCGACCGAGGAGGCGAGCATCGGCTTGCCCGCCGCCTTGAACTTCGCGGCGGCCGCCTCGAATTCGGCGACGGTCCACCCCGGCGTCGGTGCCGCCGCGCCGACCTGCCGGAAGAGGTCCTTGTTGTAGAACATCATCAACGGGCCGGTGTCGTACGGCAGGGCGTAGAGCTTGCCGCCGACCTTCATGCCGTTCAGCGCCGTCGCGTCGAACGCCGGCAGGTCGGTGCCCGCACTCTTGGCGTACTCGTCGATCGGGCGCAGGACGTCCGTGTAGTTCGCCGCCCGGAGGCTCTGTACGGTGACGATGCACGGCGCGCCGCCGGTGCCGAGCTGGGTACGGAGCTTGGTCCAGTAGTCGTTGAAGGGGGAGCCCTGGACCGTGACCTTCGGCCCGCCGTCCGCCCCGGCCCCGTCCGCGACCTTCTGCCAGGCCGCCTTGTCCGCCGTCCCCGAGATCCACATCGACCAGACGAGGCTGTCCTTCGACTGACTCGACGTGCCCGTGCTGGAGGAGCATCCCGTCAGTGCGAGCACCATGGCGGCGCCCACCGCCGTGGCACTCACGCAAAGCCGTTGTTTCATTGCGACATCCACTTCATTGTGTATCGGTGCTTCACTGGGGTGGTACGGAGCCGGGTCCTTCCTCGTGCCGCGCCCATGCCGCGCCATCGGGGTAGGAGAAGGTGGTCAGGGACGTGCCGAGCATCTCGGCGCCCGCGCCGGGCGCCGACGGCGGCCAGTAGTGTCCGTCGTGGACGTCGACCGGTGTGACGAAGTGTTCGTGCAGGTGGTCGACGTATTCGAGGAAGCGTCCCTCGTCGGTGCCCGACACCGCGACGCGGTCGAACATCGAGAGGTGCTGTACGGCCTCGCACAGTCCGACGCCGCCCGCGTGCGGGCAGACGCGGACGCCGTGCTTCGCCGCGAGGAGGAGGATGGCGATGTTCTCGTTCACACCCGCGACGCGGGTCGCGTCGATCTGGAGCACCGACACCGCCCGCGCCTGGATGAGCTGTTTGGCGACGACCCGGTTGGGCATGTGCTCGCCGGTCGCGACGGGTACCGGGGCGATCCGGCGGGCGATCTCGGCGTGGCCGAGGACGTCGTCCGGGCTCGTCGGCTCCTCGACCCAGGCGAGGTCGTACGGGCTGAGGCGGTCGATCCAGGCGACGGCCTCCTCGACGTCCCACCGCTGATTCGCGTCGACGGCGATGGCGACACCCGCGCCGACGGTCTCCCGGGCGAGGCGCAGCCGTCTGATGTCGTCGTCGAGGTCCCCTCCGACCTTCAGCTTGATCTGCGTGAAACCGTCCGCGACCGCCTCGCGGCAGCGGGCGACCAGCCGTTCGTCGTCGTAGCCGAGCCACCCCGGCGTCGTCGTGTAGGCCGGAAATCCGCGCGCGAGGAGGTCACGGCGGCGCTCGGGGCGCCCCGGTTCGGCCTTGCGGAGCAGTTCCAGGGCCTCGTCGCGGGTGAGCGCGTCGCTGAGGTAGCGGAAGTCGACCAGGTCGACGATCTCCTCCGGTGACATCCCGGCGAGCAGGTCCCACAGTGGCAGCCCCGCCCGTTTCGCCCGGAGGTCCCACAGGGCGTTGACGACGGCGCCGATCGCCATGTGCATCACGCCCTTCTCGGGGCCGAGCCAGCGGAACTGCGAGTCGTGGACGAGCGAGCGCCACGTACCGCCCATGTCGGCGCAGAGCGCCTCGGCGTCCTCGCCGACGAGCCGGTCGCGCAGCGCGTCGACGGCGGCTGCCTGCACCTCGTTGCCCCGGCCGATCGTGAAGACGAAACCGGCCCCGACGTGGCCGTCCGCCGCGTCCGTGGCGATCTCGACGTACGCCGCCGAGTAGTCGGGCGACGGGTTCATGGCGTCCGAGCCGTGCTGCTCCCGTGAGGTGGGAAACCGGACGTCCCGCGTCGACACACTCGTGATCCGGCTCACTGGGGCTCCTTGTCCTGATCCATGCGCTGCTACCGCGAGAGCAAGCCAACGCCCAAGGCGTTCCGCGCATCAAAACATCGGATGTATCGAGTGTCAAGGGATCAGATCTCCCCTCAATGCAGCGTTATTGAGCCGTGAACCGACACAGAGTTTGGATGAATCACCGAGGGTGTTCGACCCTCCGCACAGAGGGTGCGCATACATCAGGCCACCCCCCGGAATTCGAAGGGTGGCCTGATGTATGCGTACCGGAAGCAGCGGCAGATCAGCGGCAGTAGGGCACCGGCGACAGGTTCTCGACGTACCGGGCGGCGACATAGCCCGGGCGCCCGTCGCCGAGGCGGTACCAGAGGCGGTTGCCGTCCACGTTCTGGCCGACGACCTTGCAGGACAGCGCGATGACCGTGCCCGGCCGGATACCTCCGAGGTAGGCCGAGTCCGAGGTCGGCCGCTCCCGGATACTCAGGGTGAGCCGCGAGACGACCCGCCCCTTGGGCTCGACGGCGGGCGTCTGCGTCTGGGACGCGGCGGGCGTCTGCCCCTGCGACGCGGGGGACGCGGCCGGAGGAGCGGGCGGGGCCGGGGCGGCCGCCGCCGGGGCGGCCGTCAGGGCCGCGGAGCCGGCGAGTGCGAGGAGCGTGAGCGCGGCAGCGGAAGCAGCGGCGGCGGCACGGCCCTTGATACGGAGTGCGGACATCATCATCCTCTTTCCCTTTTGGGCGTTACCTCCTTATGGCATGCCGGGCGGCGCGCTCGCCAGGGTGAAACGGATTCCTCACCCGGATAGGTAGCCTCACCGGGATTCTCGTCAGATCGCCTTACCGGGATTGAGGATGCCGTGCGGGTCGAACGCGGCCTTCAGCCGGTGGTGCAGCGCCACACTGTCCGGGCCGAGTTCGTCGGCGAGCCACCGGCGCTTGAGCGTGCCGACGCCGTGTTCCCCGGTGAGGGTGCCGCCGAGGCGCAGGGCGGTGGCGAAGATGTCGGAGGCGGTGTCCCAGGCCGCGTCCGGCAGCTCCGCGAGCGCCGGGTCGATGACGAGGATGGGGTGGAGATTGCCGTCGGCGGCATGGGCGAGGGTGTAGACGGGCACGCCGTGGCGCGCCGAGATCGTCTCGATCTCCCGTACCGCCTCGGCCAGCCTGGAGCGGGGCACGGCGATGTCCTCGATGAGGGGCCGGCCCAGGCGCTCCAGGGACGGCAGCGCGAGCCGGCGCGCGGCGAGCAGGGCCTCGGCCTCGCCCTCGTCGTCGGTCAGTTCGACGGAGGTGGCGCGTCCGTGGAGGAGCGCGGCGACCCGCGCCGCCTCGGCCGCCGCGCCCGCGCCGTCGCACTGGACGAGCAGCAGCGCACCGCCCCGGCCGCGCAGGCCGGAGCCCGTGGCCTCGTCGATGGCGGCGAGGACCGGACCGTCCAGCAGTTCGGCCATGGCCGGTTCGATCCGGGCGGCGGTGAGCGCGGTCGCGGCGTCCGCCGCGTCGGCGAAGGTGGTGAAGTACGCGGCGAGCGTCGAGGTCGCGACCGGGAGGGGCCGCAGCCGTACGGTCGCCGCCGTGATCACACCGAGCGTGCCCTCCGAGCCGGTGAGCAGCGCCGTGAGGTCGTAGCCGGTGACACCCTTGACCGTACGGCGGCCGGTGCGCAGGAGGGTGCCGTCGGCGAGTACGGCGTCCAGACCGAGGACGCTGTCGCGGGTGACCCCGTACTTGGCGCAGCGCAGGCCCCCGGCGTTGGTGGCGATGTTGCCGCCGATGGTGGAGAGGGCGGCGCTGGCCGGGTCGGGGGCGTACCGCAGTCCGTGCGCGGCGGCGGCGCGGTCCAGATCGGCGGTGATCACACCGGGTTCGACGACGGCGAGCTGGTCGTCGGGGGCGATCTCGACGATACGGTTCATCCGGGCCAGGTCGAGGACGAGCGAGCCCTCGGGGGCGGTGGCGCCGCCGGAGAGTCCGGTGCCCGCGCCCCGGGGGACGACGGGGACACGCAGGGCGTCGGCGTGGCGCAGCGTGGTCCGTACGTCGTCGGCGCGCGCGGCGTGCACGACGGCCATGGGCTGGCCGTCGGGGCGGGTGCCGGAGCGGTCGGTGGCGTACGGGGCGGTGGCGGCCGGGTCCGTGGTGAGGCGGTCGGGGGCCAGGTCACGGGCGAGGAGGCCGAGGAGCTGGGCGGCGGCGGTGGCCTGTTCGGTGGGCTGATGCGCGGGGTGGTGGGAGGGGTGGTGGGGCTGATGGGTCTCGCGGGGTGGCTGATGTGGCTGGTGAGGTGGCTGGTGGGTGAGGGTCACGTGGGCTCCTCGGTCGGGTCGGACGTCCCGGACGTCGTGGTCGGCGCGGATGCCCCGGCCGTCACGGATACCCCGGCCGTCGCGGATGTCCCGGTCGGGTCGGGTGCCCCGGTCGGGTCGGGGTCCGCCGTGCTCGCCCACGCGCTCAGCGCCGACGTCCCGATGGCCAGGAGCGCGGTGTCCTCCTGGGGCGCGTGCACCGGCGCGCACTGGATGTCGCGGAAGTGGCACTCCAGCGGGTTGCCACGGGTGAGGACGGGGTTGCCGAGCAGCCGCAGCGCGGTCCGGACGGCGGTGGTGGCGTGCCGGGTGGCGAGGATCTTGGTGCCCAGCGCCTGCTCGGGTGAGCGCCGCGAGTCCGGCGTCCGGGAGGAGCGGGACGGCCTGGATGTCGGTCCACCGCAGACCGGCCCGCTTCAGCAGCGCGTAGAGGAAGTACTGGGCCGTGGTGTTCTTGACGTAGCCGACCTTCTTTCCCTTGAGCCGGCCGATGCCGGTGATCTTCGATCCCTTGGGGGCGACGACCTCCTGCAGCAGGGTGTTGGCCTTCATGACCGCGACGACCTTGAAGTTGGCCTTGCCGTCGGCCGCCGCGAAGACGGGCGGGATCCCGCTGGAGGCGGCGACGCCGAGCGCGCCCGCCCGCATGGCCTGCCGTTGCAGGTCACCGCCCTGGAACACACTCCACTTCACCTTGTACGGCGTGTCGTCGAGGCCCGCGAGCTTCAGTACGGCCTGGTAGCGCGCCCAGCCGGTGTCCCCCACCGCGAGGAGAGGACGAGCGCGAGCGCCGAGGCGATCAGGGGTGGTCTGCGGAAGCGGGGCATGGTGGTTCCTCAAGGACGAGCGGGCGGGGCGGAGTGAAGGAGGGCGGGGGCTCAGGCGGCGGCGCGGGCCTCGCGAGAGGCGAGTTCCTGCCGTACCAGCGGCAGGACGTACCGCGCGTAGTCGATCGCGTCGTTGAGCGGGTCCCAGCCGCGGATGGAGAGCAGTTCGCAGCCGATGTCCACGTAGTCGAGCAGGGCGGCGGCGACGGTCTCGGGCGAGCCGACGAGCGCGGTCGAACTGCCCGCCGCGTTGGTGGCGGTGGCCAGCGGCGTCCACAGCGCGCGGTCGTGCAGATCGCCCCGGGCCGCGATGTCCAGCAGCCGCTGCGAGCCGACGTTGGCGGGCCGGCCCGCGCCCGGTGCCGGATAGTGGTTGGCGTGCTGGTGCCGCGCGCGCTCGGCGGCGCCCTCCTTGGCCCGGCCGAGGATCTGGTGCGCCTTCTCCCAGGCCAGTTCGTCGGTGGGGGCGATGATCGGCCGGAACGACACCCAGATACGCGGCCGGGGCCGGCCCGCCGCGTCCGCGACGGCGTGGACGGCGGCGATCTGCTCGGAGGTCTCCTTCAGCGGCTCGCCCCAGAGCCCGAAGATGTCGCCCTGCTGTCCGCCGACCCGGTACGCGTCGGCCGAGGAGCCGCCGACGGAGACGGGGATGGTGCCGTGGTAAGGCGTGACGTCGGAGACGAAGTCCTCGAACCGGTAGTGGGTGCCCTCGTGCGAGACGGGCCCGTCGGCGGACCAGACCTTGCGCAGGATCCGGATGTACTCGTCCGACCGGTCGTACCGCTCGCTCTTGCCGAGGTAGTCGCCCTCACGGCGCTGCTCCTCGTCGCTGCCGCCGGAGATGATGTGCACGGCCAGCCGCCCCTTGCTGATCCGGTCCAGGGTGGCGAAGGCGCGGGCCGCGTGCGTCGGGAAGACGACGCCGGGGCGGTGGGCGAGCATCGGCTTCAGCCGCTCGGTGTGGGTGGCCACGAACTGGGCGAGCTGAAGGGCGTCGGCGGACGACGAGTGGTAGGCGACCAGTGTGTAGTCGAAGCCGCCGTCGTCCAGGGCGCGGGCGTAACGGCGGGTGAAGTCGGGGTCGATGCCCCGGCCGAAGGTGGAGGTTCCGTCGAAGGTCGGGTTGGGGTGGACGGCGCTGATGAATTCGACAGGCATGGCGGGGGACTCCTGACAACTGGTCCGAAGGCGGTCGAGGTCGACGGGCGGGGTTACGTGACGGAGAGGCCGTTACGGCGGGCGAGGCTGCTACGGAGAGGCCGTTACGGCGAGGCTGGTACGGAGAGACGGTTACGGAGAAGCTGGTACGGCGAGGCTGGTGTCGACGGAGTCGGCGACCTTGACGTTCGGGTCCAGGACCTTGATGCCGTGCATCGTGTCCGCGACCTTCTGGACCGCCCGCGTCACCTCGGGGGTGACCGGGACCAGTTCGCCGTAGCTCTGGTTCACGATGGTCTTCGCGACCTCGGCGGAGGCGCCGTTGTTCTTCCGGATCGCGGCGGCGTACGCGTCGGGGTGGTTCCTGGCCCACTCCAGGGCGGTGCCGAGGCGCTTGACCGCGTCCGCGAGGGCCGGCTTCTTGGCCCGGTCGGCCAGCGCCTTTTCGGAGGCCCCGATGAAGCCGTAACCGCTGACCAGCCCGTCTTCGCCGTTGACGATCTCCCGGCCGCCCTGCTGGGTGGCGACCGCCTTGTAGACGCCGAAGATCGCCCAGGTGTCGATCTTCCCGGCGCCGAAGGCGGCCTGCGCGTCGGTCGGCAGCAGATACTTGACCTTGACGTCGGAGTACGAAAGACCGGCCTGCTGAAGGGCGTTGGCGAGCAGGTACTCGGAGATGCTGCCCTTGGCGGAGGAGACCACGACCGTCTGCCCCTTGAGGTCCGCCACCGTCCTGATCTTCGAGTTCTTCCGGACGACGATGCCGACGGCCGTCCCGTCGTTGCGCAGCGCGGCCACCGCCTTGATCGGCACACCTCCGCTGAGCGCCTGGAGCGTGGGCAGATCGGCGGCGTACGTGGTGTCCGCCGCGCCGGCCTGCGCGGCCTGGAAGAGCGGCGCCGCGCCCTCGAACTCGGCCCATTTCACCTGGTACGGGGCGCCCTTGAAGGCGCCCGAGGCGTTGGCCAGGGTCTGGAGGTTCTTGGCCTGGTCGCCGAGGGTGAGGGTGACGTCGGAGGCGGCGGCCGCCGGCCCGGAGGCCGTACCGTCGCTCTCCGTACCGCATCCGGCCGTCACCAGGGCGAGGGCGGACAGGGCGAGGGCGACAACGAGGGTGCGCGTACGAGTGCGGGTACGGACGCGGGTCATGTGAGCCTTCCTTCCAGGGATTTCGTGCCCGGGGCCGGGTCGGGGTCGGGGTCGGCAGCGGAGGTGGAGGCCGAGGCGTCCCGTACACCGAGCCAGGACAGCAACTGGCCTCGCAGCGCGACGAATTCGGGCGAGCCGAGGCTCCGGGGGCGGGGCAGGTCCAGGGTCACCTCGTGCGCGATGCCGCCCGCGTCCATCACCAGGACCCGGTCGGCCAGCAGCAGCGACTCCTCCACGTCATGGGTGACCAGGAGGATCGAGCAGCCGTGGCGCTGCCACAACTCCCCCACCAGCCGCTGCGCGGTCGCCCGGGTCAGCGCGTCCAGCGCGCCGAAGGGCTCGTCGAGCAGCAGGAGTTCGGGGTCCCGTACCAGGGCCCTGGCGAGCGAGACGCGCTGTGCCTCGCCGCCCGACAGGGTCTTGGGCCACACGCCGGCACGCTGCTCGATGCCGACCTCGGCGAGCCGGCGGGTGGCGAGTTCCCGGTCCGGCCTGCCGGGCAGGCCGAGGACGACGTTGCGCCACACCTTCAGCCACGGCAGCAGCCGGGGCGACTGGAAGGCGGCGGAGCGGCGGCTCGGTACGGTGACCTCGCCGCTGATCTCGTCGTCCAGCCCGGCGAGGATGCGCAGCAGGGTGGACTTGCCGCAGCCGCTCTGCCCGAGGAGCGCCACGAACTCGCCCTGGCGGATGGTGAGATCGAGTCCGTCGATGACGGTCCTGCCGTCGAAGGTCCGGGTCAGTCCCCGGATCTCCACGCTCGCGTCCGTCCCCTGACCCATGCTCGTACCGGTCGTGCTCGTGCTCGTACCGCTCGTGTTCGTGTTCGCGCTCATCGCGTGTCCTCACGCCCCGTCGCCGTCGAAGGATGCCCGCCAGCTCAGCAGGCGTCTGGAGAGCACCCGGACGATGAAGTCGCAGATCAGCCCCAGTACCGCGTAGACGGCGAGGCAGAGCACGATCACATCGGTACGGAAGTACTGCTGGGCGTTGCTCATCAGGTAGCCGATGCCGTTGCCGGCGTTGACCTGCTCGGCGAAGACCAGCGCCAGCCACGCGGTGGACAGCGCGTACCGCAGCCCGATCAGCGCGCCGGGGAGTGCGGACGGCAGGATCACGTAGCGGATCAGCCCGAGTCTGCCGAGGCCCAGCATCCGTGCCGCCTCGATGAGCTGGGAGTCGGCGGAGCGGATGCCGCCGTAGATGTTGAAGTAGAGGGGGTACGTGACGCCGAGCGCCACCAGGGCGATCTTCGGGGTCTCCTCGATGCCGAACCAGACGATGAACAGCGGGATCAGACCCACCCACGGGATCGCCCGGAACATGCCCATGGAGGAGTCGATGACGTCCTCGCCCAGCCGGAAGAGGCCGGCGGTCAGGGCGAGGGAGAGCGCGATCACGGCGCCGATCACGAAGCCGGTCGCGGCGCGTTTCCCGGACGCGCCGATGGCGCTGGGGAGTTCGCCGTTGGCGGTGAGTTCCCATGCCTGGCGTACGACGTCGACCGGTGAGGCGAGGACGCTCGAAGGAAGCACACCGGTCGCGCTCGCCGCGTACCAGGCGAGGAGCACCCCGACGGGTCCACTCGCGCGCCGCGCCCACCGGGGGACGCCCTTCCCGGGCCGGGCACGGCGCCCGGGCCGGATGGTGAGACGAGGAGCGTCACCCGGAGGCGATGGCCGGGCCGGGCCTGCGGCGGGTGGCGGGGCGGTGCCGGGGGCGGCGTGCTCCTGCACTGACATCTCGGTTCCTCTCGGTCAGCCCGGCAGGTGGCCGGTGGCTGCGGGACGGGCGGGGTCGGCGGACCAGGCGGACCAGGAGCCGGGGAAGAGCGCGGCGTCGGTGCCGGCGAGGGCGAGCGCGGCGATCTGGTGGGCCGCGGTGACACCGGAGCCGCAGTAGACGGCGACGGGTGTGCCGTCGCCCGCGCCGAGGGCCGCGAAGCGGGAGCGCAGGGCGTCCGGCGGCAGGAAGGTCCCGTCGGCGGCGAGGTTCTCGCCGGTGGGGGCCGAACGGGCGCCCGGGACATGGCCCGCCCGGGGGTCGACGGGCTCGGTCTCGCCCCGGTAGCGCTCGGCGGCGCGGGCGTCCAGCAGGGTGCCCGCGCGGGCCAATGCGGCGGCCTCGTCGGCGTCGACGGTGGGCAGATGGCCCGCGGTGAGGGTGATGTCCCCGGGTTCCGCCGCCACTTCGCCGGTCTCCAGCGGGAGCCCGGCGGCGCGCCAGGCGCCGAGCGCCCCGTCGAGCAGCGTCACCTCCGCGACGCCCGCCCAGCGCAGCAGCCACCAGGCGCGGGCGGCAGCGGTGTTGCCGCTGTCGTCGTGGACGACGACCGGCCGCCCGGCGCTGATCCCCCAGCGGCGGGCCGCCGCCTGGAGGACGTCGAGGTCGGGCAGCGGGTGCCGGCCCCCGTGCGGGGAGGCGGGCGCGGCGAGTTCGGTGTCGAGGTCGGCGTGGACGGCGCCGGGGATGTGTCCCGCGCGGTAGTGATCGCGGCCGTGCGGGTCGCCGAGGGCCCACCGTACGTCCAGGACGACGGGCGGTTCGGCGGAGGCGAGCAGGCCCGCCAGTTCGGTGACCGTGGTCAGGACTCGGGGCGTCGCGGCATGGGGAGGGTGGGTGGCATGGGCGGGCATACGGTCGCCTCCGGCGGGGGTGAGGGCGTCTCGGCGGTCTCGGCGAGGGCAGCCGGCTTCCGCCGGGACCGCGCGCGTACGGCGGTGGACGCGTATGAGGTCGGACCGGGCGGGAGATACGGCGGAACGGCGGGCTCTCCGGGGCGGCGGGGCCCCTTCGGGACCATCGGGGAGGTACGGCACGACACCCGCCGGACGGCGGCGGGGGCACGGGACGTGGCTCAGCGAGGGAGCAGAGGGAACAGCGGAAACAGCGGGAAAAGTGGGAGCCGAGCGATCAGGACGATCAGGACGCTCGCGTGACCGGACCGGTCGGAGCAGTCATACCGGCGGGAGCGATCAGGATGATCCCGGTGTTCCGGTTGTTCAGCGACAGCGGGCGCTGTTGACGAGGCCGAAGTCGACCACGCGGCGTTGCGTCAGCGGCGCGCCCACGGCGGCGGTCCGCCGGGCGTCGAAGGGGGTCGGCTCGACGGCCGCCCCGTGCACGGTTCGCAACATGCCCCCAGCATGGCTGACGTACGCCGCACACGTCCAACGACGATTCGCACTCATCATCGATCACGTTTCCTGATCGATCGGTGCTAGCGTGCGGCCATGGCACCCGTTCTGGACATCACCGCGCTGCGCAGCCTCGTCGCGGTCGCGGACCGCGGCGGCTTCCACCGGGCCGCCGAGGCCCTGGCGCTGAGCCAGTCCGCGGTCAGCCAGCACGTTCGGCGGCTGGAGAAGACCCTGGGCCGTCCGGTGGTCGAGCGCGCGGGCCGCGGCACCCGGTTCACGGCCGACGGCGCCCGCCTGCTCGAACAGGCCCGCCGCATCATCGCCGTACACGACGAGGCCGTCCGTACGCTGCTCGGGGACGCCGGGGACTCGGTCGTCATCGGCTCCACCGAGCACGCCGCCGACCAGATCCTGCCGCTGCTCACCGCCGCCGTGCGCGAGGCGCGGCCCGAGTGCCGGGTGCGGTTCCGGATCGACCGCTCGGCCCGGCTGGTGGAGGCCGTGGAGCGGGGCACGGTGGATCTGGCCGTGTACGTGACCGAGGCGGCGGGCACGGAGGGCACCCCGGTCGGCGGCCTGCCCCTGAGCTGGTACGCGGCGCCCGGCTGGGTGCTCCCCGAGGCACCGGCGCCGCTGCCGCTGGTGGCCATCGAGGACCCGTGCGCGATCCGCCGCCGGGCCCTGGGCGTACTCGCGGAACGCGCCATCCCCACCACCGTGGTCTGTGACGCGGGCTACCTCGCCGGGGTCCTGGACGCCGCGCGCGCCGGTCTCGGCGCCGCGCTGCTCGCATCGGTCGGCCAGGGGCCCGACGGCCTGACCGAACGCCATGACCTGCCGCCGGTACCGGCGATACGGATGAGCGCGCACGCCCGGCGGGGCGCCGACCCCGTCATGGTGGCGGGCGCGGTCGCGGCGGTCAGCGCGCTCCTCTCGGCCGGCCCAGCCGCCGCCCGGGACTCCGGCTCAGCCGCCGCCCCGGCCTGACACCGGCCGCGCGGGGCGGGCGGGGGCCCCGGCGTCCGGTGCGGTGCCGTCGTCGGCGACGAGATGGCAGGCGACCTGCCGGCCTCCGGCCGCTCCCGGCGGGTACGGCAGCGTCCGCGGCTCCGGGCGCTCGGTACGGCAGCGGTCCACCGCGACCGGGCAGCGGGTGTGGAAGCGGCAGCCGGGCGGAGGCGAGAGCGGGCTCGGCAGTTCGCCGCTGAGGACGATGCGCTCACGGGAGCGCTGGACGACCGGGTCGGGCACGGGCGCGGCGGAGAGCAGCGCCTGCGTGTACGGGTGCTTGGGCGAGGCGAACAGCTCGGCGGTCGGGGCCAGTTCGACGATCTCGCCGAGGTACATCACGGCGATCCGGTCGGCGAGGAACTCCACGGCCGCGAGGTCGTGCGTGATGAAGAGACAGCCGAACCCCCGGTCGCGCTGGAGGTCGGCGAGCAGATTGAGGACGGCCGCCTGGACGGAGACGTCGAGCGCCGAGGTCGGCTCGTCGGCGATCAGCAGATCCGGGTCGACGGAGAGGGCTCGGGCGAGAGAGACGCGCTGCCGCTGGCCGCCGGAGAGTTCATGAGGGTGCCGGTCGATGTACTCGGGCCGCAGCCCCACCTGGGCGAGGAGCCCGGCGACCCGCGCGCGGGCGGCCTCGCCGCGGGCGATTCCGTGGAGACGCAGCGGTTCGGCGACGATCCGGCCGACGGTCATCCGCGGGTCGAGCGAGGACGACGGATCCTGGAAGACGAGATGAAACTTCTCGCGCAACGGCCGCAGGGCCCGGCGCGAAAGGCGCGTGATGTCGGTCCCGTTGATCCGTACGGTTCCGGAGGTCGGCTCGTCGAGCCGTACGGCACACCGCCCGACCGTGGACTTCCCACTCCCCGACTCCCCCACCAGGCCGAGGACTTCGCCCCGGGCGACGGTGAGGGTGACCCCGTCGACGGCGCGGACCGTGCCCCGGCCCGCGGGGAAGTGTCGTGTCAGGGACGCGAGTTCGAGGACGGGTGGGGATTCTTCCGTACGCTCCGTACCTTCCGGGCGAGCGCCCTGGGCCGAGGTGACCCCATCGGTTGTCACGCGCTCTCCTCCTCGCCGACGGGCGGGCCATCGGTGCCGGGCGCCTCACCGGCCGGGTGCCGGCAGGCGACCAGGTGGTGCCCGGCGTCGGGCACGGGCCCGAAGGCGGGCCGGGCTCCCGTGCACCGGTCGTCGGCGCGGGCACAGCGCGGGGCGAAGGTGCAGGCGTCCGGTTGTTCGTCCAGGCTGGGGACGAGTCCGGGGATCTCCGTCAGCCGGCGCTTGACGGCTCCGGTCTCCGTACGAGCACCCGTACCCACACCGGCAGCACCCGCACTCACACCCACACCCACACCGGCGCCCGGGCGCAGCACCGCGCCCAGCAGTCCCGCCGTGTACGGGTGCCGGGGCGCGGCGAACAGGTCGTGCACCGGAGCCTGTTCGACAGCGCGGCCCGCGTACATCACGAGCACCCGGTCGGCGGTGTCGGCGACGACGCCGAGGTCGTGCGTGATCAGGACGATCGCCGTGCCGAGCCGTTCCCGCAGGGAGTGCAGGACCTCCAGGATGCCCGCCTGGACGGTGACGTCCAGCGCGGTGGTGGGTTCGTCGGCGATCAGCACCCCGGGGTCGCAGGCCACGGCGACGGCGATCACGACGCGCTGCCGCATGCCGCCGCTGAGCTGGTGCGGGTACTCCCGGGCGCGCCGGGCCGGGTCCGGGATGCCGACCAGTTCGAGGAGTTCCACGGCCCGCTCCCTGGCCTGGCGTCTGCCGAGCCCCTGGTGTCCGCGCAGCACTTCGCCGATCTGCCGGCCGACGGTGAGAACCGGGTTGAGCGAGGTCATCGGCTCCTGGAAGATCATCGCGATGTCCTTGCCGCGCACCTTCCGCAGCTCCTTGTCCGGCGCGCCCGCGAGTTCCCGGCCGCCGAGCCTGATGGAGCCGGTCACCGTCGCGGTGGGCGGCAGGAGGCCCATGACGGCCAGGGAGGTGACGGACTTGCCGCACCCCGACTCCCCCACCACGGCGAGGACTTCACGGGGTGCGAGGTCGAACGAGACGGAGTCGACGGCGTGTACGGTCCGGATGCCGGCGGGTTCGCCTCCCGCGTGGCCGGAGCGGAACGACACCGACAGGTCACGCACGCTCAGCACGGGCGGCGGGCTCATCGGGTGCCTCCCCGGGGGTCGAGGACGTCGCGCAGCCCGTCGCCGAGCAGGTTGAAGGCGAGGGTCGCGGCCACGATCGCCAGCCCGGGGAAGACCGCCAGCCAGGGCGCGGGGGCGAGGAAGGACTGGGCGCCGGAGAGCATCACGCCGAGTGAGGGTTCGGGGGGCTGGACCCCGAGGCCGAGAAAGCTGAGCAGGGCCTCGCCGATGATGGCGGTGGGGATGCCGACGGTGGCCTGGACGAGGAGCGCGGAGGACGCGTTGGGCAGGATGTGGCGGCCGAGGACGGTGGCGTCGCCGCCGCCGTTGGCCACCGTCGCCGCCACGTAGTCGGTGTGTTTGAGCCGGAGCGTCTCGGCTCGGCTGATCCGGATGACGGCGGGGATCTGCGCGATGCCGATGGCGATGGTGGCGTTGGTCAGCGAGGGGCCGAGGACGGCGGCGAGACCGACCGCCAGCACCAGGAAGGGGAAGGCCAGCATGGTATCGGTGAGCCGGGAGACCGCGCTGTCGGCGAACCGGCCGTAGTACCCGGCGAGCAGGCCGAGCGGTAGGCCGACCGCGAAGGCGAACGCCACCGCGACCACGCCCACCTGGAGCGAGGCGCGGGCGCCGTACATCATGCGGGAGAGCTGGTCGCGCCCGAGGTCGTCGGTGCCGAGCCAGTGCGCGAGCCCCGGCGGGGCCAGGGCGTCGGTGAAGTCCGGCCGGGCCGGGTCGTACGGGGCGATCAGCGGGGCGAGGAGTCCGGCGAGCACGAACACCGCGGCGATGACGGACCCGGTGAGCGCGAGCCGGTTCGCCCGCAGGGCCCGCGCCCGGGGGCCGTGTACCACGGCGCGCGCGGCTCGTACCGCCACGGCCCGCGCGGCTCGCACCGCCGCCGCGGCGCCGGCGGCGTCCGGCCCGCGCACCGTACGGACGGATGGGGTCACCGGGCACCTCCGAGCCTGATCCGCGGGTCGATCACCGAATAGACCGTGTCGACCAGCAGGTTGATGAGGATGTACGCCGTGGCGGTGCACAACACCACGGCCTGCAGCGTCGCGTAGTCACGGGTGAAGACGGCGTCGATGGTGAGTTTGCCGAACCCGGGCAGGACGAAGATCTGCTCGGTGACGACGGCGCCGGAGATGAGATGGCCGAGCTGGAGACCGAGCACGGTCACCACCGTGACGAGGGAGTTGCGCAGCGCGTGGCCGCCGATGACCTGGCGTCGCGTCAGACCCTTGGCGCGTGCGGTACGGACGTAGTCGGCGGAGAGCGAGTCGAGCATGGCGGCGCGGGTCTGGCGCATCACGACGGCCGCGAGTCCGGATCCGAGCACGATCGAGGGGAGCACCATACGGCGCAGGTTGTCGAGTGGGTCGGTGGTGAACGGCACGTATCCGGAGGCGGCGAAGACCGGCAGGGCGACCGCGAAGGCGAGCACCAGCACCATGCCGAGCCAGAAGGTGGGCACGGAGAGCCCGAGCAGGGCGATGGCGTTGGCGAGCCATTCCTCGGGCCGGCCGCGCCGTACGGCGGCGACGACCCCCGCTCCGATGCCGATGACGACGGCCAGCAGTAGGGAGAGCGCGGCCAGTTCGAGGGTGACGGGCAGCGCCTCGGTGATGGCGTCGGCGACCGGGAGTCCGGTACGGGAGGAGGTGCCCAGGTCGCCGGTGAGGGCGCGCGTGAGGTAACGCCCGTACTGGACGGCGATGTTGTCGTCGAGTCCGTAGCTCTCCCGGACGGCGGCCAGCGCCTCGGGGCTGCGTTCCTCCCCGGCGAGGGCGAGGGCGGGGTCGCCGGGCAGGGCCCTGATGCCCGCGAAGACGACGACGCTGACCAGGAAGAGGGTGATCAGGGACTGGCGCAGCCGGGTGAGCAGATAACGCGTCACCGGACGTATCCGGCGGTCGAGACGCGGACCAGTCCGTCGCCGTAGATCCGCAGCCCCGCGACCGTCTTGCCGGCGACGGCGTAGTTCTTCTGCCGGTAGACGTAGACGAGGGCGTGTTCGGCGTTCACCCGGCGCGTCAACTCCTCGTATATCGCGGCGCGTTCACGGAGGTTGGACTCGGTGCGGCCGCGGGCGATCAGCTCGTCGATCCGGGGGTCGGAGAGTCCGTAGGCGTTCATCGCGCCCTGAGTCCGGAGGAAACTGGCGATGTTGCCGTCCGGGTCGAGCCGGCCCGACCAGCCACTGGTGAAGGCGTCGTACGCGCCGTTGTCGGTCTCCTCCAGCAGAGTGGCGTACTCGGTGGGGCGCAGTGTGACGGCGAAGCCCGCCTCCTTGGCCATGGCCTGGACGACCTGGCCCAGTCTGCCGGACTCCGGGGTCGTGGAGACCTTCAGCTCCATCCGTACGGGCGTCTTCACCCCGGCCTCGGCCAGCAGTCGCCTGGCCCGTTCGGCGTCCCGTTTCGGACACTGCTCGGGCCGCACACCGGGGGCGATGGCGGAGCCGGGTGAGATGGGGCCGCAGGCCGGTTCGTACATGCCCTGGAAGACGACCTGGTTGATCAGCTCCCGGTCGAGGGAGAGCGCGAACGCCTCGCGGACCCGGGCATCCCGGGCGAGGGGGGTGTCGATCGGCCCCGGTTTCTCGCCGAGGCCCTTCACGTTGCCGACGTTGAGGCCGATGCCCTGGTAGCCGAGGGAGGGCGAGTTGAAGACCTGGAGCTTCGGTTCGGTCAGCGCGCCGCGGACGTCGACGGGGGCCATCTGGTCGCCGACCTGGACGTCGCCGGAGCGCAGATTGGCGAGGCGTACGGTGCCGTCGGGGATGGGCCGGTAGATCACCCGGTCGAGGTGGACGCGGTCCGCGTCGTAGTAGCGGGGGTCCTTGCGGAGCACGATCCGGTCGCCGCCGACCCGCTCGACGAAGCGGAACGGCCCGACGCAGGAGGGGTGGTTGGTGAAGTCCTTGCCGTATTTCCGCAGCGCCGCCGGGGACATGACCATCCCCGACCGGTCGGCGAGGACCCCGGTGAGCGGCACGTACGGCTGCTTGAGCGTGAGGCGTACGGTGTCGGGGCCGGTGGCCCTCACCCGTTCCAGCGGGGCGAGTTCGGTCGCGCGGGCGGAGCCCGGCAGATCGCGGTGGCGCAGCAGGGAGCCGACGACGGCGTCGGCGTCGAGCCGGGTTCCGTCGCTGAACCGGGCGTCGCGGCGGACCCGTACGGTGACGGTCAGGCCGTCCGCCGAGACGTCGGGCAGGGCGGTGGCGAGCTGCGGGACGATCGTGCCGTCCTGGTCGATGTCGTACAGCTTCTCGCACATGCCGGCGAAGACGGTGCGCCCGACGAGGGTCTGGGCGAGGCTCGGATCGAGTTTGTCGGGGTCCGAGTTGAGGGCGACGGTGAGCGTGCCGCCGTCGCGTACGGGCCGCTCGTCGGTCATCCGCACCCCGCCGACCTCGGTGGCGGAGGACTGGAGCGAGGCGCAGCCGGAAAGAAGCACCGTCAGAGCGACGGCGGCGGTCCCAAGAGGTGTACGGCGCACGAGGTTCTGCCTCCCGCCAGGAGCCGATCAAGGAATACCGACGACCGTATTTCGCATACAGACCCACGACAAGAGCGATGTCCGTGCTCCGCCGGTGTTTTCCATGAAGATCGGGTTACCCGGGGCGGCAATTCGGGCGCCGTCCCCCATTCGGAAGCCGTACCGGGCGGGACGTGCCCCGCCCGGTCTACCGGCGGTCGAGGTAGGCCAGGCCCGGGTGCACGGCCCGGTAGCCGTCCAGCAGCCGGTGTGCGACGCCGACCGAGTCCACCAGCGGGTGCAGCGCGAAAGCCGCGACGGCCGAGGCGCGCGAGCCGCTCTCGGCGGCGGCCAGCACCTCGCGTTCGACCGCCTTGACCGCGCAGACCAGGCCGGTGGCGTGGTACGGCAGCGGGGCGACGGTGACGGGGTGGGCTCCGTTGCCGTCCACCAGGCAGGGCACCTCGATGACGGCGTCGGCGTCGAGCGCCGCGAGGGTGGACCGGTTGCGGACGTTGAGGATGAGTGTGGTCCGCTCGTCGCGGGCGACGGCCCGCATCAGCGCGAGGGCGACCTGCTCGTAGCCGCCGGACTCCAGGTCGGCGTCGTCCCGCTCGCCGGCCCCCGCGGCCTCGCGGTTCTCCGCCATGTACGTGGCCTCCCGCTCGGCGCGGGTACGGTCCCAGGTGCCCAGCGCGGGGGCGCCGGGGCGGGCCACCTCCTCGTAGAAGCGGGCCTGCTGGTCGCGGAGGAAGGCGCCGCGGGTCTGCTCGGCCTGCTGGTAGGCGAGGACGGCCTCGCGGTTGAAGTAGTAGTAGTGCAGGTACTCGTTGGGGATGGCGCCGAGCGAGCGGAGCCAGTCGGTGCCGAAGAGCTTGCCCTCCTCGAACGAGCCGAGGGCGTCGGGGTCGGCGAGCAGCCGGGGCAGTTCGTCGCGGCCGTCGACGCGCAGTCCGCGCAGCCAGCCCAGGTGGTTGAGGCCGACGTAGTCGATCCAGGCGCGGTCGGGGTCGGCGCCGAGCACCCGGGCGACCCGCCGCCCCAGTCCGACCGGCGAGTCGCAGATGCCGATGACGCGGTCGCCGAGGTGGCGGGACATGGCCTCGGTGACCAGCCCCGCCGGGTTGGTGAAGTTGATGACCCAGGCGTCCGGTGCGAGGCGCGCCACCCGCCGGGCGATGTCGACGGCGACGGGCACGGTGCGCAGCCCGTACGCGATGCCGCCCGCGCCGACCGTCTCCTGCCCGAGGACGCCCTCGGCCAGCGCGATCCGCTCGTCGGCCGCGCGTCCTTCGAGCCCGCCGACGCGGATGGCGGAGAAGACGAAGTCGGCGCCGCGCAGCGCCTCGTCGAGGTCGGTGGTGGCGGTGACGGAGGGGGCGTCGGGGATGTCCGCGGCCTGTTCGGCGAGGACGCGGGCGATGGCGCCGAGCCGGCCGGCGTCCAGGTCGTGGAGGGTGACCTGGGTGACCCGCCCCTCCGCGTGGTCGCCGAGGAGGGCGCCGTACACCAGAGGAACCCGGAACCCGCCGCCGCCGAGAATCGTCAGCTTCACACCCGCACCGCTTTCACACGTTGGTCACCGTTACGGGACCATCTTCGCGCCCCGGCGCCCGGACGGCAGGGTCAGGACCAGATACACCGCCGCCGCGGCGACCAGCCCCACCGCCCAGCCGTAGTCCGCGAGCGGCTTGAGCAGGGGGATCAGCCCGTCCTCGGGGAACGGGCCCTTTCCGGGGAGGGAGTGGGAGCCGCCCACCGCCAGCACCCCGCCGACGGCGAAGGCGGCCACGGCCCGCGGGTTCCAGCCGCGCGCGTACCAGTACCGTCCGCCCGGCCGGTAGAGGTCGGCGAGGTCGAGGACGGTGCGCCGGACGATCCAGTAGTCGGCGATCAGGATGCCCGCGACCGTACCGAGCAGTCCGCCGACCAGACCCAGCCAGGTGAAGATGTACAGCTCGGGCGTGGCGGTGAGTTTCCACGGCATGACGAGGACGCCGATGACGCCCGTGATCAGCGCGCCCGTACGGAAGTTGATGCGTTTCGGGGCGAGGTTGGCGAGGTCGTAGGCAGGCGAGACGACATTGGCGGCGATGTTCACCGAGATGGTCGCGACCAGCACGGTCACCAGCGCGAAGACCAGCCCGAAGACGTTGTCCGTCTTCGCCGCCAGCTCGACCGGGTCCCAGACGGCGGCGCCGTACACCGCCTGGGATCCGGAGGTGACGAAGACCGAGAGCAGCGCGAAGAGTGTCATCGTCGTGGGCAGCCCGAGTGCCTGGCCCCGGATCTGGGCGCGCTGGCCCGCGCCGAACCGGGTGAAGTCGGGGATGTTCAGCGACAGGGTGGACCAGAAGGCGATCATCCCCATCAGGGACGGGAAGAAGACGGGCCAGAACTCGGCGCCCCAGCCCAGCTCGGACGGCTGGTCGAGCAGCGGGCCGAGGCCGCCCGCCTTGACGGTGATCCAGACCAGCAGCACCAGCGCGCCGACGATCACGAAGGGCGCCGCCCAGTTCTCGAACCGCCGCAGGGTGTCCATCCCCCGGTAAATGATGGCGAGTTCGAGCGCCCAGAAGAGCAGGAAGCAGAGCCAGAGCGTCCAGGGCTGGCCGCCGATCCGGGACGCGTCCGTCCAGCCGCCGAAGATCTTGCCGAGCAGCACGAAGATGCCCTGCCCGCCGATCCAGGTCTGGATCCCGAACCACGCGCAGGCGACGGCGGCGCGGATCAGCGCGGGCAGGTTGGCGCCGCGCAGCCCGAAGGAGGCGCGGGCGAGGACCGGGAAGGGGATGCCGTACTTGGGTCCCGCGTGCCCCGTCAGCAGCATCGGGAGGAGCACGATCACATTGGCCAGGGCGATCGTGAGGACCGCCTGCTTCCAGTCCATGCCCAGGGTGACCAGGCCGGACGCGAGCAGCCAGGACGGGATGTTGTGCGCCATGCCGATCCACAGGGCGGCGAAGTTGTACGTGGTCCAGCGGCGCTCCGCCACCGGGACGGGCAGCAGATCGGCGTTGACGAAGCGGCTGTCCTCGGGGACGGCGCCGGGCGGCAGCTCGACGCGGCCCCGAGGGTCGCCTATCGGTCCTTCGGCGGAGGGAGCGGGCGGTACGGTCGCGGTCATGACGGCGGAACCCTTCGTTCGAGGGCGGGTGTCGGGGACGTCGAACGAGGCCGTGCGGGCGGTGGGTCGACCGGGGCGCGTCAGTCCTGGAGCGCCGGGATGATCTCGGCGCCGTACGCGTCGATCACCGCCTCCTTCGCGTCGTGCATGTCGTAGACGGCGAACTGGTCGACGCCGAGCGCGCGCAGCGCCTTCAGCTTCTCGATGTGCGCCTCGGCGGGACCGAGCAGGCAGAAGCGGTCCACGATCTCGTCGGGGACGAAGTCCGCGGAGGGGTTGCCCGTCCGGCCGTGGTGGCTGTAGTCGTACCCCTCGCGCGCCTTGATGTACGTGGTCAGCGCGTCCGGTACGAGCCCGGAGTGCTCCCCGTAGCGCGCGACGAGATCGGCGACGTGGTTGCCGACCATCCCGCCGAACCACCGGCACTGCTCCCGTGCGTGGGCGAGGTCGTCGCTCACGTAGGCGGGCGCGGCGACACAGATGGTGATCGCGTCCGGGTCGCGGCCGGCGTCGGAGGCCGCGGTGCGGACGGCCTTGACCATCCACTCGGTGAGGAACGGGTCGGCGAGCTGGAGGATGAAGCCGTCGGCCTTCCGCCCGGCGAGCGCGAGCGCCTTGGGCCCGTACGCCGCCATCCACACCGGCAGTCTCCCGTCCCGGACCCACGGCAGCCGCAGGGTGCTGCCGTCGACGGTGGCCTCGCGGCCCTCCGCCAGATCGCGGATGACCCCGATCGACTCGCCGAGGGTGGCGAGGGTGTTGGGCTTACGGCCCGCGACGCGCATCGCCGAGTCGCCGCGGCCGATGCCGCACACGGTGCGGTTGCCGTACATCTCGTTGAGTGTGGCGAAGGTGGAGGCGGTCACCTCCCAGGTCCGGGTGGACGGGTTGGTGACCATGGGGCCCACGGTCAGGGTGGTGGTGTGTTCCAGGATGCGGCTGTAGATGACGAACGGCTCCTGCCAGAGCACGGCCGAGTCGAAGGTCCAGCCGTACCGGAAGCCGTTGCCCTCCGCGCGCCGCATGAGGTCGACGACGTCGGAGGAGGGCGGGTCGGTCTGGAGGACGAGTCCGAAGTCCATGGCGGTCGCTCCCGGGTTCAGAGGTACTGGCAGAGGGCGCGGGGGGTGTACTGGCCGTGTCCGGCCCGGCCGGTGAACTGCCGTCGGTCGATGACGAGTTCACCTCGGGAGAGCACCGTCTCGACGCGGCCGGTGAGGCGCCTGCCCTCGTACGCGGAGTAGTCCACGTCCATGTGGTGGGTCTCGGCGGACACGGTCTGCTCGGCGCCCGGGTCGTAGACGACGACGTCCGCGTCGGCGCCCGGCGCGATGGTGCCCTTGCGCGGGTAGAGGCCGAACATCCGGGCCGGGGCGGCGCAGGCGATGTCGATCCAGCGGCGCCGGGTGATGTGCCCGTCGACCACGGCCTGGTGGAGCAGGTCCATGCGGTTCTCCACGCCGGGCAGGCCGTTGGGGATCTTGGAGAAGTCGCCGCGGCCCATCTCCTTCTGCCCGGAGAAGCAGAACGGGCAGTGGTCCGTGGAGACCACCTGGAGGTCGTCGGTGCGCAGCCCCCGCCACAGGGCCGCCTGGTGTTCCTTGGGCCGCAGCGGGGTGGAGCAGACGTACTTGGCGCCCTCGAAGTCCGGTTCCGCCAGGTTGTCGGTGGAGAGGAAGAGGTACTGCGGGCAGGTCTCGCCGAAGACGGGCAGCCCCTTGTCCCGGGCGGCGGCCAGTTCGGCGACGGCCTCCTCGGCGGAGACGTGGACGACGTAGAGCGGCGCGTCCGCGACCCGGGCGAGCTGGATGGCCCGGTGGGTGGCCTCGGCCTCCAGCAGGACCTTGCGCACCTCGCCGTGGTAGCGCGGGTCGGTGTGGCCGGCGGCCAGGGCCTGTTCGACGAGGACGTCGATGGCGATGCCGTTCTCGGCGTGCATCATGATCAGCCCGCCGTTGTGCGAGGCGCGCTGCATGGCCCGCAGGATCTGGCCGTCGTCGCTGTAGAAGACGCCCGGATAGGCCATGAACAGCTTGAAGCTGGTGACGCCCTCCTGGACGAGGAGGTCCATCTCCTTGAGCGAGCTCTCGTTGACGTCCGCCATGATCATGTGGAAGCCGTAGTCGATGGCGCAGTTGCCGTCGGCCTTGGCGAACCAGGCGTCGAGCCCCGCGCGCAGCGACTGGCCCGGGGACTGGATGGCGAAGTCCACGATGGTGGTGGTGCCGCCCCAGGCGGCGGCCCGGGTGCCGGTCCCGAAGGTGTCGGCGGCGAAGGTGCCGCCGAACGGCATCTCCATGTGGGTGTGCGCGTCGACACCGCCCGGGATGACGTACTTGCCGGTGGCGTCGATCGTACGGCCGGCGGTCCAGCCCTCGGCCACGTCGGAGCCGCTCGCGGCGAGGGCGACGATCCTGCTGTCCTCGATCAGGACATCGGCGTGGGTCTCGTCGGCGGCGGTGACAACGAGTCCGCCGCGGATCAGGGTGCGGGTGCTGCTCATGGTGGTGGCGCTCCCTTTCGTACGGTCGGTGGAGGGGGCGGGGTGCGGGCCGGCCGCGTACGACCGGCCCGGACCGGGGCGGGAAGGACCGGGGCCTGGGGCGTACGCGGCCGGGCGGAGCGCCGGATCAGGCGCTCCGCAGGGCCAGTTCCAGGATCGCGGCGCCCTCTTCCGCCTCGGCGACGGTCAGCGAGAGGGGCGGGGCGATCCGCAGCACGCTGGTGTGGTGGCCGCCGCCCTTGCCGATCAGCAGCCCGCCCTCGCGGGCCGCCTCCAGGACGGCCGAGGCCGTGCGCGGCGCCGCCTCCCCGGTCGCGGGGTTGATCAGCTCGATGCCGATCATGAGCCCCCGGCCGCGTACCTCGCGTACGGCGTCGACGCCCGCGCCGATGGCCCGCAGCCGCTCGATGAGCAGGCCGCCGACGCGGCGGGCGTTGCCCTGGAGGTCGTGCTCCTGGAGGTACGAGAGGTTGGCGAGGCCCGCCGCCATGGTGACGGGGCTGCCGCCGAAGGTCGAAATGGAGTTGGCGTCCAGGCAGTTCATGATGTCGGCGCGGGCGACGACCCCGCCGATGGACATGCCGTTGCCGATGCCCTTGGCGAAGGTGAGCAGGTCCGGCGGGCCGTTCCCGGCGTGCGCCTGCCAGCCCCAGAAGTGCTCGCCGGTGCGGCCCCAGCCGGTCTGCACCTCGTCGCTGATCCACAGGATGCCGTGCCGGTCGAGGACTTCGCGGAAGGCGGCGTACAGACCGTCCGGCGGTGCGGTGAACCCGCCGACGCCCTGCACCGGTTCGGCGATCAGCGCGGCGGGCGTACGGGTGTGGCCGAGCAGGTCCTCCAGGTCGGCGACGCACGCCTCGATGAACCGCTCGTCGGTGAGCCCCGCGTACGGGCCGCGGTTGCGGACGCCACCGTGCACGTAGAGCGTCTGGAGCGGGGAGAGCCCGGTGGGCGACCAGCCGCGGTTGCCGGTGACGGCGACGGTCGAGAAGGACCGGCCGTGGTAGCTGTTGCGCATCGCGAGGACCTGGTTCGAGCCGCGGTGGGCGGTCGCCAGCATCAGCGCGGTGTCGTTGGCCTCGGTGCCGGAGGTGGTGAAGAAGACCCGGGCGTCCGGGATTCCCGACAACGCCGCGATGCGCTCGGCGAGTTCGACCATCGGGCGGTTGAGGTAGAGCGTGGAGGAGTGGATGATCCGGCCCGCCTGCTCGGTCACCGCCTTGGTGACCTCGGGGAGCGCGTGGGCGGTCATCGTGGTGAGGATGCCGCCGAAGAAGTCGAGGTAGCGGTTGCCCTCCGTGTCCCAGACATGGCGGCCCTCGCCGTGGGTGATCTCGATCGGCTCGTCGTAGTAGAGCGCGAGCCAGTCGGGCAGGACGGCGCGGTGCCGGTCGTGGAGGTCGCTCACGGCCGCACCAGCCCCTCGTACGCGTCGGGCCGCCGGTCGCGGTAGAACGCCCACTGCCGGCGCACCTCCTCGATCAGCGCGAAGTCCAGGTCGCGTACGACCAGTTCCTCGGCCTTGTCACTCGCGGGCTCGCCGACGAACTGGCCGCGCGGGTCGACGAAGTAGCTCGTGCCGTAGAAGTCGTTGTCGCCGTACTCCTCCTGGCCCACGCGGTTGATCGCGGCGATGAAGTACTCGTTGGCGACGGCGGCGGCGGGCTGTTCGAGCTGCCAGAGGTAGCTGGAGAGACCGCGTGAGGTGGCCGACGGGTTGTACACGATCTCGGCGCCGTTCAGGCCGAGCTGGCGCCATCCCTCGGGGAAGTGGCGGTCGTAGCAGATGTAGACGCCGACCTTGCCGACAGCGGTGTCGAAGACGGGCCAGCCGGCGTTGCCGGGCTTGAAGTAGTACTTCTCCCAGAACCCCTTGACCTGCGGAATGTGGTGCTTGCGGTACTTGCCGAGGTACGAGCCGTCGGCGTCGATCACCGCCGCGGTGTTGTAGTAGAAGCCGGACTGCTCGATCTCGAAGACCGGGACCACCACGACCATCCCGGTCTCCCGGGCCAGCTCGCGCATCCTGGTGACGGTCGGACCGTCCGGGACGGGCTCGGCCCAGCGGTAGTGCTCCGGCTCCTGCACCTGGCAGAAGTAGGGGGCGTTGAAGACTTCCTGGAATCCGATGATCTGCGCGCCCTGCCGGGCCGCCTCGCGGGCGTGCTCCTCATGCTTGGCGATCATGGATTCGGTGTCGCCCGTCCAGGTCGCCTGGACGAGTGCGGCGCGTACGACTCGGGCCACGAGCTGCTCCTTCGGCGGGTGCTCCGGTCAGCTGCTTCGGTCAGCTCTACGCACGTAGATCTGCGTAGGAGGAGAACGTAAGCCCCGGTTCACACGGGGGCAAGACCATCGTCGTTAACCCGCAGAGTCGATCAAGTTTCACACCCGAGCGGTCGACACCGGGCAGCCCGGCCTGAGGCGGCCCGACCGGTTCTCAGCCTGCAGCGATTCCCGCCACCCGCAGAGCATGCACCACATCGCGCTCGCGGGAGGCCGACACGGCGCGCGCCGCGTCGAGAAGGCGCGGGACGAGCCGGCGCGGATCGGGTGCGGCGACGAGCGCGGCGTCCGCCGGCGGACGCGCCTGTACGAACGCGCTGAGCAGCGCCCGCGCCTCGGGTGCGCGGCCCGCGTCGTCCAGCGCGAGTACGGCGTCGGTGATCTCCCCGGCCGGCCGGGAGACGCCCTGGCGCAGCAGTTGGCCGCAGTCGTCGTCGCGCCCGGCGGCGGCGAGCGCCCCGGCCGCCGCGGCGAGCTGCGCGGGCGGCAGGAAGGCGGCCTCCCAGAGGAGTTCGGCCCAGTCGGCGCCGAGCCCGGCGCGGTGCAGCTCGGCGGCGAGCAGGGGCAGCTGCTCCGGCGGGCTGCCCGCGGCCTCGCAGAGCACGACGTGCGCCTCGCCCGTCCGCCCCTCGGCGCGCAGCCTGCGCAGCGCGCCGACGATCCGGTGGGCGGCGCGCCGGTCCTCCGGCGAGGGCGAGGGCGAGGGCGACGCCCCGGGCCCGGCGGACGCGGTACGCGGCGCGGCGCCGGGCGCGCCGCCGAACCGGGCGCCACGCGGGGTGGCGGGCGCGGCGGGCGGCGGCGCCGGGAGGACGGGCGCGGGCGGCGGCTCCTCGGCCCGCCGGGCCCCGTCGGCGGCGTAGGCCTCACCGGCGGCGCCGGCCTCATGAGCCCCGTAAGCATCACCAGCCTCGTAAGTCTCGTAAGTGTCGTAAGCCTCGTCGACGTCAAGCCCGGCGAAGCGGGCGCCGCGTGGCTTGCGCTTCTTCTGCGGGGGCTCGGCCCGGCGCGCGGCGGTGCCGGGGCCCGCGCTCTCCCCGGCGGTGCCGGGGCCGGGGGCCGTACCGCCGGTGCGGCGGCGGCCGCCCCAGCGCGTCCGGCCCCGCTCGGTCCGGCCGGACGCATCGCCGCGGGCCGCCGGTTCCCGACCGTACGCGCCCGGATCCGCGCCGGTCTCCGCACCGGCGCCGGCGCCCGGACCGGCGCCCGGATCCGCGTCCGTACCCAGGCCGTTGCCGGTGCCCCTGCCGGTGCCGGTGTCCGCGCCCGGATCCGCCGCCGGCTCCGGCAACGCCGCGATCCTGGACCGGAGTTCGGCGCAGCGGGCGGTGGCGCGGGCCAGGTCGTCGCGGACCCACGCGAGATCGTGGGTGAGCTGCCGCTCGCCCGGCGCGCCCTCGGGGGTGGTGCGGAGCAGCCGGACCAGCTCCTCGGCCCGGCCCGCCGCGGCGGTCCGCTCACGGTCCATCAGCCGCAGCCGCTCCGCGAGCGCCGCACCGTTGCCGGGGAGCCGGTCGTACGCCAGGGCCGAGACGGTGTGGAGCCGCCGGGCCCGCTCGGTCTCCGCGGCCGCGTCGACGGGCTGCGTGTCGCGTCCGGCCGCGAAGTCCTGGAGCAGCGACTCCACCACGTCCCACGGCGGGATCTCGGCACCGCCGAGGCAGGCCCGCAGTCCCTCGGGGTCGCGGTGGAGGAAGACTCCGTACCAGCCGGCGCCGGGGTCGAGCAGCGTCGTCAGATCCTTTAAGTACCGAGCGAACGTCCCGATCTCCACCGGGAGTTGCCGCACCGCCATCGCTGTCCCGCCCCTCCCGCCCGAAGAGGACTCTCCGGTCCGAGGCATTCGACCTCAGTCGTGTTACAGGACGAATACAGACAGTTTTCCGGGAGGGTGCGATGCCCTCATCACCCCCGCCGGAGCGATGCCCTCGGCGGCCGGACGTCAGAACGTGACGGCGATCCCGGTGTGCGGCCGCTTGCCGCGCCGTACGACCATGGCGGGCCAGTCGGTCAGCCAGAACTGCCAGGTGTACTTGCGGGCGAGGAGCCGTCTGACCCGCTCCAGCTCCGCCCCGTCGAGCAGCCGCGCCGTCCCCTCGGCGCTCGGCGCGCCGGGGGCGATCCGTCCGCGCACCGTGCACGCGGTGACCACGGCACGGGGATTGGCGCGGATCCGCTTGACCTTCCAGGAGTCGGACCGGGTCCAGATGAACAGCTCGCCCCCGTCCACGGCGTGCCAGACGGGGGTGGCGACACCCGTCCCGTCCTTGCGGTAGGTGGTGAGACTGACATAGCGGCTGCGGCCGAGCTCATCGAGGGTCGTCACGCACGCGAGCGTACGCGACCGGACACCGGCCCGCCCCGGCCCGCTCAGGCCACGGCCTCAGGCCGCCGGCAGCGACACCAGCGCGCAGCTCTCGGCGATCCGGTCCATCGACAGTCCCAGCGCCCCGGCCAGCGCGGCCACGGTGAAGAAGGCGGGCGTCGGGGCCCGGCCGGTCTCGATCTTGCGCAGCGTCTCCGCGGAGAGCCCGGCGACGGCGGCGACCTCCACCATGCTCCGTGAGCCGCGCGCCTCGCGGAGCAGACGGCCGAGCCGTTCGCCGCGCTCACGCTCTTCCGGGGTGAGGGGGGTTCGCACCATTGCGTCATTGTAATACCGCCCGGGCAATTCCCGCACACCCCGCCGACCGGTAAAGTTATTGGAATGGTGGAGATCAAAACCGATGCGTCCCTGGACGCCATGCGGGGAGCGGGCCGAGTCGTCGCCCAGGCACTGACGGCCGTACGCGAGGCCGCCGCCGTGGGGGTCACGCTGCGCGCCCTCGACGAGACCGCCCGCGCCGTGCTGCGCGAGGCGGGGGCCGGCTCACCCTTCCTCGACTATCACCCCCACTGGGCGCCCACCCCGTTCCCCGCCGTCATCTGCGCCTCCGTCAACGACGCGATCGTGCACGGCATCCCCGGCTCCTACCGGCTGGTCGACGGCGACCTCGTGTCGATCGACTGCGGCGCGGTCCTCGACGGCTGGGTGGGGGACGCGGCGGTCAGCTTCACGGTCGGCCGCGCCCGCCCGGACGACCTCCGGCTGATCGACACGTCGTACGAGGCGCTGGAGGCGGGCATCGCCGCGGCCCGGGTGGGCAACCGGATCGGCGACATCGCGCACGCGATCGGCCGGGTCTGCCGCGCGGCGGGGTACGGCATCCCCCACGGCTTCGGCGGCCATGGCGTGGGCCGCACCATGCACGAGGACCCGGGCGTCCCCAACGAGGGACGCCCGGGTCGCGGCCTGCGGCTGCGCCACGGCATGGTGCTGGCGATCGAGCCGATGCTGACAGGCAGCGGCACGGACCGCAGTTACACGGCCCGCGACGGCTGGACGGTCCGCACCCTCGACTCCAGCCGCGCCTCCCACGCGGAGCACACGGTGGCGATCACCGACGAGGGCCCCCGGATCCTGACGGCGCTCTGAGACACCCGCGCCCGCCGTGCCGGACGTCCGGCCCCGCACCGGACGTCCACCGCACCCAGGGCCTGCCGTCAACTACCCTGCACCGCAGGTCAGTTCAGGGGTTCGATCCAGACGTTCCTGAAGCGCACCTTGTTGCCGTGGTCCTGGAGCCGGATCGCACCCGCGGCGGCCGATTCCGCGTCGCCGGCGCCGGTCGGCCCGTCCACCGCCACCTTGTCGTGGACGGTACGGCCGTTCCACTCCACGGTGATCCTGGCGTCCTCGGTCTTCCGGCCCTCGGCGTCGAAACGGGCCGCGCGGAAGACGATGTCGTACGTCTGCCAGGTTTCCGGTGGTGTGCCGGCGTTCAGGTCCGCGGCCTTCTTGTTGTAGATGGCCCCGGCCTCGTTCACCGCCAGTTTCTCCACACCGTACGAGTCCAGGATCTGGATCTCGTACCGCTCCTGGAGGTAGACGCCGCTGTTGCCGCGGTCCTGTCCCGTGACGTCGTCCGGCAGCTTCGGCACCCGGAATTCGGCGTGCAGCCTGAAGTCACGGAAGGACTGTTTGGTGCGGATGTCGCCGCAGCACACCTCGATGGAGTTCTCGGCGGTGCGCGGCCATTCGACACTGCGGCCGTCGGTGTGCTGCCAGGCGGTGGAGACGCTGCCGCCGGAGAACAGGTCGATGCGGCTGCCCGGCTTGCGCACCTCGATCATGTCGAGGTTGACGTGGCCGGTGTCCTCGGGCCGGTACGTGTAGGTGACGGTGTTGCGGCCCTTGTTCAGGGTGAACCGCTCCGTCTGCGTGGACCAGCGGTTCCAGGCGCCGGTGGAGGGGAGGCCTGTCTGCCGCGCCTGCCCGCCGTTGACGGCGACTCCGATGGTCTTGGTTCCGGTGAAGGGGTTGGGGCCGTTGGCGTAGCGCAGTGCCACGTCGTAGTCGCCCTTCGCGGGTGCGCTGATCTCGAAGGTGGCGGTGGCGCCCTGGGTGCCGAAGCCGTCCACGAAGCCGCCACCGGTGTACCCGGCGTGCTCGGTGTCGATGTCCGCCCCGCCGGAGAGCCGCGCCGACTCGGCGTCGTACGAGGTGACGGGCTGCTCGGGGCCCGGGCGGGCGTTCAGTGTGTACCAGGCCTCGGTGGACCAGAGCTGCTCGCCCGTGGCCGAGGCGAACGGGCGCGGCGAGCGGACGTGCACCACCCGGTCGGTCTTCAGGCCCGGGATGGTGAGCCGGACCGTGCGCCGGTCGTCGGAGAGCCGGGCGGCCGAGACGGGCAGGACCTCTTCGTCGATCTTGGGGCCCCCGTACGCCGGGGTGGGGACGTAACGCCACTGCTCGACGGAGTAGGCGCCGTCGGTCAGTTTGGCGGCGGTCTCCTCCGACAGGGGCTGGGTGTAGGTGAGTTCGAAGCCGTCGCGGGTGGCGCGCATGGTCTTGGTGTCGAAGGCGGTCTTGCCGTTCGGCGTGAGTTTCTGCAGGCCGAAGCGGAGCTTGCCCTCCTGGCCCCAGTTGCCCTCGGCGCCGAGGCCGCCCGCGTAGATCGCGCCGTCCGGGCCGGTGCTGATCCGGGTGATACCCGCTTCCAGGCCCTGGGTGTGCCGGAACACCGCGCCCTGGTACTCGCCCTTCACCTTCTCCAGGTCGGCACGCTGGATGCCGCCGTAGGTGACGTCGCCGAAGAGCATCTGCCCGGCGAAGGGCCCCTTCTTCAACAGCATCGGTGTGCTGGGCGAGTTGGCTATCTCGTTCTGCGGCAGCCAGAGCACCGGCTTGGTGACCGTACGGTCGTCGAACGGGCCGTCCGGGTTGGTGTAGTGGTTGAAGAACCGGTCCTTCTTGACGTGGAGCAGCTTGGAGGCGGGCAGCCAGCCGCCCTGGTTGTCCGTGACGAAGAGGTCACCTCCCGGGCCCCGTCCGATCCCGTTCGGTGTGCGGAGACCGCCGGCCAGGTAACTGACCTTCCCGGTCTTCCTGTTCACCTTGACGGTGGTGCCTCGGTTCGGGGCGGGCTGCGGGTTGGTCGTCGCGCCGCCCTGGTTGATGGCGACGGACAGGTTCAGATAGAAGTTCCCGTCCTCGTAGAGCAGTCCGAAGGCGAACTCGTGGAAGTTGCCCCCGTACGGCCACTCGGCGATCTTGCGGATCTCGTCGGGGGAGTTGACACCCTTGGTGTCGGACAACTCGGTCAGCTGGTGCTTCTCGGAAACGTACAGCTTTCCGTCGACGTACTTGATCCCCATCGGCTCCTTGAGGCCGCCGGCGATCTTCGTGTACGTGACCTTCTCCGGACCGGTGTCCCCCGTCACGTTGTCGAGGACGTACACCTCCCCCTCCGTCTTGGTGCTGCCGCCCCAGGTGGTCACGGCGAGCCGGCCGCCCGGCAGCCAGTCCATGGCGGAGACCTGCGGCTCGAAGCCCTCCGGGCGCAGATCGGTGAGGGTGTAGCCGGGGTTGACCGAGGTCAGCGGGAGGCCGTCGCCGGGGGTGTCGTACGTCCCCTCGCACTCCTTGCGGCCGGGGGCGGTGACCCGTACGACGCCGGCGTCGGTGCTGAGCACGGAGTTCGGGACGAGGGTGAAGGAGTCCGCGCCCGGCGGCTTCCACTGGAGGGTGACCTGCTGTTCGCCGCCCCGGTCGAAGTGGTCGATCCGTAAGGGGTGGTAGCCGGGGGCAAGGGAGATCTCGCCGTCCTTGGGCTCGGCGCCGTGCAGCCCGTCGTGGTCGATGACCTTCTTGCCCCCGACGAAGAGCCGGGAGCCGTCGTCGCTGATCAGGCGGAAGGCGTACGTGCCGTCCGCGGGGACGTTGATGTTCCCGATGATCTGCGAGACGAAGTTGTCGGTGAAACCGAACCCCTCGGTGGAGGACCAGTCGACGGTGGGGATCAGCTTGTCGACGTTGGGGGTCTGGGCGGGCTTGAGGTCGCAGAGCTTGCTCAGCGGGGACTGGATGTCGAAGACCCGGAGGGTGACCCCGGGTTCCTGGGGCGGCAGGTCCCCGAAGGGCCTCTCGTCCGCCTCGGCGGCCGGCGCCGTGAGACCGCCGGTGAGAAGCGCCGCGAGGAACAGCCCGGCGAGTCTTCGGGGGCGGCGGCGATGGTTGGGGGTGCTCTGGTGCGTGCGGGGCGTCACTCTTCCTCCTGCTGTGCGCTGCGAGGCAGCGCGGCCGGGGACGGACCTTCCGTGCGAGAGCGACGCCCAGCGTACGAAGAGTGCACCGAACCGTCCACACTTTGTCCTCGATGAGTTGAAACTCGCGGGGCGCTCGGTGCGGACGGTGCCGCCGCGCCCGTGCGGGCGCGGCGGGTCGGGGCAGTGGGTCGGGCCCGGTGGATCAGCCCGGCAGGTCGGGCCCCGGCGGGTCAGGCCCCGTGCTTCCGAGTCAGGGCTTGCCGCTCGCCGGGTGGACGACCATCGCCGAGCCGCCGCCCCTGCGTACCGTCTCGGCCGCCGCCAGCCAGCGGCCGTCCGGCAGCCGCTGCACCCCGGTGGCCGCGCCGATCTCCGGGTTCTGGGTGAACGTGTGCCCCAGCGCCTCCAGTTGCTGGCGCACCGGGCTGTTCCACAGCCCCGGCTCCAGCTCGGTCGAGGCCGTGTTGCGCTGGCTCGCGCGGGGCGCGGCGATCGCCTCGACCAGCGGCAGGCCCCGGTCCAGCGTCCCGGTCAGCGTCTGGAGCACGGTGGTGATGATGGTCGCGCCGCCCGGCGAACCGACCGCGAGGACGGGCTTGCCGTGCCGGTCCAGGACGATGGTCGGGGAGATCGACGACCTCGGCCGCTTGCCGGGGCCCGGCAGGTTCGGGTCGTGGACCGCCGGGTTGGCCGGGGCGAACGAGAAGTCCGTCAGCTCGTTGTTGAGCAGGAAGCCCCGCCCCGGCACGGTGATCGCGCTGCCGCCCGTGGACTCGATGGTCAGGGTGTACGCGACGACGTTGCCCCACTTGTCGGCGACCGTGAGATGGGTGGTGTTCTCGCCCTCGAAGGTGGTCGGCGCGGCGGTGCCGCCCGGCGCGCACGGTGTCGGATCGCTCGGATCGCCGGGCGCCAGCGGGCTCTTGAGGACCGCGTCGTCCTTGATCAGGCAGGCCCGGGAGTCCGCGAAGCGCCGGGAGAGCAGCCCCTTCGTCGGTACGTCCTCGAAGGCCGGGTCCCCGACCCAGCGGCCCCGGTCCGCGAAGGCGATCCGGCTCGCCTCGATGTAGCGGTGCAGGTACGCCGCCTGTGACACCTTCGAAAGGTCCGTACGGGAAAGGATGTTGAGCGCCTCGCCGACGCTGGTGCCGCCGGAGGACGAGGGCGCCATGCCATACACGTCGAGCCCGCGGTAGCCGACCTTGGTGGGTGCCTGGCGCTTCGTGCGGTACGCGGCGAGGTCCCGCGTGCTCAGGTCGCCCGCGCGCACCGTACGGTCCGCCGCCGGGTCGACCGGCGGGGTGCGCACCGTGCGGACGATGTCGCGGCCGAGCGCGCCCCGGTAGAGGAGGCCGGTGCCCTCGCGCCCCAACTCCTGGTAGGTGCGCGCCAGATCGGGGTTCTTGAAGACCGAGCCCACGACGGGGAGTTCGCCGCCGGGCAGGAAGAGCTTCGCGGTGTCGGGGAAGTCCGCGAACCGCGCCTGGTTCGACTGGGTCTGGGAGCGGAAGGTCGCGTCGACGGTGAAGCCGTCCTTCGCGAGCCGCTCCGCGGGCTTCAGCACCTGGCCGAGGGAGCGGCTGCCCCATGCGTCGAGGGCGGTCTCCCAGGTGGCCGGGGTGCCCGGGGTGCCGACGCCGCGACCACTGGTCACGGCCTCCGCGAACGGGATCGGCACCCCGTTCTCCAGGAAGAGGGAGCGGTCCGCGGAGGCCGGCGCGGTCTCGCGGCCGTCGATGGTCCGTACCGTACGGGATCTGGCGTCGTAGTAGACGAGGTAGCCGCCCCCTCCGATGCCCGCGGAGTACGGCTCGGTGACCCCGAGCGCCGCCGCGGTGGCGACGGCCGCGTCCACGGCGTTGCCGCCCTTCCTGAGCACCTCGATGCCGGCCGCGGAGGCGTCGGCGTCGACGCTGGCGACGGCTCCCCCGGACCCCGTCGCGACCGGCACCTTCACGGGCGGCACCGGCGCGGGCGGGGCCGGGGCCGCCCCGGGCGGCGCCCCGGCGGCTATCGAGAGCAGCGCGGCGGTGACGGCCGCGAGCGAGAGATTCCGCGCGGTGGAGCGACGCATCAGGTACCTCCGTCGGCGAGGGAGCCGGTCGGTGACTGTCGCGCGCAGCGTAACCGCGGGACACCGGCACCGTCAGGACCGCCTCGGACACGGACGCGCTCTGCGGCTACGATGCGCGCCCATGAATGACGACATACGCAACATCGTGCTCGGCGTGGTCGCCACGGGGGTCAGTGCCGCGCTGGGCTGGATCGCCCGCAGCTACCTCTGGCGGCGGAAGCTGCGCAGGAAGCAGGCGTTCTTCGGGCTGCCCACCAACTCCGAGTGTCTGCTGGTCGTCAACCGGAAGGCGGGCAGCGACGGCACCGTCCACCGCAACGACGTCTCCGCCCTGCTGGAACTCTCCGCGCTGATCAAGGACTGCGGCGCGCACGCCGACATCGTCCAGCACGACACCGCGCGCCAGGGTTTCGGGGAACGTACGGAGTTCTGCCTGGGAGGCCCCTCCTCCAATCGGCGGATGGCGGCACATCTGTCATCCCTGCTGCCGGGCATCCGGGTGAACACGGACTCCGAGCCGGTGTCCGAGCGGGGCGCCTTCCGGATCGGGACCGACCGCTATCTCGCGGAGCCCGGCGTCAGCGAGTACGTCCTGCTGGCGCGGCTCACCGTCGGGGAGGGCGCGCGGCCCGTCTTCCTCTGCTGCGGCCAGCGGTCGATCACCAACCAGGCGGCCACGCGCTACCTCGCCCGCCACCACGAGCGGCTGACCCGCAAGTACGGGGACGGTTCGTTCTGCCTGCTGCTGAAAGTGGTGAACTCGCAGGCGTACGGCCCCGATGTGGTGGAACTGGTGGCCGATGTGATCCGCGCGGCCCGGACCCCGCTGCCGGAGCCGACACCCGAGCCCGAGCCCGCCGAGTAGCGGCGGCCGGGGCGCCGTGGCGGGCCGGGGCACAACCCGACCGGCGGACAGCTGACCTTCCTCCCGGGCGTCGGGCCCGGCCTCCTGGCCGGGTACCGCCGCCGTACGGGAAGTGATCACCGGCTGTCTGCCGGGCGGGTCACTGCCCTGTGCGCTACTGCCCTCCCGGCAGCAGCGTCCCTGTCCCGGCCGGGGCGGCTTCCACGGCCTCGGTTCTCGGGTTGTGCCGCTGACGCCCGGCCAGCCAGTGGGCGAACCAGGAGAGCAGCATGCACATCCCGATGTAGATCGGTGAAATCACCATCACCACAGGGATGAACGGCAAATCGTAGTCGAGATTCGAGGCGATGAGCTTGCCGGCATGGAGGAACTCCTCGTAGGTGATGAGATAACCGAGCGATGTGTCCTTGAGAGCGACCACCAGCTGGCTGATGATCGTGGGCAGCATGGCGCGGACCGCCTGCGGCACCAGCACGTACGTCATGACCTGCGTCTTGCGCATGCCGAGCGCGTACGCCGCCTCCCGCTGACCGCGCTCCACCGCGTGTACTCCGGTACGGAAGACCTCGGCGAGCACGGAGCCGTTGTAGAGCGTCAGACCCGCCACCAGCGCGGGCAGGGCCTGCACCTTCAGCGCCACGAAGATGAAGAAGATCATCACCAGTACGGGCATGGCCCGGAAGAACTCGACGAGCAGCGTGGCGAGCAGCCGGACCGGCCGGTGCTCGGAGAGCCGCCCGCAGGCGAGGACCGCGCCGAGCACGAGCGAGAGCACCGCCGCGTACCCGAACGCCTTGAGGGTGTTGCCGAGACCGCGCAGCAGCAGGTCCTGGATCCCCTGGTACGTGAAGGGGTCCCACTTGACGGCGGTGAACTGCCCGGTGTCGAAGAGCAGATGGATCAGCCAGCCGAGCAGCGCGGCGATCACGGCGGTCGACACCAGCCCGTAGGCGCGGTGGCGGCGCCGGGTGCGGGGCCCGGGGATGTCGTAGAGGGCGGTCGACTCGCTCATCGGGCGACCCCCCAGCGCCGCTCCATCAGATGGAACAGCGCGCTGATGGCCAGGGTGATGATGAGATAGCCCACGGCGATCCAGACGAACGACCAGACGATGTTGTAGCCCCTCTCACTCAGGACCTTGTAGGTGCCGAGCAGTTCGGTGACGCTGAACGCGCCCGCGATCGCGGAGTTCTTGGCCAGCGCGATCAGCGTGGAGCCGACGGGCGGGATGACCGTGCGGAACGCCTGCGGCAGCACCACGTCGCCGAGGGTCTGGCCGAAGCTCATCCCGAGGCTGCGGGCCGCCTCGCCCTGCCCCCTGTGGACGGTGTTGATGCCGGAGCGCAGCACCTCGCAGATGAACGCGGAGGTGTAGCAGCCGAGGGCGAGGACCGCGAAGAGCTGGAAGGGCAGGACGAGTCCGAAGCGCGGCAGCCCGAGGACGACGGCGAAGAAGAGCAGCGTCAGGGGGGTGTTGCGCAGCACGGTGACCCATACGGTGCCGAAGGCGCGCAGGGCGCGTACGGGCGACACCCGGAACGAGGCCATGACGAAGCCGAGGGCGAGCGCCAGCAGGGAGGCGTAGACGGTCAGTTCGAGCGTGCCGAGGAAGCCCTCGCCGTAGAGGGCGAAGTTGTCGGTGAGTACGTCCATGGCGCGGCCTCAGCTCGCCGGATAGCGGTCGATGGGCGGCGGCGGGGTCGCCTTGCGGCCGGAGAGGCCGAGGGTCGCGTCGTACGCCTTCTGCCAGTCGCCGTTGCGCTCGTGGACGGCGAGGGCGTCGTCGAGCGCGAGGCGCAGCGCGTTGTCGGAGCGGGGGACGCCGATGCCGTACGGCTCCTTGGAGAAGGGCTTGCCGACGACCTTCAGTTCGTGGGGCACCTTGGCGGCGTATCCCTGGAGGATGGTGTCGTCGGTGGTGACGGCGGCGACCTGGTAGGTCAGCAGGTTGTCGACGCAGGCGGAGTAGGTGTCGTACCCGACGAGCTGGACGCGCGGGTAGTCCTGCTGGATGCGCTGGTACGGGGTGGAGCCGGAGGCGGAGCAGACGCGCTTGCCGTCGAGGTCCCGGGGCCCCTCGATGCCGTGCTCGTCGGTGCGTACGAGGAGGGACTGGCCGGCCATGTAGTAGGGGCCGGCGAAGCCGACGAGTTTCTTGCGGTTCTCGTTGATGGTGTAGGTGCCGACGTAGTAGTCGATCTGTCCGTTCTGGAGGGCGGTCTCGCGGTTGGCGGAGGCGATGGTGCGGAACCGGATGGTGGCGGGGTCGAAGCCGAGGGACGCCGACATCATCTTGGCGATCTCGATGTCGAAGCCGGAGTAGACGCCGGTGGCGGGGTCCCTCTCGCCCATGTACGGCTGGTCCTCCTTGGCCCCGACGATCAGATAGCCACGGCGTTTGGCCTTCTCCCAGGTGGGCGAGGAGGGGAGGCGGAAGCCCCGGTCGACGTGGTAGTGGGGCAGCGCCTCGGGCCGGGGGCCCTTGACGGGCGGGCTGCCGGGCTTGCCGCACGCCGCCACCAGGGGGACGAGGAGGATCAGTACGAGCGCCACGCCGAGGCGGAGCAGCGGACGTTCCAGCGGGTGTCTCACGGACCGCACCCCCGTCAGTGCTTGAGGATCTTGGAAAGGAAGTCCTTGGCCCGCTCGCTCGCGGGGGCGGTGAAGAAGTCCTCCGGGGTGCGGTCCTCGACGATGCGGCCGTCGGCCATGAAGACGACGCGGTTGGCGGCGGAGCGGGCGAAGCCCATCTCGTGGGTGACGACGACCATGGTCATGCCCTCGCCCGCGAGTTGGCGCATCACTTCGAGGACTTCGTTGATCATCTCCGGGTCGAGCGCCGAGGTGGGCTCGTCGAAGAGGAGCGCCTTGGGGTCCATGGCGAGCGCGCGGGCGATGGCGACGCGCTGCTGCTGGCCGCCGGAGAGCTGCGCGGGCAGCTTGCCGGCCTGGTCGGCGAGGCCGACGCGGTCGAGGAGTTCCCGGGAGCGCCGGTCGGCGTCCTCCTTCTTCCGCTTGCGGACCTTGATCTGCGCGAGGGAGACGTTGGCGAGCACGGTCTTGTGCGCGAAGAGGTTGAACGACTGGAAGACCATGCCCACTTCGGTACGGAGCCGGGCGAGCCCGCGGCCCTCGGCGGGCAGGGGGCTGCCGTCGATGGTGATCCGGCCCGAGTCGATGGTCTCCAGGCGGTTCATCGTGCGGCAGAGCGTGGACTTGCCGGAGCCCGAGGGGCCGATGACCACGACGACCTCGCCCCGGTCGACCGTGAGGTCGATGTTCTGGAGGACGTGCAACTGCCCGAAGTACTTGTTGACATCACGCAGCTCGATCAACGGATCGCCGGCCATACGCTGCCCCACCCACTCACTCTCGGCTGTGTCGAGGTCAGCGCAAACTATCCAGCCCGCCAAGGGACTTCGCGTACGACACGCATGGCACGCAGAGAGGGGACATAACCCGTATTTACTGCAGAACGGCTGCAGAACGCCGGCCGGAGTCAGGCCTCGGCCGCCTCCGCGTAGACCTGGGACAGCTCGGGCGCCCCGGTGGCGGCCCACTCCTGGCCTGCCTCGACCACCTCGATCTCCCGGCCGGACACCAGCCGCACGACGGGGTGACCGTCCGGCCAGATGTGCCAGACGGCGCCGGGGACGGTGCGGACGAGCACCGTGCCCAGGTAGAGACCCGCGTCGTTGCCCAGCCAGGGCAGCTCCTCCGGATCGTCGCGCCAGCGCGGCGGCAGCTGGTCGAGCGCCTCCAACGAGGCCGGGGAATCGTCCAGTTCCAGACCGTGCCGCCCCGCTCTGGCACGCAGCAGCTCGCACTCGGAGAGGAGTTCCGCCACCCCTTCCGGCTCCCCGACCGCGGAGGAGAGCGGCGCCCCGTCCGCGCCGTCATGCCGCTTGCGCCAGTTGTCCAGAAAGGAGAAATTCATACCGCTCAGCGTGCCACTCCCCCCGTCGGGGCACCACAGGGCGCGCGGAACGCCCGCGGCCGGGACGGCCGCACTGACCAGGTCCGGCCGCGCCGGTCGTCCCCGATTCCACTGCCCGGGGCGTCGGCTCAAACGTCGAGGTCGACCACGACCGGGGCGTGGTCCGAGGCGCCCTTGCCCTTGCGCTCCTCACGGTCCACGTAACTGTCCTTGACGGCGCCCGCGAACGGTCCGTTCCCGTACACCAGGTCGATGCGCATGCCCCGGTTCTTCGGGAAGCCCAGCTCGCGGTAGTCCCAGTAGGTGTACGGGCGGTCGTACTTGAGCGGGCGGGGCACCACGTCGCCGAGCCCCCGCTCGCGCAGCGCGGCCAGCGCGGCGCGCTCGGCGGGCGTGACGTGCGTGGCACCCTCGAAGCGGGACAGGTCCCACACGTCCTCGTCGGCCGGGGCGACGTTGAAGTCACCGAGGACGGCGAAGGGGCGCGGGCCGGCCGCGTCCTCGGTCACCGCGTCGCGCAGCGCCTCCAGCCAGCGCAGCTTGTACGCGTAGTGGTCGTGGCCGACCTCGCGGCCGTTGGGGACGTAGACCGACCAGAGCCGGACCGGGCCGCAGGTCGCGGAGATGGCGCGCGGCTCGGCGACGCCCTCGTACTCCGGGCCTCCGGGCAGCCCCTTGACCACGTCCGCCAGGCCGGCCCGCGAGATCAGCGCCACCCCGTTCCACCGGCCGGTGGCGTGCACCGCCGACTCGTACCCCGCCTCCCGCAGCGGCTCGGCGGGGAACTGCTCCTCACTGCACTTGGTCTCCTGGACGCAGAGCACGTCCGTGCCGCTGCTCTCCAGCCAGGCCAGCAGCCGGGGCAGCCGGGCGGTGATCGAATTGACGTTCCAGGTGGCGATGCGCATGCGTGACAGCCTATCGGCGGGGTCCGACAGCCGGGGCCGGCGGCCTCGGCGGCGGCTACAGGTCGGCCGAGGCGCCGGGGGCGAGCCTGCCGTGGTCGGCGCCGCCCAGCGAGCCGATCTGCGTGTCGTAGATGGGCCGGGCGAGGTCCGTGAGCAGCGCGTCGTGAATGTCGAAGGCGCGTGCGGGCTTGACCTCGCGTACGTACTCGATCACCTCGGAGATCTTGCTCCACGGCGCCTGGACGGGCAGCAGGAGGGTCTCCACCGGGTGGTCGGGCACGGTGAGCGCGTCGCCGGGGTGGAAGACCGCGCCGTCCACGAGAAAGCCGACATTGGTGATCCGGGGGATGTCCGGGTGGATCACGGCGTGCAGTTCCCCGTAGACCCGTACGGCGAAACCCGCCGCGTCGAAGGCGTCCCCGTGGCCCACCGTGTGGACCCGGCCGGGGAAGGCGGCGGACATCCGCTCGGCGACGCTGCGCAGCGTCCACAGCTCGGCGCCCGGGTTGGCCTCCAGACCGGCCCGCAGCCGGTCCTCGTCGAAGTGGTCGAGGTGCTCGTGCGTGACGAGGAGGACGTCCGCGCCGTGCGTCGCGTCCTCCTCCGTGAACGTCCCGGGGTCGATGACGAGCGTGCGCCCGTCCTTCTCCAGCCGGACACACGCGTGCGTCTTCTTGGTGAGCCTCACCGCTGACCGCCTCCCTGTTCCCTGTTCCGGACCGTTCCCTGTTCTCCGGACCGCTGTCCCCCCTGTAGGTCCTCACCGGCCATCCTGCTACGCCTCCGGCCGGGTCTCCTCCTGGATCACGGTCCTGGCCACCCGGAACGCGGTGTTCGCCGCCGGAACCCCGCAGTACACGGCCGTCTGGATCAGTACTTCCTTGATCTCGGCGGGGGTGAGGCCGTTGCGCAGCGCGGCCCGGGTGTGGAAAGCCAGCTCCTCCATGTGGCCGCCCGCGACGAGCGCGGTCAGCGTCACCGCGCTGCGGGTCCGGCGGTCCAGGCCGTCCCTGGTCCACACCTCGCCCCAGGCGTAGCGGGTGATCAGCTCCTGGAAGTCGCCGGCGAACTCGTCCGCGGCGGCCATGGCGCGGTCCACGTGCGCGTCGCCCAGGACCTGTCTGCGGACCAGCATCCCCGCCTCGAACGGGTCGGCGCGCCCGGAGGCGACGGCCTGGGGCTGCTCGGCGGGGGCGATCTCGGCGACCGGGCCGATCGTCGCGGAGACCGAGGGCCGGTCGGGCCGGTCGGGCATCACCGTCAGGCCGGTGGCGGTGTCGGACGGGTTGTACCAGGCGGTGGCGAAGTGGTGCACGAGCAGGTCGGTGACGGCGGCGGGCTGCTCGACGGGCGCCAGGTGCGAGGCCCCGGGGACCAGCGCGAGCCGGGCGTCGGGTATCCCCGCGACCAGGGTGCGCGCCTCGGCGGGCCCGGTGACCTGGTCCTCGGCACCGACCAGGACGAGCGTGGGCACGGTGATACGGCCCAGTTCGGCGCGGATGTCGAAGGCGGCGAGCGCCTCGCAGGCGGCGATGTAGCAGCCGGGGTCGGTCGTACGGACCATCTGTACGGCCCATTCGACGATGGCGGGCTGGGCCGCGGCGAAGCCCGGCGTGAACCAGCGCTCGGGCGCGGTGCGGGCCATCGGGTCGAGCCCGTTGGCCCGGACGATCACCCCGCGCTGGCGGAACTCGTCGGCCGTGCCGAACCGGGGCGAGGCCGCGACCAGGGCGAGCGAGGCGACCCGGTCGGGGCGGCGCAGCGCCAGTTCGGCGCCGATGGCCCCGGCGATGGAGCAGCCCACGTAGCCGAAGCGCTGGACGCCGAGCCCGTCGAGGGTGGCCAGCAGCCGCTGGGCCAGCTCGGGGACGCTGGTGGCGGGGTGGGCCGGCGCACCGCCGTGGCCGGGCAGGTCGTAACGGAACACCCGCCACTGGCGGGTCAGCTCGGGCACCTGGCGGTCCCACATGTGCCATGTGGTACCCAAGGAGGGGCCCACAACCAGCACAGGGGCTTCTTGGGGCCCGTCAAGGCGGTATTGCAGGGTCTTCGGTGGTGTCTCGCTCACCCGCCCGACCCTCTCATGTCTCACGAGATCTCACGTGGCCAGGGCAAACTCATCGGCTTTTGTTCACCTCGCGACGACAGGTCCTGCACCGCCTGTGCCTTCGAGGGGCCACATACGCGCTCTCCGACACCATCATGTGACCGGCCCAGAGTGGGCCGTCCGGACGCCCCTTCTCCCAGTCCCGGCGACAATCAGCCTCCTCCTTCGCCACGGTCTCCCAGCGGTTCAGGTTGCAGCATGCGGTGGCGCCCCCAGGGCTCGGCATCACTCACTTGGGGAGCCTTCCGGCATCTCGCCTACGAGCTGTCTGCGCACCAATCCGGGGAACGAGCTTCGCCTTCCCCGGCAGGAGACTGAACCGTAACCAGGCAGGCCCCCTGTTACAGCTACCGTCCACAACCAGACGCCGAGCTTCGGATCTCTGTCGACCTTGCTGGCCAAACGGCTTGGCAAGTCGATCGGCCGGTAGACAACGCGGCTCATCCTTGCCCGTCCGCCGCAACCCCATGCAAACCATGCCATGTGGTGGCGGCTCCGCGAAGGTCCTCTACGTCCGGCTTGACGTACCACTTCTTGGTGGTCTTCACATTCGTGTGTCCGGCCCACCGCGCAAGGATGTGGTCCGGCACGCCCTGGTTGGCCAGATAGGTAAAACAAGAGGAACGAGCGTCGTAGATACGAACTCGGCGGAGACCAAGGATCTCCATGAGCCGGTACGCGCGTCGACGGAGCTGCTTGATCGTGAAGGCTTCTCCGGTCTCGTGCACCAGAACGTATCCAGAGTCTGCGTACCCTTCCCCCGCACTTAGCTTCTCCCTGGCCTGGAGAGCTTTGAACGCTTTGAGAGCAGCAAGCACCGGAGTAGGCAACGGAAGTTCACGTTCACCAGCCATAGACTTGGTATCCTTCTCCACAACGTATCGATTACCCATCATCGTCCGCGTGTTGGCAATAGCGATCGTGGCGTTGTCGAGGTCGACATCCCCCCACCGCAGTCCGCAGACTTCAGCGGGACGCAACCCCATGAGAGATAGCAAAAGTGGAGCATAAAGCCGTTCCCCCGTAATCCCATAAACAAATCCCTGAACCTCCCGAACACTCCAGGGCTTTATCACCTGTTTATTCTTTCGCTCTTCTTTTCGCGCCCGTCGCGGAATGGTCACGTGTTGGGCTACGTTCACAGAGACCAGCCGACGCGTTACCGCTCGATTTAGAGCATCCTTTAGCCGAGATAGACTCATATCCACACTGGTCACTCCGAGCGGAGCACCGGCCTGGCCACCACGGACACGTCCGTAATTCAGAGCCCACTGCATCCACGCTTCCACGTCCTCTTCAGAAAGCTCCTGAAGGCGGATATTCCCCAGCTTCCCTCGCACTCGATCCAGGGTAACTTGATAGTTATAGATCGTGGTCTCTTCTAGATCCCGGGCCTTCATGGCCAGCCACTGATCTAGCCACTCATTCACGGTGATCTTATTCGGTGGTACAAGCGTCCCTTCTTGGCGGCGATTTGCGATACGCGCGTACTCGGATTTCGCTTCTTTCAGTGTGTCGAATGTACGGGTCAACTGCTTACGCTTGCCCGTGGCGGGGTTGATCCCTACATCGATCACGAACCGGTACCTGGTCTGCCCCTTCGCGTTCGGCGGAAGCTTCTTTATCGGAACCGACAGGTTTACTCACTCTCCTTCAGAGCGTGGAGTCCCCCACTCAAGGGGGCGCCACTGCGTTTCAGCAAAGGACATCGCGACATCGGACACCAGAGGACGGCGCGGTTTTCCCAATACGACTCGACCCGCCGGGTTCACCGCAACTCCACCACCAAGGGCAACCGAATGCGAACACCTCAAGGGTCGCCGCGATCGCCGGTTTGGCTAACCGGCGATCGTGGTCTATATTGCGCGCCGCATCACAAACTCGACGTATGGTTGGGATTACCCTCGGCAAGTGCCAGCTGATACGAGCGCAGGGGCCGGGCGCGCCATCCGATGCGACCCTCAGCAGGCCGTCATCCGTGAGCCGCTTGAGCTTCACCCAGCTAGGAACTCGGAAATGCTGATGGCCTGTGCCACTTGCCGTATTGCGGCAACGAGATGTGCCGCTACATACGCGAGGACCATACGATCGCCGCGATAGCTCCATTGCAAGAGATCCTCGCCGAAAAGGCCAGCCACGCAGACGCAGAGCCCGCTGGATGCGGCAAGGTAATCAGCTTCCGTTTGGCCGACCCAGGTGTTCAGTCCGCCAAGGACGAAGAGCACAGGTGAGGTAAAGCGGACGGATCGGATAGCCGTCTCAGACAGACGTGCCTCCAAGGAAGGGCCGCGCCAGCGGGGGCAACCCATGCGGCGTTTCATTCGAGCATTCTCGGGATCTTGACCGCAGTCGAGAGGCAGCACCGTTTGGCCTGGTGTTTTACTGGACGTTGTACTTTGACATGGTCCTGACGTAGCTATCCAGTCTTTCGCAGCAATTTCCTGTCCGCCGTGGGCGAATGCTTTTTCTGCGGCAATGCATGGGGAGGATCAGTGGCTGGCTGCGCTCGGTCCGCAAACCGTATCCCCACGTATCCGGGGCGCTGGCGATGGGAGGACGGCTTCTCCGCCGAGCGGCCGGGCATAGGCTGCCGGGTTGATGAACAGGGTCGCCGGCGCCAGGTCGTCAATCAGTCGCACCGCTACCTCCGCCACCCCGAATCCGGAGCCCAGCCCCGGCAACAGCGCCCGACGCCGCCTCCGCAACCGCCCTCAACCGTCCCCAGCACCCCCACGGCCGTGGAACGAAGACCCCAAACCCTTCACCTGGACCAAGACCGCCGACGAGATCCTCAACCCCCTCGCCGACTGCCTCACCAAGGTCGCGGCCGACGGCCAGAAAACAGACAGCGCCATGCGCGACGAAGGTGTCTCCCACCATTACCTGGCCCCTGACGTCCTGACCCGGCCCTCGCCCGGCCTGGCCTGGCCTGGCCGAGAACCTCACCCGGCCCCTCCGCGCCCGAGGTGCCGCGGTCAGCCGAGGGCCAGGGTGGAGCATCAACGGCGGCGGTGGGCACTGCGACTGTGTCGGGATTCACGAGGGATATGGAGTGACGACATGAAGCACTACGGAGCGATCGGACGGATGAGGTTACCGGCGCGGCGGCTGAGGCAGAACTAAAAGCACGGGCCCCTCCTCTCTACAGCTACAGGTGAGGAGGGGCCCGTTCTGGGTTCATCGGTCAGTGGGAGGCGATCAGGCCCACGAACGAGGTCCAGGCATCTACGGGGACAATAAGGGCTGATCGGGTGATGTCCTTGGAGTCGCGGATACCGACCGCAAGGGCCAGTTCAGCAACCTCTACGCAGTTGTTGCCGGCGCCGTCGGAGTACGACGACTTGCGCCAGACAACCGTGGTGAGACCAGGGGTGTCGTACGTACGGGGCTGGATCATGGAGTCACAACTCTCGGGTCAGGCTTTCCAGGAAGCCGGGGGTTTCCTCCGGCGCGAGGGCCGAAGCGGTGATCGCGTTGAACTTTCGGGTGAAGCGACCGACCTCGCGGGGCTTGTCGGTGACCGACGTGGCACTCCAGGCGTTATCGACCTGCACTGAGGTCGGCAGGTCGCCGGCCAGGTGGAGGATGCTGAAGTCATGCACGGGCAGGTACCCCCGGATCTTCGGAGGGAGTATCGGCAGGATCTGAATGGTGACGTTCGGCAGGGATGCCAGGTCGGCCAGATGCTTGTACTGCTCTCTCATCGTCTCGTGGCTGCCGATCAGGTAGCGGAGTGCTGGCTCCCACAGCACGGCGCGCAGGATGAGCGGGTCGTCGGATCCGGTCAGGGCTTCAGTTCGGCGCATCCGAACCTCTACGTTCCGGGCGATGAACTCGCTGGTGGTCTCCTCGACCGGCTGGGACAGCTCGAACAGGGTTCGGGCGTACTCCTCCGTCTGTAGCAGTCCGAGTACGAGGGCGGGATGGAACGCCCAGGTCTCTCGTGCCGCGGCCTCGACACCGACAAAGCGGGGCATGCCCGAGGGCAGACTGGATCTGAACGGTGTCCACCAGTCCTGACTGGAGCCTTGACGCTGGATTGCCAGCAGTTGCTCGACGTCGCGCTCGTCCGTCACGCCGTACAGTTCCAGGAGCGCGCGGAGAGCCCCGGATGTACCGAGATCCTGCAGGCCCTTCTCGACCCGTTGCAGCTTGGCGAAGTAGAGGCCCGGCACAGCCTTCGTCTCGATCACCTCTTCAAGGGTCATTTCCGCTCGCTGGCGGATCACCCGCAGCTCATAGCCGAGTTCGATGCGTCGAACCGTGGGCCTGGGCCTCTGCGCCATGGTGTACCCCTCCCCATTCCATTCTCCGGTTGAACGCGCCCATGCCTGCGCCGAACCCGCCCATGCAGATGGTGAACAAGGTCATGCTGTCGGCGATCAAGCGTATGCGTTCGCCGTTGCGGGCCATGCGCCCGTCACGGCATATGACGTTTTTCCTGCTGAAGAATATTCTCCGGAGTATCCGTTGTGCCATAACTGTCGCATGAGGCACCGTGGTTGAGCCACAGCAGAGCGTGAGCGGCAGGCTGCTTTCCGCCCCTGTTTGGCGTGCCCGAGCAGCACCATGCTTTGCGGAGGGAGCCCCCGATGCTGCGGACCGACCATTTCGCCGCGCACCAGCGTGCGAAGGCCCAGCATGCGGCGCGGGCGGGATGCGAACTGGTAATGGTCAGAGCTGTGCCCGGATGCGGGACGCACAGTGATGACCGCTATCCGTTCGCCGCCCGCCAGCACTGCTGCGCGCTGCTGCAGAAGTGGGGGCTGGACGAGTACGAGCTGCTGGAACTGGTGGAGCTGGTGGTGTCCGAGGTGGTCACCAACGCGCTCCGATACGGAGAGGGTCTGGATGTGCGGCTGCGGATGTCGGTGACGGAAAGTCACGCGCTGCGTCTTGAGGTACGGGACGGCTCGTCGGCTGTTCCCCGGGTGCGCGTGGCCGGCCCGTTGGAGGAGAGGGGCCGCGGGCTGCTGATCGTGGATGCCCTCGTGTCCGCGTGCGGTGGTACGTGGGGCGTGAGTGAGGGTGGCACGACGACGTGGTGTCAGGTTCCCCTGGAGCGTGCCGCGTGAGCCAGATATCCCGCTGGGAGCGGACCGTGAACGCGCTCGCCGACGTTCGGAGCCGGATCACCAGCGGAGCGTGGGCGCCGGGGTTCACTATGCGGAGTTCCGACTTGGAGGGCCTCTACGGGCTCCACCCCGAGGGCGTCCTCCATATCGTGAAGACGCTGCGTGCCGAGGGGCTCATCGAAACCCGGTCGGGTGTGGGCAGCCGCGTCGTCGGGGCGTCGGGTCCGGTCTGGGTCGACCCGTGCGAGAGCACGGCCATGGAAGTCGTTGAGCGTGCGGTCCGTTCTCGGATCACGGACGGCACTTACGCTCCCGGCACCCAGATCCCTTCTGTATCCGTGCTGGGCGAGGAGTTCGGAGTCCACCGCGTGACGGCGGCGGTGGCGCTGCGGCCCGTCAAGCGGGAGGGCCTCCTCGCTTACGTGTCCGGCCGGGGGACCTTCGTGAGCGAGCCCAACCGTCACCGGACGGCGACGTGATGGGCGTGAGGTGTGCATCGCCTGGGGCATCCGCCCGGTTCCCGCGATTTTGAAACCAGGCCGTCCCCGGCGCGGCTCCCGCCGAGGCCGGCCTCCGATGGGCCCTCCCACTGGCTGCTGCGTCATGATCCGCCGCGGCCGGTGGAGAGGCCCCCGTCGGGCAGCGGTGGCCGACGACCCACTGCCCGACGGCCCCCGCTGCCGTTCGCGTCCCCTTTGGTCCGCTCGGTTCGCCGCAGCGTGCCCGGGGCGCTCATGCCCCGTCCCGTTTTTCGCTTCCTCCGATCTCAGGACATCTCATGGTGATAGACCCCTTGATGGTGACGGCCGCCGCTGCTGGTGTGGTGGCCGCGGTGACGTGCCCCGCGCTGGTGGTGGCGCGGCGCGGCCGTGCCGTGCTAGGGCGGGAGCTGGCCCGTGCGCGGGCCGAGACGAAGGCGGCGGAGGAGCAGGCCCAGCATCGGGTCGATGAGGCCCAGCGCTTGGCGCGTACTGATGTGGAGCACGTCAACCGGAGCGCCCAGGAGAAGCTGCGCCGCTTGGACGACGGGGCCCGCGATCTGCTGGAGCAGTTGCGGCGGGCGGGCGCGGAGACCGCGTATCTGCGGTCCGCGCGGATCCCGGCGGTGCTCCAGCACGTACATGCTCCGCACGTGGTCGTGCCTGGCCTGATGCACCAGCAGCTGGCCGCGACGGACCTGGACTGGAATCACGACGCGATCCTGAAAGACATCCACCGCGCGGTGCTGGCGGAGGGCGAGCGGGCCGATGAGGCAGGGCTCGCCGTGGTGCGGGGCGTGCTGGGCCGTGTCCACCGGATGCATCTGCGGATGCAGGACAAGATCGAGGCCATTCAGGACGCCTACCCGGACGCGGATCCGGGGCTGATGGCCGCCCTTCTGGATCTGGACATGGCCAACGAAGTGCTGGGCCGTACGGTGCAGACGCCGGCGGTCGCCTGCGGGGCGACCTCGCTTCTCTTCCGTGAGCAGACGCATCTGCCGGACGTGGTGATGAGCGCGGCCAGCCGGGTGCAGGACTTCCAGCGGCGGATCGCGACGCCCGTCAATCATCTGGAGCGCCGGGTGGGGGTGGCGGAACAGGCTGTGGAGGCCGTGCGGATCATCACGTCCGCGTTGCTGGCCAACGCGGTGGAGTACTCGCACGGCACGCTGCGGGTGGAGACGGAGCTCCACGAGACGCCGACCGGCGTGAGCATCACGATCGATGACGCGGGGGTGGGCCTGACGACCGAGCAACTGGCGCGGGCGCGCCGGTTGCTGAGCGGGGAGCGGGCGGTGCGGCTGGTGGATCTGGGGGATCCGCCGCGGACCGGCTGGGCCGCGATCGGCATGCTCGTACGCCAGTACGGGATGCGGGTCAGTGTGCGTAAGGGGCGTCACGGCGGAGTGTCCGCCGTGGTCAGCCTGCCGAACGCGCTGCTGGTGGAGATGCCGCAGGAGACGCGGCCCTCGGTGCTGGCCCCCGAGCCGGTCCGCCCGGCGGGCACGGCCGCGCTCCGCGCGGAGCCGGGGAAGGCTGGTGGTGAGGGTGTGTTGCCCTCTCGTCGCCGGCGCGCGCCGGGGGGTGCGGGAGTTGCTGCGGCGCCGCCGCTGACGGCGGTGCGGACGCCGCAGGAGGCCGGACGGACCTGGGGTTCGTGGGCCCGTGGCCGTAAGGAGGGCCTGGCCCTGGTCGAGGAGTCCGGCGGCCGTCCCGATGACACCGAGAGGAACTGAAAATCATGAACTCGAAATCTCTCCTGGCCATCCCGCTGTCCGCGGACCTGTCGTGGATCCTGACGCCGCTGCTGGAGGCGCCGTGTGTGGTCTCCGGGCTGCTCTACAGCCGGGACGGCCTGATCCTGGGCCGGGCCCCCGGGCTGGACACCGACACCGCGGACGCCCTGGCGGCTGCCACCAGCAGCGCGCTGTCCATCGCCCGCGAGGTGGTCCGGTGCAGCGGCGGTGCGGGCATCTCGGATCTCGTCATCGGGACCGCCGACGGCGGCGTCTATTACATCGCTCCGGCGGGTGTGGGGGCGGGGCTGGCCCTGTGGGCGGCTGCGGGCGTGGACCTGGGGCGTCTGGCCCAGGAAACGCAGGTGCAGGTCGGCCGTCTCGCCACGGCGCTGGACCAGGCGTCCGCCGCCCGTACCCCGACGGTGTCATGAGCGGGGAGCCGCCGCAGCGGCGCCGGATGGTGCCCGGCTACATGGGCCTGGCCGGTCTGAGCGTGCCGGACCAGGACGTGAGCGGCGTGGAGCGGACGACGCTGCTCTACCGCTCGCAGACCTCGGCCGCCGGAATGGGCCTGGACCCGGCCGCGCGCCGGTTCCTGGGGCTCGTGGAGGACAGCCGGGTGCTGTCGACCTACGAGGTGGCCGCCGGTCTCGAACTGCCCTATGGCGTGGTCCGGATGATGACCGCGGCCCTCGCCACACTGGGCCTGCTGGAGGCCCGTCCCCCGGCCCCGCCCGCCGAACAGCCCGATCCGGCCCTCCTGGAGGTGCTCCTCAATGGTCTCCGCGCCCTCTGACGCCCCCGTCCGTCCTGTCCCCGTGAAGATCGTGATCGCCGGGCCTTTCGGCGTCGGCAAAACCACCATGGTCGGCGCGACGACACAGATAGAACCGTTGCGCACGGAGGAGACCCTGACGCAGGCCGGTACCGGGGTGGACGACATCAGCGGTGTCCGGGACAAGACGACCACCACCGTCGCCATCGACTTCGGCCGCCTCGATCTGTCCTCCCCCGGCCCGAGCCACCCTGGCGCCATCCTCTACCTGTTCGGCGCCCCAGGACAGGACCGCTACCGCACCCTGTGGGACGAGATCACCTACGGCGCCCTGGGCATCCTGGTCCTCGCCGACACCCGGCGCCTCAATGCCAGTTTCGAGGTCCTCGACTGGGTCGAGACGCGCGGCCTGCCCTACAGCGTGGCCCTCAACCTCTTCGACGACTCACCGGATCACTCGGTGACGGAGGTGCGTACCGCGCTCGACCTCGACGCCAGTACGCCGCTGACGGTGTGTGATGCCCGCGACTCCGCTTCCGCCCGCCATGCCCTGATCGCCCTCGTAGAGCACATCCAGAATCGGGTGCTGACATCATGAACCGTTTCTTCCCCGACGCGGGACGTCTGTACAGCGCCGAGTTCGCCGCGGATCCGCACGGCGTCTACCAGGTCCTGCGCGCCCAGCACGGGACGGTGGCGCCGGTCGAGATCGCACCCGGTATCGGGGCGCATCTGGTGCTGGGATACCGGGCCGCCCTGGAGGTGCTGGACGACCGCAGCGGCAACTGGTCGAAGGATCCGCGTCCCTGGCAGGCCACGCTCCCGGACACGCCGGCGGCCCGCGGGCTGATGGGCATGATCGGATGGCGGCCCAACGTGCTGTTCTCCGACGGGGCCGCGCACCGCCGCTACCGGCAGGTGGTCACCGACTGCCTCGCCATGGTTCCCCCTTACCGGCTCCGTGCGCTGGTCATGGAGATCTGCGATGCCCTCATCCGGGAGTTCGCGGTCACCGGCAGCGCCGACCTGGTCGACCAGTACGCCCAGCAGATTCCCCTGCGCCTGTTCAACCGGCTCTTCGGCCGACCCGACCAGGATTCCGCCGAACTGATCGCGGCCCTGAAGGGACTGCTCAACGCGACACCGGAGACGGGCGAGGCGGCCAACGCGGCGTTCGGCCAGTACATGAGCGACCTGCTGCACTCCAAATACCAGGAGCCGGGACAGGACCTGACCTCGTGGATCATCCAGCACCCCGCCGCACTGACCCCGGACGAGGGCCTGCACACGGTGATCCTGCTGCTCGGCGCCGCCTTCGAACCGCTGCTCAACCTGATCGTCAACGCCATCGCCCGGGTGGTCAGCGATCCCCGCTACCACGCGTCGCTCAGCGACGGGGCACTGACCACCTACGACGCGCTCCAGGAAGTACTGCGCGACGACCCCTCGATGGCGAACTACGGACCCTATTTCGTCCTCCAGCCGACCGACTTCCACGGCACGTGGATCCGGCCCGCCGAACTGGTCCTCGTCTCCTACGCCGCGGCGAACACCGAACCGGCCGCCGGCCTGGACCATCAGGGGGAGCGGTCGGACAGCGGCGCCCACCTCGGCTTCGGCGCGGGCCCGCACCGCTGCCCGGCAGCCGATCCCGCACTCCTGATCGCGGGCGCCGCGATCGACCGGATCCTCACCCTCCTGCCCGGCATGCGCCTGGCCGCCGAACCCGGCGCCCTGACCTGGCGACCCGGCCCCTTCCACCGGGCACTCAGCGCACTGCCCGTCACCTTCCGGCCCATACGCCCCGACCAGCCCGGAGACAACCCGTGGAACAGCCGTACGAACTCGACCCCTTCGGACGCGACATCGCAGGAGAAGCCGCGGCCCTGCGCGCACGCGGCGACGTCGTAGCCGTCACCCTGCCCGGCGGCATCCCCGCCCACGCCGTCACCCGCCACGCCGAACTGCGCGACCTCATACTCGACCCCCGCGTCAGCAAGAACCCCCGCAAACACTGGGCCCTGTGGGACCAGGCCCAGACCCGCCCGGACTGGCGATGGATCCTCGGCTGGGTCGGCCCCCAGAACATGCTCAACACCCACGGCACCGACCACGCCCGGCTCCGCAGGCCACTCCAGACCGCGTTCACCAACCGCCGCGTCGAGTCCCTGCGCCCGCAGATCGCCGACATCATCGAACAGCTCCTCGCCCCGCTCGTTTTCTGTCCGCCCGGCACCGTCGCTGACCTGCGCGCTGTGCTCGCCTACCCGCTGCCGATGGAGGTGATCAACCGTCTCCTCGGCGTCCCCGAGGAGAGCCGCCCGCACATGGCCGACCTGGTGGCCCGGATCATGGACACCACCCTCAGCGAAGAGCAGGCCCAGCGCACCATCGAGATGATCGGCACCGTCGTGCCCGCCCTCCTCGACCACAAACGGGCCGCCCCGGGCGACGACCTGACCAGCGCCCTGATCGCGATCCGGGAGACCGACGACGGACGGCTCACCAAGGACGAACTGCGCGACACGATCCTCCTCGTCAACGGGGCCGGTTTCGAAACCACCGTCCACCTCATCGCCAACGCGATCTACCTGCTGCTCGCCCACCGCGACCAACTCCGCCGCCTGCTGGCCGGCGAAATCACCTGGGACCGCGTCCTCGCCGAAGTCCTGCGCCTGCACCCCAGCATCGCCAACCTGCCCCTGCGCTACGCCATCTCGGACATCACGGTCGGCGGCGCCGTCATCCCGGCCGGACAGGCAATCCTGACCAGCATCGCCGCCGCCAACCGCGATCCCCGCCGCTACGGCCACGACGCCGACGACTTCAACCCCGACCGGGTCATGGACCCCACCGACCACCTCGCCTTCGGCGTCGGCGTCCACCACTGCATCGGCCGGCCACTCGCCCTCATGGAAGCCGAAGCCGCCCTCCGCGCCGTCTTCGCCCACTTCCCCGACATACGCCTGGCCCCCGGCACGTCCGCGCATGTCCCCTCGTTCATCGCCAACGGGCCTCTCCGCGTGGACGTCACCCTGAGCGCACCACCCCTGCCCCGGATCAAGCCCGGCGCCCGAGCTTCCGACGAGGAACGGGAGGAGCTGGAGACCTATGTGCTCTGGGCCTACGACAACGGCCAGGGAGACAGCATCCGCCTCATCGCGGACAAAACGAACCGCTCGTACGGCAACGTCCAGGGAATTCTGACCAAGGCGAAAGCCGACAAGCGTCCCCCCGGCGGCACCAGCAGCTGGGCAACCAGGAAACTCCCGTGACGACAGCGCTTCCCTCCGTCCACGGCGGAACAACCGCACCCGCCCCGCACACCCGAGTCCCGGCCGAGGAACGCGCCGTCCTCCTGCTGGCCGCGGATGGCCACACCGACCGGGTCATCGCCGCGAAACTCAACATCTCACTGCGCACGACAAGCCGCCGCCTGCACCGCTTCCGAAGCCGATACGGACTGCGCAGCCGTACACACGCCGTGGCCTACGCCGTGCGCCAGCACCTGATCTGACCGTGCGAACAGATAACCCAGCGCCCCGCGCTCGTACCGGAGACACCACTCAGCCGTGACCCACTCCTCCACGCACGCGGACGAGCCACTTCGTGATCCTTGATCCCTCCAGCAGTGACGGAATTCTGAATCCTGCCGGGGCAATCCGTACAGCTACCTCGCTTCTTCGTCCGATCATTCAACGGAGGAAACCATTCCCGCCCAGCCCCCAGCCGACGATGAGTTAAGCGTGACGCGGCTACCGGTCGGCGTCCCGCCGTACCAAGTGCGCTCCGCCACCACGGCGGACGCCGAGGCCCTACGCGCGCTGCTGCACTCCAGGGAGACGTGGATGACCCAACGTGGCTACCCGGGCAGCAGAAACAGCTACATCGTGCTGGGCCTGCTCGACAGTGATCCGGGACCGGTCAAAATCCTCACCGAGGACGGCGAGATCCTGGGATGCGCCGTGGTGCACCAGACCATCGTGCACGACCCCGGCTGGAGCGCCCAGGAGCGCAAGGAGCCCACGATGGGCATGCGCATGGTCTACACCCGCCTCTCCCCTTTCGGGAGCGCCCGCGACCCCCTCGCGCTCTACATGACCTGGTGGGCCGGCGACTGGGTGGCACGGCATCACCCTGAGGTTGAGTGGATCCGCTGCACCGTCCCGAGCCGGGCGGTCAGGGACCTGCTCATCCACCGCGACGGCTGGGCCGAAGTGCGGCGGACCCAGAACGCGACCTTCGCGCACCTGTACCTGATGCAGCGCCGCCCGGAACGCAAACGCGGCCTCGCGGCACTCATCGCAGACCCGGAACAGGCCAGGCCCCTCAGCCCCTCCCGGCCGTAACACCGCGGCACCCCATCCACACCTTCTTCCCCTCCGGGAGGCCAGACCCGCCCCCGGCCGGGAAAGCCATGCCCACACTGAAAGGAAATGCGAATTTTGAGTCGCTACGTCACATACAACATGTTCAACGGCGGTATCGATGCCGACGGATCGGAACACCGGCGGAAAGAACAGATACAGATCCTCGCGAGTCTGGATCCGGCACCGACCGTTCTGGTGATCCAGGAGGCGACCGGCTGGCACCGCGACGGCTGGCGCCGGCTGCACGAACTGGCCTACGCGCTCGGCCTGGTGGCGTTGCACCCGGTCACCAGCCGCATCGGTGACGGAGAGAACGCCACGGCGCTGCTCTACCGCCCTTCGGCGGCCACGGTCATCGCCTACACACCGGCCGTCGGCGTCGGCAAGTTCCACCACGGTCTCATGCGGGCCCGCATGGAGATCGACGGCAGGGACGTCCTGGTCCTCGGAACGCATCTGTCTCCCGCGAACGGCGCCGCCCGGCTGGCCGAGATCGGCCTGTGGATGACCGACTCCGGCGGGGACTTCCCCGGCATGCCCGACAACGCCGTCTTCCTCGGCGACTTCAACTGCCAGTCGATCAGAGATCCGGAACAGGACTGGTCGACGGTCCCCGTCAACCTTCAACCCCGCTACCGCACTGTCTTGCCCGACGGTTCGCTCGGCGAGGCGGACCGGGCCGCCATGCGGGTACTGCTGGACGCCGGATGGACCGACCCCGACGACCTGATGAGTACACCGCGCGCCGCGACCGTCGGGCACTGGTACAAGAACGAGCCGACCCCGCTGCGCCTCGACCACGCGCTCATCCGCGGCCCCGGCATCCGGCCCACGGCCTACTGGACTCTCGACACCGAGGCCACCCGCGCCGCCAGCGACCACCTTCCGGTCATCCTCGACACACACTGACCTCAACCAATACAGAAAGCAGGAGCCATGACCGCGGTACTCCAGGCAACGTTGGCGGAACAGCAGGCCACCATGCTGCGGGAGATCAGCAAGATCCTTGCGACGAATCCGGCCGGCGCCTCTTTGCGCCTCATGGTCGCACCGCCGGAAATGCAGATCCGGCCGGACGACGTACTCGTCCAGGAGGTCAACGAAGCGAGTGGGATCATAGAACTCCGCCCGCGCAGCATCGCCGACCTTCACCCCGCGGATGTCATCCACGACACACAGATCATCAATCCGGCGGATCAGGACTTCATCGACTACACGCCGATGGCGAGCGACTGCAAATACATCCCCCATCCCCCCAGCGAAGCGCACGCCGGGAAGGGTCACGTCTACATCATCTAGGGGGCGGACCGCATGGAACCTCAGATGCACCACGAAACGGCCACAAAGATCCTCTCCCCGCTCTGGTCTGCGACTCTGCCGACGTACCGCGCCGGAGGAGACCAGGCCAGACACCTGCCGCACCTCTTCGAAACGGAATGGACGACCGGGCTGCCGCTCCCCCTGGGGGAACAGCGAACACCCGGCCAGTCCGTGGCGCTGGCCGACGGCACCACATTCCATCGCGAAACCGACCAGAACAGGCTGAGCGCCGCCTACAAGCAGCAGCCTCGCACTCGGGTCTACGAAAGCATCGACGCGCGGAGCGACGGATGGTACAGCCTGGTAGCCACCCAAATGGCAAGACTGACCAGACGCCGCATCATATGCACGATGTACGAATCAAACGCCACCGATTACAATCTCGGCGCCCATTACGATGTATGGTTCGGCGTCATCATGCAAATGCGCGGCACGAAAGCATGGAAGATCTCGGCACCGCAGGGCAGCCAGGAGATCGTGACCAAGGCGGGAGATATCCTTCTCCTCCCTCCGAATGTGGAGCACGACGTCACCACCCCCGAATACTCGGTGCATTTGGTATTTGCCATCACCGGGAATCCGATGCGAAGTACTGCACATTCAGGTACTACCTGACCTGACCGGATGCCTCCGAGTGCGTGAGCCAGGCGACCCGGCCAACGGGAATGGCAGCTCACGCCCTCGGAAGGCAGCGCTGATCGCGCCACGGCCGCACCCCATAGGGAGCAAGCGGCCGGCCCACCAGCCCTGCACCGCACAGGGATCCACACGATCTCGAACCGAAAGGGCCCCATGGACTCCAGCACCGTCGACGTCGCAGTCTGGAACACCAAGGACGACGGTGGCCGCAGCGGCGAGCACCGGGATTTCACCCTGGACATCCTCGCCGAACTCGGAGACGGCGGGCCGGACGTACTGCTCCAGCAGGAAGCGAAGTACAGCAGGGACCGAGGCCACGATCTCAAGCACACCACGGAAAAACGCCTGAAGCTCCGCGGGTTCCTGTCCGCCCCCAACCCCTCTGCGGACGCGGACATCGCGACCGCCGTGTATCTGCGCCCCGACCTGTTCCACGTCGTCCGAGAGCGGCCCCGCAGGAAACCGTGGTGGCTCCACCCCTGCCACGTCACGGCACAGCTCGGGGACTGCCCCGTGCCGCTCAACTTCCTGTCGTTCCACATGTGCTGGTTCGACGCCGGCCAGCGTCTCACCGAGGCCGGATGGCTGACCACACAGGCACAGCTCGGCATGGCCACCATCGCGGCAGGCGACACCAACAGCTACCCGCGACGCCCCGAGCCGGTCACCCTGCCCGACTGGGACAAGGTCACCGACCGGGCGCACATGGTCCATCGGACCTACGTGGACGCCGACGGACACCGCAGAAGCGACACCCGCCCCGACGGCGCCCTGATAGACGCGGGGTATGTCGACCTTGCCCGTTTCGCCGCTGACCACCTCGGCCAGCCCGGCGCTCTCGCCGCCACCGCCGGGTTCGACAAGCCCCACCAGGGCGGGCCCCAGAGGATTGACCGAACTTACTCCGCCGGAGGAGTCGCTGCCGCCCTCGAACACGTCGAAGTCATCGACAACGAGGACACCCGCGCTGTGACTGATCACGGGCTGACTTTCTACCGCTTCCACCGCGGCCGGCTGGAACGTGCCCTCACCCAGATGGGGAAGGCTATGCCCCTGCCTCTCTGAGCCCCGCGTGGTCCGCCACGCGGCGCCAGCCCGGGACGAGACGGGCGGCCCGCCTCTGTGCGGAGCACGGTACCTCGTCCCGGGCCGAGAACCAGGCTTCAGGTCAGCAGTGTTCAGGCGTCGGGGAGTGCGTGATCAACCCCTGCCAGGGCCTGACGGGCTAGGTTCTCAGGGCGGTCGTGACCCGTTCGCGGAAGTCTCGTACGGCCGGGATCTCTGCCCGCTCGGCCATGCTGGCGGCCAGGTCGCGCAGTGGGCCGGCGGCACGGTGGGAGCTGATCTCCTCGGTGAGGTCGAGTGCCTGGTGGGCGGTGGCGCAGGCGCGTTCGGGTTCGTTCTGGCGCCATTGGGCGTCGGCTCGGCGGGCGAGGAACAGCGTATGGGTGCGCACTCGCTGATCGACGGGGAACAGGGCGGCGCTCTGGACGAACGTGTTCTCGGCCCTGTCGGGTTGGTTCAGGTCCAGGTGGGTGGAGGCGATGGCGCCGAGCAGTTCGCTCCGGTCGAACCAGGCGACCCATTCGGGGTCCTCGCCCAGGTTTCGGTCGGCGGTGTCCAGGAGGGCTGCGGCCTGGTCGAGGTCGGTGAGTGCGGCCGGGTTGTTCTGGTGCGCTCGGGCGCGGGCCCGGCGGGAGTACAGCATGGCCTCGACGCGGGGTGTCGTGCGGCCGCGGGCTGCGGAGAGGGCGGCGTCGGTCATGGATTCCGCGTCGGCCGGGCGGTCGGTGTTGTTGGCGGCGATGGACCAGAACGCGAGTATGTGGCTGCCGAGCACGGTGTCGCCCGAGGCATGGGCGGAGCGCAGAGCGGCGTGGAAGACGCCATCGGCGCAGGTGTCGTGGACGTCGAAGGTGGCCCAGGCGTGCATGCGGGCGAGATCGGCCGCGGCGGCGTGCAGCCTGGCGCCGTGGGCGTTGGTGTAGCTGCGGTTCTTCATCAGGTTGACGACGAGTTCGAGTCCGACGGCGGTCTCGGCCAGGAGCTGGCCGCCGCCGTCGATGTCGTCGGCGTGCCGCAACTGGCGGACGCGTTCTTCGACGCGGGCGACCTCTGTCTCGCCCAGGCGGCGGGCTCGGGCGAGCTGGCCTGCCGCGGCGGGGTCGGCCGTCAGCCACGCCCACAGTGAGGTGGTCAGAGTGGTGCCCGTCAGCAGGGTGAAGTGCCTGCGGTCCATGGTCATGTTCTCCCTCCCGGACACCTCGGCGAGCGCCTGGATGGCGCCGGATGCGTCCCAGCTGTAGCGGGTGGGCTGCTGGAGCGGGTCCAGAGCCAGCCAGTGGGGCCAGGGGTACTGGTCCACCGCTTCTTGAGGTATACCCAGCAGCTCCGCGATGAGGTAGCGGGTTGGTTGGTCGGGGCACCGTCCGGCCTCCCAGCGGTAGACGCCGTCCTTGCCGGTGCCTACCGGGATGCCGCGTCTGACGCTCAAGTCACGTAATCGGCGGGCGAATTCGGGTGGCTTCCAGCCGCGGGCGAGTAGAGCTCGTGTCAGCAGGTGCATCCATCAGCCCCGGCTTTCGGGTTCGAGATCTGTAGCCGAACATGTCGACGTTAGCGGGAGCCGGGCCCGGCTGGAATAGCGACTGCGGGTGCTCGCGGGGTGCTCATGGCCGCACCCGTACCGCACCCGTCAACGGTCTTCCGGAGCCTGCGGAACTCGGGGACTGTGACGTCACAGCCGCCGCAGCACCTCCCCGGCCGGACGCTGGGGCTGAAGGTGGGCGGCGCACTCCTCGAATGGGAGACACCCGATGGAAGACCAGACGCAGGTTCCGGCTCTCGCGGACAACGGCTACGTTCCGGCCGTCGTGACCGGGTTCGGCACCGTCACCGGTGCCACGCTCGGCAACAAGAAGCACGACCCGGCCGACGACACCCAGTACTGGAACGCGAGCTAACCCTCACGTCGGCAGTGACCGGGTACTGAAGCCGGCGCCCGGGTCGGTCCGCTGTGGATCACGGCGGACCGTCCCGGGCGCACCCTTTTTACGGCAGGAGGCCGTGTGAACCGCTTCGTTGTCGGGATATCCGCCACCAGCACCGGACCGCCGGTCCTCGTGCCGTGCAACGGAACCGAGCGTCTTGCCCTGCCGCACGGCCGCGTGTGGACCGTGGGGCATGCCACGGGTGAGTGCACCGTCACCGGATCACCGGACGGATCGGGGATCCGGCTGCTTACGGCCGGGCACTGCCTGGCCGACGCCGGCGAACGCCGGGCCGCCATGAGCGCCTGGCGGCGGGGGCACCGCGGGCCTGCGGCACTGCTGCCCGGCTCGCATCTGACCGTCCTCCAAAGCGGCGGCGACACGTGGGTGTTCGGGGACGGCGCCGGTGTGGTCCCGTTGTACTGGCGGGAGGAAACCGGCGCCGTGTGGTGGGCGACGGCTGCCACCCCGCTGGCCGCCCTGAACGGTGCAGCCCCCGATCTGACCTGGCTGCTGGCCGACATGACCGTGTCCGGGGTGGACTTCCGACTGGACCGTGCGCACTTCGAGGGGGTCCGCCGGATCCCGCCGGGCAGCGCCCTGGTGCTGAAGGACCACGCCGTACCGCACGTGATCGCCTTCCCCGCCGGGCCGGCCGCGCTGACGCTCGGAGAGGGGGCCCGATCAGTGCGGGAAGCACTCACCACGGCAGTCACCCGCCGGGCACAGGCCACCGACCGGCTGACGAGTGACCTGTCCGGCGGCGTGGACAGCAGCTCGGTCACCTGCCTCGCCGTGGCCGAACGGCCGGTGCTGGCCGTCACCTACACCGACGCTCGGATGGCCGAAGACGACGATCTCCTGTTCGCCCACCGCATCGCCGCGGAGGTCGGCGGCATCACCCACCGTGTGGTCGATGCCCGCGTCGAAGGCGTGCGGCATTTCGACGGCCTCGACGAACCTGACGCCCTGCCGCTCACCGATCTCCCATCGATGTCGCTCGGCGTCCTGTCCCTGCTCGCCGCCCGGCTGGCTCCGGCAGCCGCCCACGATTCCGGCGCGCATCTGACCGGGCGGGGCGGGGACAACGTCCTGGCCGCACCGAGCAGTCACCGGGTGGACGCCATGCTCGCCGGCCACCGTCTCATGGCCCTACGGCGGGTGACCGACTTCGCCCGCACCTGCCGGATCGAGCCGTGGCGAGCCTGGCGGCAGCTCACCACCACCGCCCGCACCCCCTACTCCCGCGCGCTTCAGCACCTGGGAGACCGGTTCACCAAGCCTCTTCCGACCGCTTGGCGCCCAGCCCCGGTGGACGCGCTGGCCTGGTGCTCGGCAACGGCCAGCGCCCGTTGGCTCACCCCGGCCGGACGGCGGGCGGTGGCCGGGCTCGTCACCGGGCGCACGCCGCACTCCGCCGGGCACTCCTCCCCGGGCGCGCTGCATGACCGGCTGGATCTGGAATGGATGGCAGGCGAACACGCGACGTTCGACGCCATCGCCCGCCAGCAGTGGGGTGTTCCGATCCACGCCCCGTTCCTGGACACCGCCGTCACCACCGCATGCCTGGCAATCCCGACCTTCGAACGGGCCCAGCCACGGGTCTACAAGCCCCTCGCGAGGGTGGCCCTGGCCCGGCTTGTACCGAACTGGCTCCTGACCCGGCAGACGAAAACTCTGTTCACCACGAGCGTGTTCGACGGCCTGACCGCCAACGCCCCCGCCCTGCGGCGCATCCTCACCACGTCGCGCCTCGCCGAGGCCGGGTTGCTGGATGTCCACCGGGCCACCGCCGACCTGGAAGCCGCCATCGCCGGGGCACCCGCGCCGCTGGCCGACCTGCACCACCTGATCGTCACCGAACTGTGGCTCGCCCGCCTGACTGCCGCAGCAGCTCACACCGCGTGGTGGCAGCCCGCCCCTCAAGGGAGCATCCAGTGCCCGTAACCACAACTCCCCAGCTCTACACCGCCCGGCTGGCCAGCGGCCGTGCCGCAGTGATGGACACCCGCACCGGCCGGGGCCACTGGCAGCACCTCAACCCCACCGCCGCCCTGCTGTGGCACCGCGTCACCGAAGGCACCCGACCAGAGCGGGCCGCGGAAGACCTGACCGCCACCTTCATCCGCGAAGGCGCCGATCCGGCCGTGGTCCGCGCCGATCTGAACACGCTCGTCGGCCAGCTCCGCGAACTCGGCCTCCTCTCCGGCCCGGCCGCCCCGGCCCCCGACCCGGCGCGGATACAGATCCGCCCCGCCCTGCCTCCGGACGAACCACTGGGCGCGGCTGACCGCGCCGCCGGCCTGGTCGCGCTGGCCGCCGCCCTGCTCCTTCTGCGCTGCGCACCCATCCGGACCAGCATCGCCGCCGCACGCCTCGTCGCCCGCCTGCCACTGCACCCAGCCGATCCCGAGCGGGCCGACCATCTGTTCGCAGCCGTACGCCGGGCCGCCCGCGCCTGGCCCGGCCGCGCGGCCTGTCTTGAGGAATCCCTCGCCTGCTACCTCGCCGCCGCGCTGCGCGGCCGGGGGGTGACGTGGGCCATCGGTGCCCGAACCGCTCCGGCCGGCGCCCACGCCTGGAACGAGACATCCGGCACGGTGATCGGCCAGGAGCCCGGCGACCGTCTATGGCCCTACGCCCCCGCACTGCGCATCCGACACACCGGGCATCCTGAATAGGAAACGTATTCGCCACCCTCCGCCATGGAGGGGGACCGTGACACCCGTTCGGGTGAGTCGTTGGCGCAGGTGTGACGACCTCTCCAGCTCCCAAGACCTCCGCCGACGCCACCGGCAAGCGACGCAAACGCCGCGCTGACCGTGTACCAGAGGCCGTGACCATCCCCCGGTACACGGTCAGCGGCGAGCGGCACGACGACGCGCTCGATGTGCCCTGGTGGACCATCGCCCGGCGCCTGCCCCGCCTGTCCGGCATCGCCGTCCGACTGGCCTGGCAGGCCGCTCCTCGCGCCGTCATGCTGACCTGTCTGCTCCAACTGGTTTCCGGAGCGGTCACCGCGCTCGGCCTGTACGCCACCACCAGCGCCCTCACCCCGCTGCTGGCGGCCGGGCCCACCGGCGAACGGGTACGCGAAGCGCTTCCCGGGCTGATCGTCGTCACGCTCTCCGCCTCCATCCGCTCCCTCGTTGCGGCGCTCACCGTCGCCACGACCGCCCGCATCGGCCCGCGCGTGGACGGCATCGCAGAGACCCGCTACCTGGAAGCGACCACCAGGGTCCCGCTCGCGGCGTACGACGATCCGGCCTGGTCCGACCAGTCGGAAGCGGCCTCCCGTGCCGCCAAGGACGTACACCTGATGGTGGAAGCACTGACTTCGGTCACCACCGCGTTGCTGTCCATCCTCGCGGCGGCAGGCATCCTCACCCAGCTCCACCCCGTACTCCTGCCCCTGCTGCTGCTCGCCGTCATTCCCCGCGGCTGGTCCGCCGTCCGCGCCGCCCGCGCCGCATACTTCGCCGACCGGCACACCCTCGCCGACCGGCGTCTACGACACTCCGTGATCTTCGAGACCTCCAGCCGGGAGAACGCGCTGGAGGTACGCGCCTACACCCTCCGGGCCTGGCTACTGCGCCGATTCCGGGATGTGGCAGCTCGCCTGGAGGACGCCGCCGCCGCCGTCGGACGCACCACGGCCCGCTACCAGCTCCTCGGTGACGCCGCCGCCGGTACCGCCACCGGCGGCGTCTACGCCGCCCTGCTGTGGCTCACCGCTACCGGCCGCATCCCCCCGGCCGCCGCCGGTACCGCCTTCATCGCTGTCCAGACCAGCGGACGCCTCCTGATCGGCCTCGTCCAAGGCGCCAACACCACCTACAAGACCGGCCTCTACCTCGGCGACTGGGACGACTTCCTCACCGACACCGCCACCCGCACCCGCCTGCCCGAACACCCGGAGCCCATCCCTGCCAACCCCGAGGTAATCGAAGCAAGGAACATCACCTTCCACTACCCCGGCAGTGAACTGCCCGCCCTGAAGAACATCAGAGTCAGCGTCCGCCGCGGCGAAGTACTGGCAATCGTCGGCGCCAACGGCTCCGGAAAATCCACCCTCGCCAAACTTCTCGCCGGCCTCTACACCCCCACCACCGGCACCGTCACCTGGGACGGAACCGACATTGCCCGCACCAACCCCGAACAGCTCTGGCGCCACCTCGCCATGCTGCCGCAGGACTTCGGCCGCTGGCCCGTTACCGCCCGCGAGAACATCACCCTCGGCCAAGGCGACCAGGACGACCACAGCATCACCGCCGCCGCAACAGCAGCCGGCGCGGACACCGTCCTCAACTCCCTGCCCGATGGCCTGGACACCAACCTCGCCCCCTCCTGGTGGGGCGGCCGCGATCTCTCCGGCGGTCAATGGCAGCGCATCGCAGCCGCCCGCGCCTTCTACCGCAACGCCCCAGTCCTGATCTGCGACGAACCCACCTCAGCACTCGACCCCCTGGCCGAGGAAGCCGTCTACGAGCGCATCCGGAACCTCAGCGCGGGCCGGACCGTCATCCTGATCACCCACAGACTCGGCTCCACCCGCGCCGCCAACCGCATCATCGTCCTCGACGGCGGCGAGATCACCGAAGAGGGAACACACGACTCCCTGATCAATCGCGATGGCGGCTATGCCGCAATGTGGCGCGCTCAAGCCGACACCTACGCCAGTAGCTCTGACGTTGGCATCCCCTCTGTGGCGCCGAGTGCCACGCCGCACGCTTAGCACTCCATCTGTAGATCTGCGATGCTTCGTGGGACAAGGTACGACACGATGCCGTTCCACCTTGAGACCGAGCGGCTGGCGCCGTGACGAAGGCGACTTCATCGGCTACTGCGGGCTGATCATCGGCCGCTCTACTGTGGAGGAGCCTGAAATCGCGTATGAGCTGTTCCAGCGCGCGCATGGGCGTGGCCACGCCACCGAGGCGGCCGGCGCGGTGCTCAATGCCGCTATCGCGACCGGGCGGAAGCGGCTCTGGTCGACCGTCGGCGCGTGGAACACACCGTCGCTCCGTGTCCTTGGGAAGCTCGGTTTCGAGCGGGATCACGTTTCCATGGAAGACAACGGTGAAGTGGTCTGGCTCACACGCCCGTTGCCGTGACGCGAGAGCACGCCTTCCGGCTTCATACTCACGTGATCAAGTGCGCTCCGGCAGCGCCAGGTATGCCGAGATCGGTCAGTGCTCCAGGTGTAGATCGTGATTTTCATGTCTGGGCTGCGGCTTGTCGACGAAATTGGCTGGCCTGTGATCGTGCCTGATGGCGGCGTCGCCAGTCAGCACCATGGTGTAGTCAGTTCCAGAAGACACACCCTGAACCACTCCCAGGCACACGCGTAACGCCTGAGGCGGCAGTTCGGTGCCGGGCGATCGCCGGGAACCGGCACTGACTGCGGCTCTGTGGTGTCCGTGGATCGCTCAGTAGAGTCCGCTTCTGAAGCCCGGCAGTGACAAGGTGGACCGAATCGGCGACACAACGGCGAGGAGCTGTTGATGGACGGGCCGAGGGGATCGGGCGACGCGACGGCGCTTGGGAGCAGTGCGTTCACCGCGCTACCGCCGCGCTGGCTGTGGGGCGCCACGCCGTCGATGAGAACTGCTGGGATGACGTCGCGATCCGCGACATCATCGCCGTGGTCCTCTACAGCCTGCATCTGCTGGACTTTTCCGGCCAAGGGGCTTTGCTCATGGGGTGTGACCTGCAACTGAACATAGCGAACATGTCCGGGACGTGCTGTGGAGGTGCGCTGCCTGTCGCTCGTATGGGTGAGTAGCTGGTGGCGATTCGACTCGTGACGGGGGAGAATCCTGGGCGGCGACGGGGAGGAGATTTCGGGCTCTGTCGACGATCTTGTGATGCTGATGAGGTCATGGACTGTGGAGTATGCGGATGCGGAGGAGGTCGAGGTTGGCCCGGCCAAATCCCATGCGCTTGAGGAGTTTGACGCGTGTCACGTGTCCCTCGACCTGGCCTGAGCTCCATGAGGTGGATTAGCCGGCGGTGACCGCGTGGAGGTCGCGGAGCAGGCCGTTGACCAGGGAGTGAAGGGCGGGCAAGTCGTCCGCGAGGACGCGGTCCATCCAGGCGGGCAGTTGGTGGCCGTGCTGGTCACGCATCATGTTGGCGAAGTCACGGACGTGCCGTGCTGCGGCGTCGAGTTCGGGGCAGGCGGTCCGGATCTCTTTGAGCTCAGCCGCGTCGGTCTCGGTGAGATGCCCGGGGTTCGTCATGATCCAACGGATGACACGGCGGGGTTTCGGCGCTGGCCGGCGTTCGGGAGGGGGTGCGGGTGGATGCTTGGGCCGAGGGCTGTGGGGCTTCTTGAACGGGCGGAAGTAGCGGCGGACGCACTGGACGTCTCCGGTGAATCCTTGCTCTCGTACTTCACGATGGAGTTGGGGAATGTCGTGGCAGCCGTCGATCCACCGTTGGTGCAGGTAGGGCTTGTAGTCGTCCAGGAGGGTTGCGCGGTTGGTGGCCTTGACCAGCAGTTCGTCGAGGCTGCGGGCGCGGGCGAAGCGGCGCACGGTGGAGTGGTCGAGCCGTAGTTCCCGGCCGATCGCGCGCAGTGTTTTTCCCTCGGCCAGCCGTTGCTGCACTGCCTCGTACCGTTCCGTGGTGCGGATGACCAGGCGCCGGGGACGCCCCATAAGATCGAGCGTCCCGTCCGGCGCTACAAACCGTACGGCTTCGACGCCGGGCGGCTCCTTCGTGACCTGGTCCTCCTCGGTCGGCTGCGTGATGACCCGGGGCGTTGCGAACGCGGCACGGATGCAGCCGTGGTGGGCGCCGACCGTCTTCTCCAGGGCCTCGGCGAGGTTCCGCCACAGATGCCACCCGTCTGCGACCTGCATGGCCTGCGGAGCGCCGGCGCGGGCGCCCTCCGCGTAGGCGCCGGCCCGGTCCCGGCAGATGACCTCCACCTCGGGATGCCCGCGCAGCCAGGCGGCCAGCGGGGCGGCGTCCCGCCCGTGCAGCACGTCGAGCGGCCGACGGGCCTCCAGATCGATCAGGATGGTGGCGTACGAATTGCCCTTGCGCAGTGCGAAATCGTCCACCCCCAGCACCCTGACCTGGGACGGGGACGGTTCGGGGACCGTGCGTAGGAGCTTCAGGAGGGTGTCCTTGGCGACACGGACGCTCAACGCGCCGGCGAGCCGTGCCCCGGGACGGCCCGCCAACGTCAGCGCGATCGAGCTGAGCACCGCACGCAGCAGCGGGGTGTACCGGGCATGCGGGCTGGTCAGCCCCGGGACCTGCTCGGCGAACGTCGCTGCCGCGCACCGGGAGTTGAGGCACTTGAAGCGTCGGACCATCAATTCGATCACAACCGGGGCGCCACCAAGGGGAACGTCAGCGAGCCGCCGTATGTACCGGCCGTGCACCCGCCACGACGGCATCGCGCACGTCGTGCATCTCGCCGGGAGCGTCCGGCACGACGTACGAAGCGTGACCACCCCGGCCGCCCGCTTGACGGACTCCATGACCACACCCGACAAATGCGGTAGCAACCGCCCCAAATTCCCTGAATCGCACACCCGGTAGATGCCCAGTTCAGACGGAAGACATCACAAGATCGTCGACAGAGCCAGATTTGGTGATCGTCGGGGAGGCATGGAAGCCCGGTTCCAAGATCCAGCTTGGTGAGCTGGAAGTGACGGTCGCGTTCAAGATTCGCTGTGGGGCCAAGGGCGGCCGGTGCGGCAAGGTGCGAGCCCATGCGCTGGCGCTGCCCAGAGGCGGGGACTACTGCCTGATGGTCATCCCAGTTAAGGACGGTTTTCCGCAGGCGCTTGTCCCGCATGACTTCAACGGGGCATGCGAGGTGCCGAGCTGCCCGACTCGCGGCCGTGATCGTTTCTATGAAAAGGACGTCGCGTATCTGTCGTCTCGGTCCGGTGAGGGCACCTCGGGACTCGCGGAGCGGTTCGAGGGCGGAGTCATCAAAGGCGTGAATCTGTGCCTGGATTTCAAGATCCTGCGCCCGCGCTTTGAGGAATACATGCGCAAGGGCAAGGCCCGCGCACTAAACTGGGCGCCAGGCATGGAAGGCACGATGCTGAAGCCGGAATGGCAATGCGTCGGCCACCGTGCCCGACATCTTCATGAGGAAGCCGGCAGCAGTTAGTTGCAGACTCAGCTCGGACTGAGTGGCGGTGGCACGCCGAGCCCCTGGAGGGGTCCCGTCGTGCTGTTCAAGTCCCTGATGTTGCTGGCCGCTTCGTTTCTCGCCCTCGTTGCTCCAATGATGGCAGCGACCACCACCCTTGCAGTCCCCGTGGCCATTCTTCTCCTCGTAGCGGGTGTCGCCATTGCCGCGTTGTGCTTCCGTGACGAGAAGCGGCGTGAGGACGCCCGCGAGGTTCTGCGGATGCTACTCGAGCACTTCTTCCCGAAGAAGAGGTAGGTCAACGTGGCTATGACGTCGTCAACCGGCCCCAGCGCGACGGCCCGAAATGGCCCCACTTTGTGAAGACCACCGACGTTATGAAGCAGTCCACCGCGGGGGCATGCACGAGTCCAGTGGACTTAGGGGTTTGTGGAACCTTCCTCGGCGAACTGCTGGAGGAAGGCGTGAGCGGCCTCGTTGATCTTTTTGACGGGGTCGGGACAGCTTTCGAAGTCGAACCACTCCCCGTGGGTGCGCCTGGCGTTGAATTGCTCATGCAGGTAGCGCTCAAGAGGGAACCCACCGCGAGCGCTCCAGAGAAGTTCCAGTTTGGTCGCGGAGCCCGACTGCAACGACTTGATCCGCAGGGCTATGTCCTTCGCAACGCCGATCTTGACTGAGCCAGGGGTGCCGTCGGTCGATATGGCATACACCCACCGGTCATCGAAGCGCATTTTTTCGCGCACCGCACGAGGCGTGGGCTGCTCCATCAGTTCGATCATCTCCTCATACTCGCGATCCATCCGCTCTTTGATTGCGACTGTCAGACGGTCCAGCTTGTCTCGGGCCTGCTCGGCAGTGATCGCTCCAGCTGTAATCAGATCGAGGAGTTCAATCACAGCCGGGACTTCGATGTCAGTGCCCCAGCTGGGAGCGTCCCTTCGCGTATCGCCGCCCATCCCAACCCCCCACTGCAAGGTGACGTTCTCGATGCGGTGGCTGCCGAAGGTCAGCTGCACGGTGAAGGATTGGGCCACGAGGAGTCCTCTCAGACCAAGGGATGGTGTGGTGCCGGGCGGGGCCATCGTCGCCGATGCCACTGACATTGGTGTTCGTGACGCTTAGGGTCTGTCCGGCGGATCTTGCACGTCGTCCTGGCGCAAGGCGGTGGTTCTATGTCACCCACTCGCCGGTGACACGTCCAAGGGCACTGCCGTCTCGGGCGCGACACCGGCCGCCGCCAGCTCAGGGCTGTGATTCAGAAGTAGCCCACAGAACGGGCAGAGGAACGACTGGATACTTCCCACCCCCTCGTTCCGGTCGTCGTGCGGGCAGGTGTCCCACTCTCCTTCGCAGGAGCAGCCCCTGGGCTCCAGGTCACCGTAGACGTTGCCGCTGTATCCGCAGGCCGGGCAGCTATGCCACCAGCGGCGTGTGCCGGGTTTCGCTAGGGCGTCTTCCAGTAGACGCCCTGAAGCGCTGACTTCAGCCAGGATCGGCGCGATCAACAAGGCAGGGAAGTCGTTGTGAACGCGACGGATGGCGGCGCCCACGCTCGATGCGAGTACAACCTTCACCATCACTGCGGTCCGCGCCCGCTGCTCGATCTCGGAAGGGCTGGGCGGAGCTTCGAGCGGGAAGGTGTAGGGGACTATGTCGTAGGCGACGAGAAGCTCTCTCGCAGCATCCCTTATCCGGTCCCCAGCGGAGTCGAGGGCGGTGAGCAGGGCTGCGCTCAAGGTCGTGCGGGTTACAGCTTCCTGGACGTCGGCGTGCCGTGCCTCAGCCCACCATGAAATGACCGACTGAGCCGTCCGGGCGGCTGTGGTGAGCTCGCTGAAGACCTTCTGGGCTTGGAGAAACGCTAGTTGCTCGGTCGCTCTTTCGATGGCCGGCCGGTCGCTCTGGCCCTTCTGGCTCGGCAGGTCGGCGACCTTGTCCAGGCTCGTGAAGACGGACTGGTACTCGCCCCAGAAGGTGGAGGAGTCGAGGCACAGTTCGGCGCGTACGGCTTCGATGACCTGGAGACCGAGTTTGACGACCTCGGCCGCAGACTCTTCACTGTGGTGCGCGTAATGAGCAACGCCGTTGCGTGATGCGGCGACCAGGTGAAAGCCGCGCTCGTCGAGGGGCATACGTCCGTCCATGAAGACCGTCGCGTCCCTGAACGCTTCCGTGATGCCGATGGTTCGAGCCTCGGCCAGCGGCTTGACTCCTGGCGCGTTTCCGAATCCGAGGGCATGGAAGCGGTGGGCCCGGTCGCCCTTCTCTGAGATGAGAAGCGGGTCGTGGCGGCACAAGAGGGCCTTGAGAATGTGCTCGCACCCGATGCCGCAATGCAGCACCGCGAAGGCTCGGTTACCCGCGCGCCACGAATCCAAGCTGGCCCGAGCGAGCTGGCCCGCCATCTCGCCGAACCTCTCCTCGTTCACCTCTGACCTCTCCTCACGCCTGAACCTGACCGCCACCCCGCCCCAGTGCTGGACAGTGGCGCTTGGAGTAACAGAATCACGACTTCCGTGAGGTCGTGGGGCATTAAGCGTCACTCCCACGGCCCCATCACCCGTCGGTGGTCTTCACAAAGTGGGGCCATTTCGGGCCGTCACGCTGGGTCCGGTTGACGACGTCATAGCCAGTCAACGCCCGGCTGAAGAGGCCGCGCTCACTTCAGCGCCGTCGGGGGGCCGGGGGGGGGCAGGGGCCCCCCCACCACCCCCCGGCCGGGGCCGCGGGGGGGCCGGCGGGTTTGAGAAAAGGGGGGGGTGTTGTGCCAGGGGGGGGGGTTTGTGGGATTAA